>CAUTTP010000035.1:0-25338 GCA_963541305.1 uncultured Prevotella sp.
CCGAACGTCGTACGCATGCACACCGAACGTCGTACGCACGTACACCGAACGCCGTACGTCGCCGCTTTTGCCTGACGGCAAGGCCGGAATGATGCTCCGGAAGCCACAGACAAGGCGTTTCCCCGTGTCATTGAAACTGTATGGGGAAAAATCGGAAGGAACACGGATGAAAAAAACACCTATACGCTTGCCTTTGCCACGTCACAAGCGGGAAGCCTTAGATGGATTCAAGCTCGTAGAATTGATAATCGTGAAGAATGGTGCTGAGGAATTTTGCGTGGTCGTTATCACGCGGAGTGATGCTGAGAAACTGTGTTACTTTGGTATATAGGGCATCTACTTTCATGGGGTCGTAGCCGCTACTGGCCTGAAGCGTACGCTCGATGAGGTGCGCCTGCCCATCGGAAAGATTGACGGCCTGCGGATATATGGGGGTATAGTCGGCCTTGAGATAATAGAAATTGTCGAGCGAGCCATGCCAGCTCTTGTAATCATCCAAGTGGATAACCATGGTTCCGGCTGCCAAGTCGCCCAACCGCTGCCCGCGTTTGGTTCCCATGATGAAAATAACACCGATGCACGATGTCCACACATCAAGCATGAGGCACATCCACCGCAGCAGCAGGGCGCCGATGGTGGGCGGTGAGCCGTTGACGTTGACCACCCGCAGATGACGCAGGTGTTTACCTAATGTTTGTCCGTGAAAGAGATTTTCGCAGATGAAGGAATAGAAAGCGGAGGGAAGAAACGTAAGCCAGATGTACGCTGTTTCCAAGAATAGAGACCTGTTCTGGTCGGAAACGGATAGGTATATCATTGTCGTGCCGGTGATGTAGCAGCCGATGACAAAGTAATCGATGAGCCTTGCAATGATACGATCGCCAACGCTTGCCGAGGTCTGCTCTATGCGCACGTTTTGGCTGGTAATTATATCTGTTTTTGACATTTTCCCTGTTTTTATATTGCAAATGTAGTTATTATTTCATATTTTTGCAAAGAATAAAATAAAAAAGGGTTGATATTGCCCTAATATTTTGAAAGAGATTACATTCATACGCAAGAATATAGCAAAGTGGGAACAGTCGGAGACCATCGTGCAGAATGCTGCCGCTGAGTCGCCCGACCGCTTGGCAGACGTATATGTCGACATTACTTCTGACCTCTCGTTTGCCCAGACGCATTACCCTCAATCGCGCATAACCACCTATCTCAATAATCTTGCATCGGCCATCCATAACGAGATTTATCAGAACAAGCATGAGCCGCGCTCGCGGTTTATCACCTTTTGGACGCATGAGGTGCCCCGGGCGATGTATGATGCGCGCAAACTGCTGCTGGCCTCATTCCTTATTTTTGCCGCCAGTGTTTTCATTGGGGTAATCTCCCAGATGATAGACGACTCGTTCTGTCGTCTTATTATGGGGAACAGCTATATGGATATGACCGAACAGAACATTGCCGACGGCACTCCGATGGGCGTCTATGGCAATGAGAATCCGTACTCCATGTTTTACGGTATCACCTTTAATAATATCAGGGTATCGTTTAGTATATTCGTGTCGGGACTGACGACAAGTCTCTCAACGGGCTTCTACCTGATGTATAATGGTGTGATGATAGGCACGTTCTGGAGCTTCTTTGCGCAGCGCAACCTGCTGGATGTATGCTTGCAGGCCACTATGCTGCATGGCACATTGGAGCTCTCGGCCATCATTGTAGCAGGAAGTGCCGGGCTGGCTTTGGGCAACGGCTGGCTGTTCCCCGGCACTTACTCACGCCTTCGCTCGTTTCAGCGTGGGGCTAAGCGTGGCTTGAAGATTGTGGTGGGTACCGTGCCGATCTTTGTCGTGGCCGGATTCATCGAGAGTTATCTCACACGCCATACGGACATGCCCCTTTCTCTCAAGCTCACCATCATTATTCTTTCGGCCATATTCATCTTGTTTTATTTTGTAATATGGCCTTATCTGTTGCATCGCATGGATATTAAAAAGACCAGTAATATTTCTCAAACATCTCACACACAATTGTTTTCCGATTATGAAATTTCGTAAGATACCTATTTATAAGGTAAGGACATTTAGCGAAAAACTGTCTGACTCTGTTGATTTCACAATGCAGAACAGCAAGGTTCTGTTTCGCATCTGCCTCTATTTGGTGCTCCCCCTCTGTCTGCTGTCTGGCATTAGCGCACAGATTTTCTGGGATGGATACCTCAATCTGATACAAGCCAGAGGCGTAGAAACGTCTTGGTGGGTGAACTATGGCGTGTATATACTATCGGCCGTATTTATCGGCTTGGTAATGATGTCTATCGTCTATGCCATGATGGCGATAGACGCAGAGCGCAAGGATGGTATCGCCGACCTGACCATAAAGGAGATGTGGCCGCTGCTCAGACGCAATTTGGGTCGGTCGTGCATTCTTCTGCTGATGTGGATACTGTTTTATGTCCTAATGGTGGGTATCGTGGTGTTGATGGCGTTAGGTTCGGCATGGACGCTCTTGTTGACCATTCCGGCTCTATTTGTTGCCGTTGTGCCATTGCTAATGATACCCCCTGTCTATCTTCTGGAGGAGGATACGAACATCTTTGCGGCCATCGGCAAGGCTTACAGGTATGGAATCAAGACTTGGGGCGGCATCGTGGGGGTACTGCTTGTGATAGGTCTGATTCTCAATATCATTAGCAGCGTGGTGATGTTGCCCATGGTTGCGCTGATATTTACCAAAGGGCAACTGTTCCCGACATCGTTTTCTTCGGATTTGGACGTAACGTCACTGCTGCTCTCTCTGGTTACCTATCTGATGGTAGTAGTAGCAACATTCCTCTCCTATTTTGTGTCCTCACTCAGCTTTGTGGCTCTGGCCTATCAGTATGGACATGCTGCCGATAAGCTGGATGGTATATCGGTAGGCAAGGATATCGAGCGTTTCGAGGAGTTGGCCGATACGAATGAAGATGTGCCAGACCTGATAAACGACCCCATTGACATCAACAATTTTGACCGTTTGTAATTGATGACGACTGCTCCTGATACACTGAAAGTAGACCCTGCTATCCTTGACAACTGGCGGGATGATTCGCTTTATGACTATTCGAGGGAGCTTACCCAGTCGGATTTCAGTGTATGGGGATGGCTGGAGGAGCATTTAAACGAATTGTTGTCAAGCATCTTTGGCAGCAGTTTCTATAGTAAGTACGGCGCAGAGATATGGATAACGATCGGCGTTGTGCTGACTCTGATGATCGTCGGCATCATTATTTATTACCGCCCATCCTTGTTTTACAACAGGAAGACAGACCAGCTGCCCGATACGGGCATAGAGGACAATATCTATGGCTTTGATTTTAATGTGGAGATAAGAAAAGCTTTCGAAAGGAAAGATTATCGTCAGGCGGTACGAATGGTTTATCTTCAGACGTTGAGGACGTTGAGCGATGAGGCGCTGATCGATTGGCAACCCTTTAAAACACCCACTCAATATACCTACGAAGTGAGTAGCGGGACATTCCGCGAGCTGACCAACCACTTCCTGCGTGTGCGTTATGGCGATTTCCCCGCAGACGAAGAGCTGGGTCGCGAGATGCAACGTTTGCAGCAGTTGGTACTGCAAGAGAGCGGATTAGCGAAGGGAGGTGAGGCATGAAACTCAATAAATGGTATGTCTTCGGCATCATCATAGCAAGTGTTATCATCTTCTTTTTGCAGATGCAGCTACCTCAGCGTTATGATTGGACAGCCACCTTCGATAGCAAAGACCGCAATCCGTTTGGCTGCTATGTGATGGACAGTGTGTTCAAGCAGGTGATGCCTAAAGGCTATCGGGTGGAAGACAGTACGCTTTATCAGTTGAGCCAAACGCCCGGTGCACGCCATGTGCTTATCGTTGCAAACTATTTGCCGATTACCGATAGGGATACCGCCGCCATCCGAAAGATTGCCGAGAAAGGCGGCAAGATCATGATTGCCGGCTATGTCTACGATTCTGATGTCGATAGTCTGCTGTTTTCATTCTTGGGTGCATCTGTAAAAGGATACGACGGATTCTCTTTGAAAGGCTTGAAGCAACAGATTGAAAGCGAGGCATCATACATGTACGATACCATCCGCTGGGTCGCCCCTCCTTATTCACAGTGCGATTACCGGGTTTATCGTATGTTGAGGCATGCTTATGTCGATACTTGCGGCCATCATGCCGGGTGGACGAGTTTGGCGCAAAGCACCAGCAAGGCATGGGACGACAGGTTGAAATATGAGCAGGTGACGGATGTTGTCGCGGTCAAAAGAAAGTTTGGTAATGGTGAGGTCATCCTTGTGAGTATGCCATTGCTGTTTACCAATTATATGGTTTTAGACAAAGGGGCATCCGGTTTAGTGTTTCGCTTGATGAATGAGATGGCAGACAGGCCTGTCGTCCGATTGCATTCTACCGCAGAAAGAGATAGAAGCGAACAGTTGGCGAATGATGAGGGCCTGTTCCGTTCTTTGCTTAAGTCACCTCCTTTGCAATGGGCACTCTATTTCACAATGCTGGTTATACTGCTGTTTTTCATCTTTACAGCTCGTCGTCGGCAGCGTGTGATACCCTTCATCGAACCGCCAAAGAATAATACGTTGGAGTTTGTTCAGCTCATCGGAACGCTCTATTTCCAACGAAAAGACCATGCGGGGTTGGTGAAAACCAAGTTTGCTTATTTTGCGGATGTGGTGCGCCGGCATACAGGAGTGGATGTTTTCGATGTGGGAGACAGTGACCATACCTTCCGAATCTTGAGCTCCCGCTGCGGGCAGACCTATGAAGAGGTGGCGCAAACGATCAAGGAGCTTCGGTTTATCTATGCCAATGAGAATAATATCTCGGTGAATGATATGAAAAAGATGATTGATAAGATGAATAAAATAGAACGGGCAATCAGAACATAACTCATGAAACCTATAGCTTGGTTTATAGAACTTAGCGTTAGGTTCGGAGATTAAAGAAAGAAATAACCATCAATCCTATATCCAGTTTCTAACATTCCCATCTGCTGATGGGGTTTGGGGAGCAGAATTATGAATGAAGAATCAAGAATAGATTTATCCACTTTCTCGCAGAAGATAGCGGATTTGAAGGCTCAGATAACACAGGTTATCGTGGGTCAGAAAAATGCAGTCGACCTCATTCTTACGTGCGTTCTTGCCGACGGGCACGTGTTGATAGAGGGTGTTCCGGGTGTTGCCAAGACGTTGTTGGCACGACTTCTTGCTCGTCTGATCGATGCCAAGTTCAGCCGAATACAGTTTACGCCCGACCTGATGCCGAGTGATGTCTTGGGCACCACAGTGTTTAACATGCAGTCGTCCGCATTCGATTTCCATGAAGGGCCGGTCTTTGGCGATATCATTCTTGCCGATGAGATCAACCGTGCGCCTGCCAAGACACAGGCGGCACTGTTCGAGGTGATGGAGGAACGGCAGATAGATATCGATGGCGTGACCCATCGGATGGGGGCACTTTATACTATCCTTGCCACGCAGAACCCCGTGGAGCAGGAGGGAACCTATCGTTTGCCGGAGGCGCAGCTTGACCGCTTCCTTATGAAAATCGTGATGGGCTATCCTGCTTTGGAAGAAGAGGTAGGCATATTGGAGCAACACCAGCAGAACATGTCGTTCAGTCGGCTTGCCGATATTAAGCCTGTGATAACGAAGGATGAGCTTCTCCGGCTGCGCTCGACACTGAAGGACGTGGTAGTCGATACTTCATTGCTTCGCTATATTGCAGAGATTGTGCAGCAGACTCGCAACTCCAGAGCTGTCTATCTCGGTGGCTCGCCCCGTGCGTCGGTTGCTATCTTGCAGACATCAAAGGCCTACGCACTGTTGCAGGGTCGCGACTTCGTGACACCCGACGATGTGAAAACTGTCACTCCGAACGTGCTTCGTCATCGTCTCATCCTCACGGCAGAGGCCGAGATGGAAGGCTATACGCCGGAAAAGGTGGCGCAGCGACTGATTGATAAAGTAGAGGTACCTAAATAAGGTTACGTGAAAAGATGTTTCTCACACGACGTTTCTATATCATCGCCACACTGATCATATTTGTCCTTATCAGTGGCTTTTGGTGGAATCCGCTATTCATAGTGGGCAGAATACTGCTGGCTCTGTTTGTCATCCTTCTTGTCATCGAAATGGTGAAGCTATGGGGAGGTATGCTGATAACGGGCGAACGTGAGTGTGAGGAGCGTTTCTCCAACGGCGATGACAATGCCGTAAAGCTCCATCTGCACAGCGACTATACGTTCAAGGTGTGGCTGGAGGTACTCGATGAGGCTCCGGCCATCTTTCAGAGACGTGATGTGGCATTCCGCGAGACATTAGAGGCACACGAGAGCAAGACCATCATCTACTACTTGCGGCCTGTCGAACGCGGTGTATATGTGTTTAACAATATCCGTGTTTTCGCTTCGACATTCTTGAGATTCATGCAGCGCCGTTATACGTTGGGCTCCGTACAGGAAATCAAGGTCTATCCCTCCTATCAGATTTTGCGGCGCTATGAGTTTCTTGCCATCCACAACCGGTTGACCGAGATGGGTATCAAGAAAATCCGCCGGGCGGGAAACAATACGGAGTTTGACCAGATCAAAGACTATGTGAAAGGCGACGAGTATCGCCGGATCAATTGGAAAGCTTCTGCCCGCAAACATCAACTGATGGTGAATGTCTATAGTGAGGAGCGCTCGCAACCTATTTATAATGTCATCGACAAGGGTCGTATGATGCAGCAGACTTTCCGCGGCATGACCTATCTCGACTATGCCATCAACGCCTCGTTGGTACTCTCATTTGTCGCCCTGCACAAGGAGGATAAGGCAGGTATCGTCACCTTCAATGAGAAATTCGATACTTTGGTGCCTGCTTCGCGCAAACCGGGATATATGGAAACGCTGCTCAACACGCTCTATCATCAGTCCACGTCGTTCGGCGAGACCGACTTCTCCGCGTTGGTAGCCAATGTTAACGTCCGTATCTCACAGCGCAGCCTGCTCGTGCTCTATACCAACTTTTCTACGTTGGAGTCAATGCGTCGGCAGTTGCCCTATCTCCAGCAGCTCAGCCGGCGCCACAGGGTGTTGGTAGTATTCTTCAAAGATGCAGAGATTCAGAAATACACGCAGACCCGACCCAACTCTACGGAGGAGTATTACCGCCATGTCATCGCCGAGAAAGCCATTTACGAGCAGCGTCTCATCGTTTCCACTTTGAAACGATATGGCATTCTTGCCCTGCTCACCAAGCCCGAAAACTTGTCGGTCGACATCATCAACAAATATCTCGAACTCAAAGCACGCCATCTGGTAGGGTAGTGTTTTCACTGTTTTTTCATTCTTTTACGATGTTTTGGATATGCGAAGGCGATTCTTTTGCATACCCTGTCGCTTTATTTACTTAACTTTGCAGCCATGATGGAAACATGTTATTTCATGTTTATGGCAGTCCTTCTCCTTATGAGCAGTTGCTGCAGCCAGAGAGCAGGAACGAGAGATATGCCTGCCGTTCCTATCGAAAACGATAGCCGGCCTGTTTCTCCCGACGAAGAATTTGCGCCGCACACGCTGATTGTCTATTATGACAGGCAGGTGGGTAAGGATGCTCTGCTGGCAGAAGCCAAGCAGATGAAATGTGAAATAATCTATGACTATAACGTCGTCACGGCCGTGGCGCTACGCATTCCTGATGATATGGATATTCGGCAAGCCATCAGCCGGATAGAGAAAGTATGCGGAGTGTTGCAGGTGAGTCGCGACGGAATCACGCATTTGAATCAAAACAATGGAACTCATTGACTCTTACCAATCGCAATCGGACAACTTGGCACGACGCATCAAGTCGCTCAAGGCGCGTGCTCACGGTTTTGTGATGGGCGAAATTCTTTCTTTCTTAGCTTCGGTGGGGTGCATCGGGTTGGTCACCATCACTGACAATCCCCGCTTCCGACTGCTCGAATTGCCGTTGGCTGTCGTGTTCGCACTGGCTTATCTCATCATTCGCATGCATGATACGAAGAATGATGAGCGCATACATCGCATGGAAGACTTGAAGCAGGTCTATGACAACGAACTGAGTGCGCTACGTGGCGACTTCTCCTGCTTCGACAACGGGCAACGTTATGTTGACCCGCAACATGCCTATACCTACGACCTCGACATCTTCGGCAAGGACAGCCTGTATCAGCGTATGAGCCGAATGGCCACCACCGGCGGCTGTGACGCGTTGGCCGAGCGGCTATGCAGTCTCGACGGGAGAGCCGTGCCGAACCGTCGGCAGATATGGGGTGAGGATAACGGTGCGGCATATCGGGCACGTATCGAGAGCTTGGCTCAAGACGAGAGGTTTCGTGTAGAGTTCATTTCTTGCGGCGTGAGAGAAAAGATCGACACCGATGCCATACGTCAGGCACTGCATGCGGCAGGTGAAGTCAGGGTGAACAGGCTGTTGGGCAGCAGGCTGTTGTTGAGCTTGGCCATCGCCGATCTGGCTGCTTTCTTGGCGTGTGCCGTGTTGGCCGTTGTGGGTAGGGTCAGCGGGCTGCTACCCATCTGGTGGGGCATCTTGCAGTTTTTCGGTGTCTATCTGCTGTGCATGGGCACGCTGAAAAACGTGAGCGAAGCCATCAACAAGCTGCATGGACAGGTACGTAAGTTATCATACGTCGTGAGACTGATGGATAACGGCCATGCAGACGTGTTCTGCCGGCTCACCGCACTGCTCGACGGCTTGGACAGACGTGGCAACATCATGGGGCTGATTTTAGTCAACACATTTGCCCTTTATGATTTCTTCTTGGTACGAAAGTTCATCAAGTGGAATGCAAACGACAGGCAGGAGATAGGCGAATGGCTCGACCGCGTGATCGCGATGGATCAGGATGTGACCGTCGCTACGTTCTTGGCCAATCATCCCAATACCATTTGGAGTGAGGTGACGGATGAAGCAGGCATGCATTATGAGGCCGCAGGGCTCTATCATCCGTTCTTGAACGACAAGGCGGTGCGCAATGATTTCCGCATTGACGACCGCAGTTTCTATATCATCACGGGTGCCAATATGGCGGGTAAGAGCACTTTCCTGCGCTCGATAGGGGTAAACTATGTATTGGCTCTGCTGGGTATGCCCGTTTTTGCCGAGCGTATGCGTGTGTCGCGCTGCCGTTTGTTCAGCAGCATGCGTACCACGGACGACCTCACGCATGGCATATCTTATTTCAATGCGGAGCTGAGGAGGCTGAAGCAGTTGGTGGACGGACTGACTGCTCCCGTCCTCTCTTCCGCATGTGAGTCTTCGTTAATCATTCTCGATGAAATCCTGAAAGGTACCAATTCGCTCGACAAGCTCAACGGGTCTCGACTGTTCTTGCAGTCTATATCAAAGTTCCCGGTCAGTGGTGTTATCGCCACCCACGACTTGGAGTTGTCGAAGATGGAGGGCGAGCAGTTTCATAACTATTGCTTCGAGATAGAGTTGGGTGAGGACGTTATTTATTCTTATAAGATTACGCCCGGCGTGGCACAAAACCAGAACGCCACTTTCCTGTTGAAGCATCAGGTGCTCAAGGAGAAGTAAGGGTGGAGTTTCGGTTCTATCTCCCCTAAATTCTGTCAAGAATTCATTACAGTTTTTTCGTTCAGATTTTCGTTCATTCTAGAGCGGAAAATCGGGGTGGTTAGACAAGATTCTGGTCACGGGAGGTCGAAATTTTTGGGATAGGGTTGCGATAGCATAGGTTTCGCATCGCGATAACGGCCTAATCGCAGTGCGATCTCAATGTTCTCGCATCGCGATAACTATGCTTTCGCGATGCGAAAAGGGTGCTATCGCAAAACGTAAAGATGAATATCTATGGCATATTCTTACTTTTCGCCTGTAACTCACTGATGCTCCGAGGTTTACGTAACCCCCTCTGATTTTCGCGTATTTCGGGCAAAAGTTTTTCAATTTTGCTACACGCAAATCTCCAGATGGTGTTTGTCCGATTATTTCCGAATTTCTAAGCGTTTCTTATCTTATCTCGATGTTCGTACATTTTTTGTTCAAAATAGCATGGAAAATGGCATTTAATTATTATAAAAATTCGTATCTTTGCAGCCTGAAACGTGGTTGGAAATAAACAGTAAACGCAATATGCGAATTAAAACTATCGGTGAAACGGGTATGAAAATTTATGCATAGACCGATAAATTATATTTTGCCGGCAGACGGATAGCCATAAAGCATAACAGATAAATAGCAATGAGACAGATGAACAACTCTTCCGGCATCGAGACGGTGCGGGCTGCTGCCAAGCGTCTTATGGGACGCTTGGCAAGTATTTTCTTCTTAATCTGCTGCCTTTCGGGCGTGAAAGCCGCAGATATTACGCCGAAAAAGGCATTGGATATTGCAAAAAAGTATGTCACCTTATCCTCGAAGCAGACTACCCGTGCAGCCTTGCGGCGTGCTGCGGGCAGTGCCGTCGCTCCTTTCTATATCTTTAATGATGCGGAGGGAAAAGGCTATGTTGTCGTTTCGGGCAATGATGAGATGGGCGAAGTGCTGGCTTACAGCACATCCGAAACGCTTGATACGCTTACGGCCAATCCCGGTGTCAGACTGCTGTTGGCCGGTTATAGGCAAACTTTTGAGCTGTTGAAGCAGACAGGGAGGAGCAGTGCGGTCAGGCCGCAAGTCTTTAGTGCTTCAAAGACCGTGTCGCCGTTGCTCAAGAGCAAATGGGGGCAGAGTGCCCCTTACAATGCGAAGACAGGTTATAGATACAGCGGCTGTGTGGCCACGGCAGTGGCACAGGTGATGTATTACCACCAGTGGCCTGCGCAAGGCCGCGGTAAGAATGAGTATATCGTGTCGTATGACAACAAGCAGAAAAGTGCGGATTTCAGCCTTTCACGCTACGATTGGGCAAGCATGCTGCCCAATTACGATTATCCTGTCACGGCCACGGCGGCCGAACAAGATGCCGTGGCCCTGCTGATGAGCGATGTAGGTATAGCGGTATCTATGCAATACACGCCGTGGGCAAGCGGCGCATATAGCACGTCGGCTTGCAATGCTTTGGAAAATAACTTCGATTATTCTGCCGCTCTCGTCTCCCGTTCGTTGGAAGGGATGACGCGTTTTGCGGAGATTATACGGCAGGAACTTCTCGATGGCTGCCCTGTCTACTTGTCGGGAAACCCTTCGGGTGGAGGTTCGGGGCACGCATGGGTTACCGACGGCTTTGATCAGAACGGCTTGTTTCACATGAACTTCGGGTGGAACGGGCAGAGCGACGGTTTCTATTCGCTTGCTGCCCTCAGCGTTTCGCAGACGGGAAACGAGTTTCAAGGCAAGGCATTGACATTCGGCTCAGGGCTGCAGGCCATCGTGGCACATCCCAATAATTCGGCATATCCCCCGATAGACAGGGCTCTCCTCAATACAAGCCCACAGCTGACATTCAATGAAAGCGGTGCCCTCATTTTGCCCGAGGGTAGCGCCGACACTTTCGATACAACTCAAATGGTTACCGTGGAGATGACCTCTTTTGTGAACAGAGGCCGGCCTTTCAAAGGCGATGTGGGTGTGGCCGTATTCGATTCGGATGACGGTTTCTGCCGCATTTTCTATTCGGATGACCATGCAGACGGAGGTTTTACGCAACGGGAGTATGGCGCGAGAGACGGCGGGGTGATGGGTTCAGATTTTCTGATGGACCGTCCTCAAAGTGTCAAAGTGAACTTATCGGGGTTGGCCGACGGATATTACCGCCTTGTTCCCGTATGTGCCGAATGGAAAGACGACGGCTCATGGGACGAATGGCTCCGTATGAGGAAGGCTCCCGTCATGGAGATAGAGCTTGAAGGGGGTAGAAGGCGCGTATCGGAGGAAGCCCGGCCGCAAGCCGGTTTCCAGTTGATGGCACAGCCTGTTCTCTCCGGAAAGGTCGAACAAGGTGGTACGGCGACGGCTGTATTTACATTGAAAAATCTCACAGGAGTGTCCCGCGACTGCTTCGTGAAAATGAGATTGTGTGATGAGAACGACAAGCCCGTGTTTGAAACGAGGAATAATACATTAACCGAATTCGACAGTTTTTTTGAAGCTAAGACATATATTGCGCTCTCTCTGCCTGCCGATATTGCTCCGGGGCGCTATAAAGTGTGGCTCGAAATGATAGGAAATGACGGGAAGGGGGGTATAGACAATGAGCAGGCCACGCGCTATAAGGTCAACCCTATACATAATAAGGAGACAGCTTACATCACTGTTCAGACGGCATCCGAAAAGCCTTTGATGGCAAACGTGCAGGTATTCTTGGCAGATGATTCGGATGACAGGATCGAATCCAATGAGCTCATCCTCTCCAGTCGGCGCAATTTCAAGTTGGCTGCTTCATTGCGCACGTCGGAGAATCGCACCTATGAAGGCACCGTAACTTTCTATTGCGAGGATGTTGAAACAAAGACAAGGACAAAGCTAAACAGCCCGACCACTGTCGTAACGCTTCGCCCGAATCTTGATGTTCCCGTTTATACCTATTGGCTCATGACAAATAGCCTGCCCATAGACAAGGGGCGTACCTATCGTGTAATGGTGATGGGCAGCATCGAGGGGCAGGAAGTGGAATTGAAGGCAGACGACCAGCCTGATTATTTCCTGACAGTTAAGGATAATACATTGAGGCTCCACACTGACCTGTCTACGGATATTGCCTCCGTGGGCACGCCCACCACAGAGCCGTCGGTCACACATGAGGGTGACAGGCTCGTGGTATCAGGCAGTCGCTTGTGTGCAGTAAGCATCTTCACGGCTAATGGTACGCTTGTGCAACGTCTCCAAGTGCATGGCGACAATCGGGTTATCGTTCCCCTGCATGCCTTTGTCAAGGGTTTGTATGTGGTGCAAGTGCAATGTGGCAACGCAGTGAAAGTGGTGAAGATGCAGGTAAATTGACTTGGGATAAAGAGCATAAAAGAATAATCGTTTCGCTCAGAATAAAAGAATAAAAAAGCCATTACTCACTTGGGTTTGCTTTCACCTGCAGAGCATTTGGCTTTTATTCTTTTTATTGGTGTCTGCCAAAAGTTAAAACTAAACGATAAAAATCCGCTCTTCAGCAGCTGCAGTTCCATCTTCACGCGACGGTCAGATCGTCCGGGAGATTACCGCTTCCCATTCTGATGGGCACGTACGGCGGTCGGTGTACGCACGTACGACGTTCGGTGTGCGTGCGTACATTGTTCGGTGTACATGCGTACATCGTACGGTGTACGTCAATATCGGAATGAAATCGGCGTGCCGTTTGACATACATGCCGCTTAGGCAAGCCCCCTTGCGGCAAATGCGCTTGTAGGTGTGATGTATAAAGGTTCCCCGAGCCGGCAATCTGTTTTTACGGACAGTGATATATTCTTTTATTCTGAGCGAAGCGATTATTCTTTTATTCGCCATACGAAAAGGCGATTCTCCAAACCGGAGAATCGCCTTTGATATATATGAGCTAAATGATGAGAGGTGCTTACTGTGCCGTGAGCGTAGCTTTGGTATTGCCATCGTAGGATGGGTAGAGCTTGATGTCGTAGGTACCGGCAGTAACGCTGATGTTGGCGCCACCATCGGTGGTCAGGGCATTAAGGCTTGTACCACCCCAGCTGATCGCCCATGCATCGTTGGCGCGGAACTTAATCTCGCCGGCCGTGAGCACTACGCCCGTCGCCTCCCAGCAGCGATCGGTAGTATTGTAGGTCATATCCTGATCGCTGTCCCAGCCGTTTGCCGTGGCGCTGCCAATGATACCGATGGTGTTGATGGCGGTGAGGGTATAAGTGGAAGCGGTGAGGTCGACCACAACTTTGTAGAACCCCGCAGACTCGGTCATCGTGATGTTGGCGGCATTGGGGTCGGTACTGAAGTTTGCACCATAGTTAGTGCCGCTCCAGTTGGGCTGTGTGCAGAACTTGAAGCCATTCTGGTCGAGATACATGTAGCCGGTGTAAACACCGTCATAGTTTGGACTTCTAAGGATATCCACTTGACTCCAGCCGTTGGCACTGCCTGCCATATAGAGGAATTCGCCATAGCTCAGTGCCTCGCAGGTCCACGTCTGCTCATAGAGATTGAAGGAGAGCTTATAATATGAGGCACCGGACACAGCCGTCACGCTAAGATTGCCACCAGCGTTCTGGTTGGCAAGTTTGCCCGCGGTGCTGTCCGCGGCAGCCGTGATATTGCCGCCAACCCCCGATACAGGCCTGAGCTTGAACTCAAAGCCCGTGCCTACGACAGAAGCGGGGAGGGTGCAGGTGAAGACGGGGTCTTCGTAGACGTCACCCCCACCGTTTACCACGGGATAGGTTGTGTCGGTAGTACTCCAGCTGTTGATGCTACCGGTGATGTAATACTGGGTGTCGATCTCCGGAGAGTTGGGTGTGACTACGCCTGTTGTCGTGCCCGTGTTGGTGATCGATATGCCGTTGACATGACTGTAAGAGGTCACCGTGAGCGCAAGGTTGCGCGCCGTGGGGCGCCGACCGTAGAGGGTCTTGACGATGGAGTCGAGCTCGTTGGTTTCCACATATCCGTTGGCATTGGCTGTGATTGTTCCGGAAGCCGTGCCGTCGGTATTGGCCACAACGACAGAGTAGGTGTTGGTCACCGTCTCCGACGAGGTGACGGTGGGCACAAACAACTGTACGGAATCTGTGGTGACAGTGGTGAGGTCGATGGCCGCAACCGATGCTACGGCCAGCGTTACGGTCTTGGCATCTTCTTCGGCATTGCTCTGAGGATTAGCCCAGTCGGTGTAGTCTCCTGTACAACCGGTCAGAAGAACCCCAAGTCCTAAGGTATATAATAATTGCTTTTTCATTTTGTACTATCTTTAAGGGAGGAGGATGCCGTGGGGCAGCACCCCCCTCCCGTTAGTGTTTATTGTGCAATGAATGTGTACTGACCGGTAATGTCGTTGAAGATTACACGCCATGAACCCTGCGATACGGGGATGTTGCCACCGTTGCTCACGCCTGTGCCGCGTGGGAAACTGGTGCTGCTCCAAGTAGCGGTATTTGCTGCATCAGTGGTAAACTTGGCCGTCGTGGCACCACTTGATGCGTCGAGGTCATAATACCAGTCGTGGTTCACGGCTCCGCTGAACGTGCTAACGGGGTTCATCGTTGTCGTGTATCCCCAAGAATTGAAGTCGCCGGTGATCAGCATCTGCGAGTATGTGGTTACAGTGCCTGTATATGCCTCTACGGTGAGTTCATCGGTAGCGGTGTTCAAGGTCACGGTGTAGTAACCGTTGGAAGGTACGGTGATGTTGCCGGAGCCGCCGTCGTTCTTCACAAAAGTACCGAAGCTGGAGCCCTGCCCCCACTGATTGGTCCATGAGCCGGGGGTGAGTATGAGCTTGAATCCGGCAGTAGTGAGATAGCCGACATATTGGATCTTTCCCTGACCTGTCACCTTGTCGTAGGTCTCGCCCTCGATGGTGTACATAGGGATAATCTGTGTGCCGATGGTGCTGCCCCAAGAGCCGTCAGCGATACAGCTGCCAATGAGATACCATATCTCAGGATCGGCATCGGTGAGCTGAACGAAATAGGGGATGGTTTTGATCGTCACCACATTGGAATAGATGGTAGGCGATGTAGATGCACTGGTTGAACCGGGCACGTATGCCGTAGCGCGCACATAGACCGTCGTCGTTGGGATTGTAGCTCCCTCTGCCCATCCGCCGAGCTTCTGCAGGGCGGTGGCAAGGGCGGAAGCCTGAATGTTGCCCGTTGTGCTGCGGAAGTAGCTGTCGAGTGTCACGTAGTCGGCGCTGTCGTTGGCTGTAGCATCTGTTGCAGCATCATTATAAGCCTGTGTGAACGTGTTGGTCAGCGATACCTGAATCTGATACTCGGCTGCAGCCGGCCAGCCACCGTAGTCGGGCTGCGACCATGTGAAGGCGAGAGAGTCGGATGTAGCCAAGTCGATGACCGAGGAGGAGTAGGCCGGCGTGTTCAACTCGAAAGTTGTGGGCGACTGGATGACAGGGTTACTGTCGTTGTCGTCTTCGCACGCGGTGAACATGCACGCGCTGCAGAGGAGCAGCAATGCGGATTTAATTATCTTTTTCATAATTGTTATTCCTTTCTTCAGATTAGTAACCGGTGTTCTGCGTCAAGTTTTCGTTGGCGGTCAGGTCATTGGTTGGAATGGCGTAGATATAACGGAAAGAATCAAAGTCGCGACCTGCGTAGGTGCCACCCTTCCATTGCCACTTGTAATCGGTGCTGCCTGAGAATTTGCCGAAACGAATCAGGTCGATGCGTCGGCGACCCTCGAAGTAGAACTCGCGGCTCCACTCGTCAAGGATATCACTAAGGCTATAACCGGCCTTTGTCGTAGCATTGGCACGCGAGCGGATAGCGTTGAGGGCTTCGATGCCTGCTGCGGTTGCTGTTCCGCCATTGGTGCGGGCTGTTGCCTCCGCGTAGGTGAGGTAAGCCTCTGCCGTACGCATGAGGAAGAAGTCGGTGTCGGGATGCGTGGCATCCGTTCCGGCAGAACCGTCAGACTTGATGTTGAGAAACTTGGTAACAGAGAATCCTTCGGTGAAGGTCGAGGGAGTCGTGATATCCAACGTGCGGTTGAGCCCCCAGAAGAGCGCGCGGTCGTCGCCCGCCTCGTCCACCATATCGTATGAAGCTACATTAGGTGCGTTGGTGGTGGGGAAGAATTTGTCCACGAGGTTTCGGCGGGCGCGGTTGCCACCCCATTCGGCGGAGGTGCCGTTGCCCACGGTGGGCTGGTTCTTGGCGGGGTGCATATCGCTATTGCCGCTGAACGTGCTGGCCATGAGGAAGAGCGTGCCACCCCAACTGGTGGTGAGGTTACCTTGATACATGATGGGGAGGATAGCCTCCACGTATGCGCCGTTCTCACCGTTGTCACCCATGAAGAGCTGCTGATAGGCGCTCCACGTGTCGCCGTATGAGTCCTTCTTGGACGTTTTATACAACTGATAGCTGGAGGTCATTACCTTTTGTGCATATTCGGCGGCCTTTGCCCATTGTGCAGTGCCGGTATAAATCTCGGCATTGAGGTAAAGGCGGGCGAGAAGCATCCAGCAGGCAGCTTGGTCGGCACGGCCATAGCCCGTAGTGGTAGAAGACTTGGGCTGAGGAGTGGACAGGCTGCCCTCGATGTCGAGTAATTCAGACTCGATCCAAGCATAGAGATTGGCACGGCTGATTTGCTGCGGCTTCTCCGAAGACACCACAGTGGTGAAAGGAACGTTACCGAAGGTGTCCATCAGGTAATAATAGAAGAGGGCGCGCAGAAAGCGAATCTCTGCTGTGCGCGTAGCATCATGATCGGCGGCAACCTCCAGATAGTGGTTGCAGATGGTGACGCCAAAATACAGACGGTAGTAGAATCCCTGTACCATCGGGTGACTGGCGGTCCATGATGCGTAGTTATAGGTAGAGATGCCTTCGTCCGTCCATGCGCAGATGGCCTCGTCGGTAGGCAACTCATTCACGTTGAACATCTGGCGGATAAATGGTGTCGTGCCGCCATCCAGACCGCTGATGTCCGTATCGCCGCTTGCACCGCCGTTACCTTGCAGGGCAAGGTTGGCATAACACTTGTTGAAAAGTGCGTCGTAATCGACAGTCGCACTCTTGTTGGGGTCGATGGGAGTAACATCCAAGTCGCCTGTGCAAGAGCTCATTCCCATAGACAGCGCCAAGACTGCTATCGGAAAATATCTTTTTATGTAACTTTTCATTGTAAAATAGCTTAATGTTGTTAGAATGACAGGTTCAAACCGAGGATGAACGAGATAGGACGTGGATATACATTATTGTCGATGCCATTGTAAACCTCCGGGTCGAGGCCGTTGTATTTGGTAATGGTGAAGACATTGCTAACCGTACCGTAAACACGTCCGGCGATTCCGCGCCAGCTTGCTCTTTTGAACAGTTGATCGAAACTGTAGCCTATGGTAATGTTGTCCATCTTCAGGAATGAAGCATTATGTACGAAGTAATCGGACATCGGGTTTGAGTTGGTCTGCCAGTTCTTGGCGAGCACATAAGTAGGATAGTTGTTCAACGTGGCGTATGAAGTCCAGTCTGTTGTGCTCAAGTCGGAGGAAGCGGCCTCCAGATCGTTGAAAACGTAGTTGCCCAGACTTGCGCGGAGCGAGAAGCCAAGATCCCAGTTCTTATACTCTAAGCGAGAAGCGAAGCCCATGGTTACGGGAGCGGCAGGGCTCTTATAGAAATATTTATCCTTCTCAGAGATCACTCCGTCTCCGTTGCGGTCTACGTAAACGCCTTCCAGTGGCTGTCCGTTCTCGTCATATACCTGCTGATATACATAGAACGAACTGGCGGGATAACCCACGGCATGTGCCTGAATGTTGCCACCCGTACCGGCGGAGATACCTCCCGTTGCCACGTAGTAGTCTGAAGAGCTGCCGATCAACTCCTTGATGCGGTTCTTGTTATAAGTAAAGTTGTAGTCCAAGTTCCAGTTCCAATCTTTGGTTGTGATGGCGCGCCAGTGGAACTGAGCCTCCACACCCGTGTTATAGAGCGAACCGATGTTGGAGATCACCTGATTGGAGAAATTGGCTCCTGCCGGGACATATACGTTGTTGATCAGGTCGGTGGTCAAACGATAGTACCAGTCGATGTTACCGGTGAGGCGCTGGTCGAAGAGCCCCCAGTCGAGACCGATGTTATAGGTCGTGGTCGTCTCCCACTTAAGGTCAACGTTGTAAGCATCCGGTCGGCTGAGCCTACCGTCGCCGATGATGGGATAGTAACTGCCGCTACCGGCATTGCTCGTATAGATGGGGAAGTAATTGTAGTCGCCAATACTTCCGCTCTCACCATTACCTTCCTGCTGACCGGTCATACCCCAGCTGAGGCGGAGTTTCAAGTCAGACATCCAGTTAATCTCGCGGAATTTGTTTTCATCCTTGATTCTCCACGCGAAAGCGGCGGAGGGGAAAAGTGCCCAGTGCTCCTTGAAGCGTGACGAGCCGTCGTCGCGAAGTGTGGCGGTTACCAAGTAACGGCCATCCATTAACGACCAGTTGGCACGGCCAAAGAAACTCACGAGGAAGTTTTCTGTCTTGTAGCGATAGTTTTCGATTACGCCGTCGCCGTCATAGTCTGCACCATTGCCCGAACCTGAGAATTCGTATATCTGACCGGCTTTGGAACTGGTGGAAGGATATACGCCATAGAAACGGGAAGTCTGATTTCTGAAGAAATGCTGATACTCATAACCGCCCATGATGTCGAAATGATTCTTGGCCTTGTCGTTGAAGTCGTGATAATATTGTGCGTATGCACTGAACGTCAAAGCGCGCTTGAAGATCTTGTCAAATCCCGTTTTACCATAGTAGAATTGTGCGGGCGACCAGTTGGCCACGTCAGTCCACTGCGTACCTCCGGAAAGGTCGGCACCCATGGTGGCGTGCAGTCTCAGGTCTTCGAAGCCGTGCACCTTATAGTCGAAGTCTGCGCTACCGATAAATGAGCGGCTGATGGCACGGTCGTCATTGGCGTTGAGTAGTGCTACAGGGTTTCTTGTGGCATTGGTATTCTGCGTATTCGGCCATGCGCTGTCATCATAACTGGCAGCAGTCTTCCATGCAAAGTAGTTACCGAAGTTGGCAGCATCGGACGACGTGTAGTCATAGACGCTGCGTGTAGGGTCCATTCTTATTGCGGCACCGATGGCAGATGTTTCGGCATACTTGCTCTTTGCCCACATTACCTTAGCATTCAGGTTGATGTTGAGATGATTGTCAAAGAATGACGGGCTCAGGTTAAGTGCGCCGGTGAAACGCTCGAAGTTGGAGGTTTTGAGGATACCCTGCTCGTTGGTGTAGCCAGCGGAAACACGATAGGGCAGATAGTCGCCCACCGAGCCGGCCACGGTCACATTGTGGTCAGTGCTGATGGCCGTGCGATAAATCTCATCCTGCCAATTGGTGTTGGCTGTACCGAGCCCTGTATAGGCTGTGCTGCTCTCACCGTATTTGTTTTTGATAAACTCGCGGAACTCATCGCCACTCATCACGTCGACCGAATTACGTCTTGTGCTTATCGTCAAGCTACCCGCGTATGACACCTGAGGTGCCTGCCCCTTGCGGCCTTTCTTGGTAGTGATGATAATAACACCATTAGAACCACGGCTACCGTAGATAGCGGTAGCGGAGGCATCTTTCAACACGTTGAAGCTCTCAATGTCCTGAGGATTGATCATCGACAGAGCGTTAGAGAGACCTTTCACGCCGTTATTGTCCATAGGCACACCATCAATGACGATCAACGGGTCATTGCTGGCATTCAGTGACGAACCGCCGCGGATACGGATGTTTGTCTTGCCACCGGGTGCACCGCCCTCGCTGGTGACACTCACACCAGCGACCTTACCGCTGATCATGTCTTGTGGGTTCACCACCACACCTTTATTCTTACTGTCGGGGCGCAGTGCTGTCACCGAACCCGTGAGGTCTGACTTCCTTACGGCACCATAACCGATAACCACAACTTCCGAGAGTGCCTTCTCGGCACCTTCCTGAAGTGTGATGGTCATGTCCGGAGATGCGGTGCCCTTGTAAGTCTCATAGCCGATGTAATCGACCGTGATCGTAGCACCGGAGTTTGCGTTCAGTGAGAAGTTACCGTCGATGTCGGTCACTGCACCACCCTGTTGTCCTTCAACGCGGACCGTGGCACCTGTAACAGGCTCGCCGGTAGCATCCACCACATGACCTTTAACAACCACCTGCTGTCCAAAAGCGGTAGCTGCGAGAGCAAGTCCACATACGAATGTGAGCGCTCTTCGGGGCATAGTAATCTTTACCTGCTTCATCATTTTTTTGATTTTTAAGTTAGCTATATAATATAAATGTTATTGTTTCTTATAGGATTTTCCATCCTGTGCAATCGTGGTAGGTAGATCGTCTGTCTTTCAAAAGATTGACACGTTTGTAGCGTATATCTTCGTTGCAAATTTAAGTTTTATTTAGTCATGATGTACTTTTTTTAATATAAAAACGTTATTTGTACTGTGCAATCGTTTGCACGAATAATTTTCGAGATTATAAAATGCAATGTATCAATATGTTTTATATTTATTTATATTTGCAATATGATTAGGCTCATCCTCGCTCTGTTACGTACAATAAGATGCAGGAAGGCCGAATGCTATTACTATTCTTCAAACCTGCCATATCGATGGAACACTCTGTACCTATGACGATGAAAGATATTGCCGGAGCGCTGAATGTGTCGGTGGCAACCGTTTCGCGTGCGCTGAAAGACAGCCCGCGTATCAGCGCTGCGCAAAAAGAGAAAATCAGGGCTTTTGCACGCGAGCACAATTATTATCCTAACGTGCTGGCAGAGAGTTTGCGCAACAGCAAGACCAAGCCGTTGAAGATTATCGGAGTTATCGTTCCGCAGTTTGCGCACTTCTATTTTTCCTCCGTTCTCAGCGGTATCGAGCAGGAGGCCACCTCCCGCGGTTATGCCATCATGATCGGGCAGAGTGCCGAGCAGTATGACCGCGAGGTGAGACTCTGCGAGCGATTTTATGAGCATAAGGTATGTGGCGTGATCGTTTCACAGGCCAAAGACACGATGCAGTATGACCATTTCCGTAAGCTGATCGACCACGGCATGCCGCTTGTGTTCTACGACCGTATCTGTACGGGTCTCGACTCCAGTCGTGTGGTCGTCGATGATTATCAGGGCGCTTTCAATGCCGTTACGCATCTCATCGACAGCGGATGCCGCCGCATCGCCTTCTATGGTTCGCCCATGACCCTCGAAATTTCTAAAAACAGATACAACGGTTATTATGACGCGTTGATGAAACATGGCCTGAAGCCCGATGCGCGCTTCTTCCGCATTTGCGACAACCGTGCCGACGCTGAGGCCATTACCCCCGAACTGCTCTCGCAAGACGAGGTGCCCGATGCTTTCTTCGCCGTGAACGATGATACTGCCATCGGTATTCTCTATACCGCCAAGCGCATGGGCTTTCGTGTGCCCGACGACATCTCCATCTGCGGATTCACCAATGGGCAGCGTGCCGTGGCCTGCGACCCGATGCTCACCACCGTCGAGCAGCGTGGCGTGCGTGTGGGTGAGGAGGCGGCCAATATCCTGATCAGCAAGGTGGAAGGCGACATCCCTATGGAAAAAGTGGAGAAGCGCGTGGTGAGGACGAGTTTGGTGATAAGGGGGACAACTCGATAAAAAAGCCTCCCCTGTCCCTCCGCTGGGAGAGGAGGGTGCTATGCGCAAAGATATTGGGTATCATATAATGTGATGAGCGTAAAAGAAAACAAGAATATTAAACTTTAAAAATAATTCCCCCGGCTCTATTCGGTCGGCAGAGACTCTCCTCCTATCGGAGGGGTCGGGGGAGGCTCGAATTATGAAACAAAAGCCAAACATGTCTTTCTGGGGCTTGTGGAACCTAAGCTTCGGATTTTTCGGCGTACAGATTGCCTACGCCCTGCAGAGTGCCAATATTTCGAGAATCTTCGCCACGTTAGGCGCTGATCCTCATAGTCTGAGTTATTTCTGGATTCTTCCGCCGTTGATGGGAATCCTCGTGCAGCCTATCGTGGGCTCATGTTCCGATAAGACGTGGACTCGCTGGGGGCGTCGCATCCCCTATCTGTTTCTCGGTGCGGCGATGTCTGTGCTGGTGATGTGTCTGTTACCCAATGCCGGTTCTTTCGGCATGGCAGTGGGTACGGCCATGATCTTCGGCCTCATTGCCCTGATGTTTCTCGACACCTCCATCAATATGGCCATGCAGCCCTTCAAGATGCTGGTGGGCGATATGGTCAACGAGGAGCAGAAGGCTAAGGCCTACTCCATTCAGAGCTTCCTCTGCAATGCCGGCTCGGTGGTAGGATTTCTTTTCCCCTTTGTCTTTGCGTGGATCGGCATTGCCAACACGGCACCTAAGGGTGTAGTGCCCGACTCTGTGATCTACAGTTTTTACGTGGGTGCTGCCATCCTTATTTTCTGCGTGATCTATACTGTGAGCAAGGTGAAGGAGTGGAACCCGAAGGAGTATGAGGAGTATAACGGCACCACCGACAAGGTAGAAAGTGAGGAGAAAGGTAGCGGCAACTGGATAACTCTGCTCAAGAATGCCCCCTCTACTTTCTGGAAGGTGGGTCTCGTGCAGTTTTTCTGCTGGTTCGCTTTCATGTATATGTGGACCTATACCAATGGTACTGTGGCGGCCAACTGCTGGGGTACAACCGACGTGACCAGCGCGGGCTATCAGGAGGCCGGCAACTGGGTGGGCATCCTCTTTGCCGTGCAGGCCATCGGGTCGGTGATCTGGGCACCCATCCTTCCTAAGTTCACCAATCGCAAGATGGCCTATGCCGTCAGTCTTTTGCTTGGTGGCGTAGGCTTTGTTTCCTGTGCGTTCATCCACAATCAGTATCTGTTGTTCATTCCTTTCGTGCTCATCGGCTGTGCGTGGGCAGCCATGCTTGCCATGCCGTTTACCTTTGTCACCAATGCCTTGCAAGGCTATGGTCACATGGGTGCCTATCTCGGCTTGTTCAACGGCACCATTTGCATCCCGCAGATTGTGGCGGCTGCCATCGGTGGCATCATCCTCGGACTGGTGGGCAGCGTGCAGAGCCATATGATGGTTGTGGCTGGCGTGAGCCTCATATTGGGCACATTGGCGGTGGCGATTATTAAAGAGAATAAAAGCGATTTAAGAGAAAATGAGAATTAAAGAATAAGAGAATAAAAGCATAATCGCTTCGCTCATAATAAAAGGCATTACTCACTTGGGGTTACTTTCACCCGCAGAGCAATTGGCTCTTATTCTGAGCGAAGCGGTTATGCTTTTATTCTCTCTTATTCTTTAGTTTAAAAAGTATTGCATGAAACGATTCCTCCTACTGTCCTTGTCTGTATGGGTGCTCACAGCGAGCGCTCAGAAGAAATATTATGGTGACGGTGCCGACGACTATTTACGCTGGGTGCCGTTGGCATCTGTACTCACGCTGAAAGCCTGTGGCGTGGAGAGTGCCAGTTCGTGGAAACGGCTGCTGGTCAATACGGCTGCGTCGTATGCACTGTCTTGCGGTGTGACCTACGGACTGAAGCACGCCGTCACCGAGCGCCGCCCCGATTACACCGACCGCCACAGTTTCCCCTCCGGGCATGCCACAGCAGTCTTTGCCGGCGCCACGATTCTCGACAAAGAGTTTCGCAGGGTGTCGCCGTGGATCAGTGTGGCGGGCTATGCTGTGGCTACAGGCGTGGCCGTCGACCGTGTGGCGCGCAACCGCCATGCGTGGCACGATGTAGCCGCCGGTGCCGCTATCGGTGTGGGTGGCACCATTCTCGGCTATTGGATTGGCGACAAACTCACGGGCGAGCGCAGCAGGTATCATGTCGGCATCGGTGCCGAAGGGCTGGCGATGAGGGTAGAGTTGTAAGTCTCTATTTGTGAGGAGTTAAAGGAGTTAGGGGAGTTAGAGGAGTTAGAGGAGTTAGAGGAGTTAAAGTAGTTATCGCTCGCTCCGCTCGCTAAGGAGTTAAAGACAAATGTCCAGCAGATGTTTATCAAGCTATTGTCCTTTAACTCCTCTAACTCCTCTAACTCTCTTAACTCCCTTAACTCCCAAACAACAAGCAGACATTTCTCTCTCCTCTCTCCCCACTCCTCTCTCCCCCAAAAACTGTCAAGATTTCATTACAGTTTTTTTGTTCAGATTTTCGTTCATTCTAGAGCGAAAAATCAGGGTGGCTTGGCCAAATTCAAGCCGCGGAAAGTCGAAAATTTTGTGTCGGCTCTGCGATAGCATAGCTTTCGCGTCGCGATAACGGCCTAATCGGCGTGCGATCTCAATGTTCTCGCCTTGCGATAACGGTGCTTTCGCAATGCGAAAAGGGTGCTATCGCAAGACGAGAAGATGCATATCTATGGCATATTCTTACTTTTTGCGCGTAACTCGCTGATGCTTTGAGGCTTACGCAACCCCCTCCAATTTTCGCGTATTTCGGACAAAAGATTTTCAATTTTGCTACACGCAATTCTACAGAGGGTGTTTGTCGTGTTTTTTCAGAGGCTCTGGCCTCTGAAAAAAGGGGAGAGAGGAGAGGGGAAAGAGGATAGAGAACAGCTAAAGCTATGAAAAGATGAGAAAATGGCAGGGCGGTTTAGCAGAGTATTGTCTTTAACTCCTGAGTGAGCGCAGCGAACGATAACTCCCTTTAACTCCTTTAACTCCTAAATT
>CAUTTP010000036.1:0-25241 GCA_963541305.1 uncultured Prevotella sp.
TATAGGTATCGCAATGCGAGAACGTTGAGATTGCGTTGCGATTAAGCCGTTATCGGCATGCGAAACCTATGCTATCGCAAAACCATCGCAAGGCTTCGGCTCGCCCGCTGACTGATTCTTGACAAATCACCCCGAATATTTGCTCTAGAATGAACGAAAAAGTGAACAAGATTTTTATAATGATTTATTTACAAAAGCAGAGGGATAGGAGCGATTTGAAGTATCCTGAATAAGGTGTTATGTTCTGTTATGCGCCTTAAGATTTAGGGATTTCCCTATAAAGCAAAAAGGCAATACGATCACTCGCACTGCCTTTTTGTAAGAATAATGTTAACGGATGTTGGTATGTATCAAAGCAATAATACTAAGAACTGTCATAATCATGACAAATACCAGCATCACGACTGATTCAAAATCTAATAACATAATCCTAATCTTTACCTTAAAAAATCTATCAAACTACTAACCTAATGAAACTTTTGTGTATCTTCTCACGAAGACGATGCAAAGATACGACTTGTGCATGGATATGCCAAATATTTTAGCAGTAATTTGCTAATTTAAGAGTTCTTTTTGATTTATATCAATAAATAAAGGCCCGTTTATTGCTAAACGAGCCTTTGATATATAGAAAATACTCTTTTCGATTAGAGTCGAGGACCGGCAGCAACAAGAGCCTTTCCGGCCTCATTGGTGGTGTACTTGCCGAAGTTCTTGATGAAACGTGCAGCAAGATCCTTAGCCTTCTCTTCCCATTGAGTAGCGTCAGCGTAAGTGTTGCGTGGGTCGAGAATGTTGGTATCTACGCCTTCCAACACTGTGGGAACCTCGAAGTTGAAGTAAGGAATGGTCTTGGTAGGAGCACTGTTGATAGCGCCGCTCAAGATGCCATCGATGATGCCGCGGGTATCTTTGATAGAGATACGCTTGCCGGTACCGTTCCAACCAGTGTTCACCAAGTAGGCCTTAGCACCGTTCTTCTCCATCTTCTTCACCAGTTCCTCGGCATACTTTGTAGGATGCAGCTCGAGGAATGCCTGACCGAAGCAAGCAGAGAATGTTGGAGTAGGCTCGGTGATGCCGCGCTCTGTACCAGCCAACTTAGCTGTGAAGCCTGAGAGGAAGTAGTACTTGGTCTGCTCTGCGTTCAGGATAGATACCGGAGGCAGCACACCGAAAGCATCGGCAGAAAGGAAAATTACCTGCTTGGCAGCCGGACCATGAGAGATCGGGCGAACAATGTTCTTGATGTGATTGATGGGATAAGACACGCGAGTATTCTCGGTTGTGCTCTTGTCCGTGAAGTCAATCTTGCCGTTGGCATCAACGGTAACGTTCTCAAGAAGGGCGTTACGCTTGATGGCGTTGTAGATATCCGGCTCGCTTTCTTTGTCCAGATTGATAACCTTAGCATAGCAGCCACCCTCGAAGTTGAACACGCCATTGTCATCCCATCCGTGCTCGTCATCGCCGATGAGGAGACGCTTCGGATCTGTAGACAGTGTGGTCTTACCTGTACCGGAGAGACCGAAGAAGATAGCAGTGCTCTTACCTTCAAGGTCGGTGTTGGCAGAGCAGTGCATGGATGCGATACCTTTCAGTGGCAAGAAGTAGTTCATCATGGAGAACATACCCTTCTTCATTTCACCGCCATACCATGTGTTCAGGATAACCTGCTCCTTGGTCGTCACGTTGAAAGCAACGCAGGTCTCAGAGTTCAAGCCGAGCTCCTTGTAGTTTTCAACCTTTGCCTTAGAAGCGTTGTAAACGATGAAGTCGGGCTCCTGCTCCAACTCTTCGTCGTTGGTAGGCTTGATAAACATGTTGGTCACAAAGTGAGCCTGCCATGCCACCTCCACGATGAAGCGAACCTTCATGCGGGTGTCTTTGTTTGCACCGCAGAAACCATCAACAACAAACAACCTCTTGTTTGAAAGCTCCTTCTTGGCTAATGCGTTAACGACTTTCCAAGATTCTTCGCTCAACTTCTTGTTATCATTTTTATATTCGTCTGATGTCCACCACACGGTGTTACGTGAGTTGGCATCATCAACGATAAACTTATCTTTAGGAGAACGGCCGGTATAGATGCCGGTCATCACGTTAACTGCGCCAAGCTCTGTTACTTGGCCTTTCTCAAAACCTTCAAGACCTGCTTTGGTCTCCTCTTCGAACAACACCTCATAAGAAGGGTTGTAAACTACTTCTGTAGTACCTGTGATACCGTACTTCTCAAGTACCGATTTGTCAAACTTTGCCATTTTGTAAAATGTATTTAAGTTATAAAGTGAATATACTTTATTATAGTACAGCTGCAAAGTTAGCAAAAAAAGCGTGTAGGAGCACAACGTTTAATGGTGATTTTTCGGCTAACTAAATCCTTTTTAGGTTAAAGAATTTAAAATCAAAACATGATGAAAGATATTTGCTATTTAGACTTTGCAAAATGTAAAACCCTTTTCTTAACTTTGCAACAATTTGGGAAGACCTAAAGGCCGTTCCCCCTTAAACGATACATTAGTAAAGACAAAAAGTCATGGAAATTATCAATCTGTCAGATTATAACAGCATCATAGGGCAATATATGGCTGAAATCAGAGATGCTGAGTATCAGAAAAACCGTCTTCTATTCCGTAACAACATCAGGCGAATAGGTGAGTTCGAGGCCTTTGAGGTATCGAAGAAACTGAGTTATGAGACCAAGCTGGTTACCACGCCTTTGGGAGTGGCAAGCGTAAACGTACCGTCAGACAGGATGGTACTGGCTACAATCTTCCGTGCCGGCCTGCCTTTCCACGAGGGTTTTCTCAACGTTTTCGACCATGCGGGGAGCGCATTCGTGTCGGCCTATCGTGAGTATGTGGATGAGGAGCATCATAAGGTGGGTGTGCATGTGGAATACTTGGCAACGCCGAACATCGAAGGCAAGACGTTGATCATTGCTGATCCGATGCTTGCCACGGGTGGCAGCATGGAGCTGGGCTATCAGGCTTTCCTGACTAAGGGCACCCCCAAGAGTATTCATGTGTGTTGCGTGATTGCCAATCCCGAAGGCATTGAGCACATCAAAAAGGCTTTTCCTGCTGATAAAACTACGATATGGTGTGCTGCCATCGATCCCGAAATGAACGAGAACAAGTACATCGTACCCGGATTCGGCGATGCAGGAGACTTGTGTTACGGGGATAAGATTTAATCTTTATTCCCAACCTCTATTTCACCTCCCAGACCTCATTTGTCTCCAACAACTCGGCGAAATTGCGATAGGATTTCTTCTGCGTCACCTCTTCAATCTGTGCATGCACTGCATCATCGTAGGTCGGGGCATCCACATCGCGTATCACACCTAATGCCAAGGGAAAACCGTCGGCATTGTCCATCATTGCCAGCTTAAGCTGCAGCGTGTTGTCGGGGTTATGACTGTCGTGCACCAAGATGTCATCGATGGTGTAGCCGCCTTTCCCCACTTCCACCACCTTGAGCCCAAAGCCCTGCTGTACCAGCCCGAACTTATTGTCTTCGCCAAACAACAACGGCTTGCCGTGCTTTACATAAATGGTGTTTTGCTTTCTTCCATCGTGCGTATAGACGGCTTCATATACGCCGTTGTTGAAGATCATGCAGTTCTGGAGAATCTCACACACTGCGGCACCACGGTGATTGTGGGCAGCCTTGAGGATGTCCACGGTGTGCTGGCCATCGGATGCCACAGCTCGGGCAAAGAAGTTTCCGCGTGCGCCGAAGCACAGTTCGGCGGGGCGGAATGGGTCTTCTACCGTGCCGTAAGGGCTTGATTTAGAGACGAAACCGCGTGGTGATGTGGGCGAATACTGTCCTTTGGTCAGACCGTAGATACGGTTGTTCAGCAGAATAATATTCAGATTGATGTTTCTGCGCATGGCATGGATGAAGTGATTACCGCCGATTGCCAGACCGTCGCCGTCGCCGCTCACCTGCCAGATGCTCAGATTCGGGTTGGCTACCTTAGCTCCTGTGGCTATTGCCGCAGCCCTGCCGTGTATCGTCTGCATAGCATACGTGTTCACGTAATAGGGTAGTCGGCTCGAACAGCCGATGCCCGAGATCACTGCGGTCTCGTAGGGTGGAACCCCGATCTCTGCCATTGCTTTCTGCATGCTCGCCAAGAAGGCGAAATCGCCACATCCCGGGCACCAACGCGGTTGCCCTTTCTTATAATCGTTACTGGTGTAATTGCTCATAGTTTTTCGATTTTAAAGCACTTTGGTATCAAATGTCTGTCCTCTCTGTTCGCCCTCTGTGGCAAGTATCAGAGCCTCAAATCCCTTCACCAGCTCATTGACCACGAAGGGCTGCCCTTTCACCTGATTGTACTGATAAGGTACAAAATCATTGATGCGGATGCGCAGCAGGGCAGCGAGCTGGCCGAGGTTTTGCTCTGCCACCACAACCTTTTTATATTTAAGGAGCACCCCTGCCGTGTTCTTGGGCAGCGGATTGATGTATTTGAACTGTGCCAATGCCACTTTGTGCCCTTTCCGGCGCAGATCTGTCATGGCTGAATAGAGATGGCCGTAGGTCGAACCGAAGCCCACGATGAGCAGGTCGGCATCGTCCTTGTCGCCCTGCACCTCAAGAGCGGGTACCGGGATGCGCGCCACTTTATCGAATCGGAGCCGGGTCATACGGTTATGATTCTCCGGATCGGTCGATATGGCACCCGTCTTGCCATCTTTCTCCAGTCCGCCGAGGATATGCGTGTAACCCTCCTGTCCGGGTATAGCCCAATAGCGCACCAGCGTTTTCGGGTCGCGCAGATAGGGTGTGTACTTATACTTCTGTGCCTCTGTCACGTGATGTGGGTGAATCTCCGGCATCCGGTTGATGTCGGGCAGTTTCCATGCCGACGAGCCGTTGGCAATGAAGGCGTCGGTCAACAGCACCACGGGCGTGAGGTGTTCCAATGCGATTTTGGCTGCCGTAAAGGCCGCGTCAAAGCAGTCGGTAGGGCTGATAGCTGCGATGACGGGCATCGGACTCTCGCCGTTTCGTCCGTAAAGCACCTGCAACAGGTCGGTCTGCTCGCTTTTCGTTGGCAGTCCGGTGGACGGTCCGCCGCGCTGAACATCTATCACCACGAGGGGCAGCTCATCGATCACGGCCAAGTTCATGGCCTCGCTCTTCAGGCAGATGCCCGGCCCCGAGGTCGACGTAGCGGCCAACGCGCCCGTGAAAGCGGCGCCGATGGCACTGGCGCAGGCGCTGATCTCATCCTCACACTGCACAGTCATCACACCCAGCGACTTGTGTTTGCTCAGCTCGTGCAGTATGTCGGTGGCGGGTGTGATGGGGTAGGAGCCGAGGTAGAGCTTCAGACCGGCGCGCTCGGCAGCTGCGATGAGGCCGTAGGCCGTGGCTTTGTTGCCCGTGATATCCATATATCGACCCGGCTCCTTGTGCTTGCTCTCCACCCTATATGTCGAAGGCACGGAGGCGTGAGTGTTGGCACCGTAATCGTAGCCGGCCTTCACCACTTTGATGTTGGCTTCTGCCACACCGGGCTTCCGGCCGAATTTCTCTCGCAGAAACGATTCCACGAGGCTCAGGTCACGGTTGAACAGCCAGCATACCAAGCCCAGCGCGAACATGTTGCGGCATTTCAGCTTCGTCTTCGTGTCCATGTCTTCGTCTTTCAGACACTCTTTCACGATATTGCTGATCGGACATGCCACCACGCGGTCGGGGTCGATGCCCATTTCGCCCAAATAGTCGTCGGTCTCAAATTCTGCTTTCTTCAGGTCGCTCGGGCCGAAAGCATCGGTGTCGATGATGATCGACGCCTGCGGTTTGGCAAACTTATATTGGGTCTTGAGCGCCGCCGCATTCATCGCCACCAGAACGTCACACTGGTCACCGGGCGTATAGACGCGCCCCTCGCCGATATGCACCTGAAATCCGGAGACACCCGTCAGCGACCCTTGCGGGGCACGGATGTCGGCAGGATAGTCCGGAAACGTAGAGATTCCATTACCCACAGTGGCAGAGATTGTTGAGAAGATGTTGCCCGCGAGCTGCATGCCGTCGCCGGAATCACCCGAGAATCTAACGACCACATCTTCTAATTCTTTCACCTCAATCGCTTCAGTCATAGTATTTTTGTATTTAGTTTCGGTTGTTGGCTTGAGGGGCAAATATAAGCTAACTTATCGAATTATCAAAATAAAAGCGGCATTTTTTTCAATTTTTCTGTTGGTATAAAACGATAATCAAGTATTCTTGACGATAAGTAGGCAGATTACGGAAAGAAAATGGAATTTATGTCCATTTATCGGCAATCACTGAAATGTGCTGTTTCTATTGATTGTGGGCGGTTGAAATTGCCGAAAAAACAGCATAAAATTATTGCGAATCATTTTTACAACCACCCTCAGAATCGGAAGGTTTTTCCGAAATGGAAGGAGTTTGCCCTGAAAATCGCGAAAAATTGAGGTGTTTTTGATATTCTCTGATTATCAATGAGTTGCAGGCTTAAAATCGGAATATGAGAAATTTTGCGATTTTTAAGTTTTGCGATAGCATAGCTTTCGCATCGCGAAAGCATAGTTATCGCAATGCGAGAACGTTGAGATCGCATCGCGATTAGGCCGTTCCGGCGATGCGAAACCTATGCTATCGCAAATCCATCTCGAAATGATGAAGCAGAAATTGACTCTTTCACGACAAAACAGCCCTATTATTTCGCTCTTTCAAGTCTTAAAAAACGTTTAATTATGATGAATATATCGTACATTCAATCCTGTGTTTTTACCAAATCGTGACAGGTAAAACAGCAAGGAAATATGCCGGAATAAATGTATAAAAGTATAAGAGAACAAAAGCCGTCACTTTATGCAAATGAAGTCATATAGCCGAGTGTTTATCCGGTATATGGCTTTTATTTTAAGCGAAGTGACTATTCTTTTATTCTCTTATGCTTCTTTCGGAATGGCCTGCGGAGGCTCTAACTTGCCTGCTTCACGCCCATTCGAGCCTCCACGACATTCACCACGTAGTCGCCCAACTTCTCGCACTCTTGAATGATATCCATATACATCGTGCCGATGGCGTAGGTATATTTATGGAGGTTGATATCCGTGATGTTCTCCGTGCGGAGCTGATTGCGGTAGTTATTTATCTCGTTCTCCACGTTGAACGAGCGATTGGGGTTGAGCGTATCCTTGTATCCCTTGAGCAGGGTAATCATTTCGGTGAGCGCCTCGTCGGTCAGTTCGAACATCTGATGGATGTGCTCATACTGCTCCTCGGTGAAGTCTTCTTTGCTATCGTGCTTGCGCTGGATAGTGCGTGCAATGTTGCTGCAAGCATCACCGATACTCTCAATCTCGGAAATCTGGCGCATCATGGCGCGTATCTTGCTCTTCGTGTCATCGCTCAGGTGAGCATCGCTTACCTGATCGAGATATTTGGCAATCTCAATCTCCATACTGTCGGAGATATTCTCATATTTCTCGATGCGGGCATAGAGTTTCGTAAACTTGTCCTGCTCGGTCACGCTAAGCAGCTCGCGAGCCATGTTGAACATGCGCTGAATGCGCTCAGCAAAGCTCTGAATCTCTTTCTGCGCCTCAAGTACGGAGAGTTCCGGAGTCTTCATGATACCAGCCTGAATGAATCGCAGGCGAAAATCCTCTTCATCCTTGCTATCCTTGGGCTTGATGAGCCAGCACACCACTTTCTCTATCTGGGGGATAAACCAGATGAGCACGGCGGTGTTGGCCACATTGAAACAGGTATGAAACATAGCCAGCACGATGGGCAGCATGGTCGCTTTCTCTTCCATGCTGATATTGGAGGCCTCGGGGTCATAGCCCACGAGTGAGCACACGAAATTGACAAACGGATAGAACAGGCAGAGCACCCAAAGCACACCGAAGACATTGAACACGAGATGGGCTAAGGCGGCACGCCGCGCCTGCACGTTGGCACCAAGGGCAGCGAGGTTGGCCGTGGCCGTTGTTCCGATATTTTCGCCCATCACGAGGGCAATGCCCAGATGGATAGGCAGAACGCCCGTAGAGCAAAGCAGGATGGTGATGGCCATCACGGCAGCCGAGCTCTGCACTATACAGGTGATCACCGTACCGATCAGCAAGAAGATGATGATGGAGAAATGGCTGTTGGTATCGAAACTGGAGAAGAAGGAAATGACGTCTTGATTATTCGCTAAGTCGAGTGACTTACCCGCATCGCTCAGAAGAACAAGTGAGAAGAAGAGGAAAGCAATGCCGAAAAGAAAGTCTCCGACGTAGCGGCTCTTCTTTGTGTATATCAGGATGATGCCGAGGAAGAAAGCGGGGAAGACGGCCATCGTGAGATCGACCTTGAAGCCGAGCGACATGATCCATGCGGTGAGCGTCGTTCCGATGTTGGCGCCCATGATCACGGAGATGGCTTGAGCCAACGTCAACAGGCCGGCATTGACGAAAGAGACCGTCATCACGGTCGTGGCTGAAGACGACTGCACCGCGCAAGTGATAAACATACCGGTCAGCATGCCGGTGAATCTGTTGGTAGTCATGGCTCCGAGGATGTGTCGCAATTGCGACCCGGCCATCTTCTGGAGTGCCTCGCTCATCACCTTCATTCCATAAATGAGGAGTGCCAGCGAACCGAGGACCTGTAGAAAAATAACAAGATAATTTCCGCTCATTGGGGGGAATTCTTTGGTATATATATTAAAAATATGCTGCAAAGATAATAAAAACAGTTGCAATACCTCGCATGTCGTCCTATATTTTTTGATGAAAAAGCATGTTTCCCGTTACGCAGACGGGGGAGCTGCAAGGGTGGGAGGGCGGTCATGAGGGGTATCGTTTCGTGTCGGCCGGCGGGCATGTCGCGGCTTCAATGGTCATAACTTATACAAATCGTTGGCGGCAATGATATCCACTTTACTCTCTTCGAGGATGCGCTCACACTCTTTCAGGTCATTGGGGCGAATCACAACGTAGGCACTGTTGCCGTTGGCAAAGGAGTAGAGATACTCGATGAAGATGCCATTATCCGACAGGCAGCGCAGAATCAGAGCCAGTGCTCCGGGCGTGTTGGGCACCGTCATGCCGATTACATCGGTAATCTTAACGGTGAAGTCTGCTTCTTTCAGCACTTTGTAGGCACTGTCAGGGTCGGACACTACACACCTCAATATGCCGAAATCGCTGTTGTCGGCAATGCTCATGGCACTGAGATTGATGTCGGCTTTGCCCAACACTTCGGTCACTTCAGTGAGGCGTCCCGACTTGTTCTCCAAGAAGATTGATAATTGTTTTGCTAACATCGTTGGTAGATTTTATGGTGTTAAGACTATGTGCCTACAGCTGGCGGTTGTCCTGCACGTGCTTAGCCTTGCCCGTGCTCCGCTCGATGCTCTTGGGTTCGACTAACTTTACGTTGAAGCCTAAGCCGATAACGCTGCGCAATTCGTTGTCGAGTTTCTGCTGCAAACGAACCATCTGTGCCATCTCGTCTGCGAAATATTCCTCCTTAACCTCCACTTTCAGCTCGGTTACATCGGTGTTGTTCACACGGTCTACAGTGAGGAAATAGTGGGGTTCAAACTCTTTCAGGCTCAGGATGACGGACTCTATCTGTGTGGGGAAGACGTTGACGCCGCGGATGATGAGCATATCGTCGCAACGGCCGAGTATGCGATCCATGCGTACCAAGGTGCGCCCGCACTTGCATTTCTCGTAGTGCAGGGCTGTCAGGTCGTGTGTGCGATAGCGCAGGAGGGGCATACCCTCCTTGGTGAGGTGTGTGAAGCAAAGCTCACCCACCGTTCCTTCGGGCAGCGCTTCGCCCGTATCGGGGTCTACAATCTCCGGATAGAAATAGTCTTCGCTGATGTGCGTGCCGTTCTGGCACTCGCATTCGTAGCCCACGCCGGGCCCGGCGATCTCGCTCAGACCGTAGATGTCGTATGCTTTAAGGCCGAGCGTGTCTTGCAATTTCTGCCTCATGTTCTCCGTCCATGGCTCTGCTCCGAACACGCCGATGCGGAGTTTGAAGTCCTCTTTGGCGTAAGGCGCCTCTTTCATCGCTTCTCCGAGAAACATGGCATACGAAGGAGTGCAGCACAGGGCGGTGGAGCCGAAGTCGTGCATCAGCGTGATCTGCTTCTTGGTATTGCCGGATGAGATGGGAATAACGCTTGCTCCGATGTTCGTAGCACCCGAATGTGCCCCCAATCCGCCCGTGAACAGCCCGTAACCATACGAGATTTGGAAGATGTCATCACGCCTGGCACCATACGCCGTGAATGCTCTCGACAGGCTTTCGGTCCATGTACCCAAGTCGTTGCGGGTGTAGAGTGCCACCACGGGCTTACCCGTCGTGCCCGAAGAAGCGTGGATGCGTACAATCTGACTCATCGGCACGGCTGCAAAACCGAATGGATAGTTATCGCGGAGATCGGTCTTTTGGGTGAAAGGGAGTTTCACTATATCGTCAATATCGTGTATATCCTCGGGCAGAAGACCCATCTCTTGAAATTTCCTGCGATAGAAAGGCGTGTTGTGATACACGTAATCCACCATCTTTTTCAATCGCCGGCTCTGGATCTCGCGCAGTTGATCACGATCCATGCACTCCATTGTCTCGTTCCAAATCATAGAATGTTTTTGCTTAGATACCATTTTATCTCTCAGCAACAAAGGTAGCGTTTATTTTAGAAACGACTCAAAAATATTTCTGATTTTTTACGGAAACAAGTCATAAAAGCGTTATTTTGATATTTTATGAACCGTAAAACTATCAAATCGGATATATGGAATGGCAGCAGACAGACCATTGGAAGGCCGGATAGTCACATCCGGCGGCGAACACTTGTGAACCGCCCGGCCGAATGCCTTTCGTGATTCTTTCGGCCGGCAAGCATCTTTGCGCTATTGCCTCCACGCCCGTTTCTCCGGTGTTTTCCGTACCAACGGTGGCGTACACCGAACGCCGTACGTGCGTACACCGAACGCCGTACGTGCGTACACCGAACGCCATACATGCGTACACCGAACGCTATACGTGCGTACACCGCACGCTGTACGCCGCCGTTCCCGCCCGATGGCAAGGCCGAAGCGACGTTCAGGAGATACTGTTACGACCCTTTCCCGTGTTCTTGAAACATTTAATCACCTGAAAGATCAAAAATAACGGGGTGGCTGAATGATTGTTATAGAGAATGACAATTGCCGTCAAATATCGGCAAATGTTAAATTTTGTTCGCACTTTTCACCTATTTATTATAGACGTTATCATTTTTTTTCTTAAATTTGTCGCAATAACAGAGAGATAAAATGATTACAAAATAATTTTAACACATCATTAGCTTATGAAGAAAACTCTACTCACCGTGTTGTGTGCCCTTGCCCTGACGTCGGCAAAAGCATACGATTACAACTATCTGACCTTTGAGAAGGCAGATGGCACACTGACCTCTTTAGATGTATCGAGCCTGAAACTCACCATCTCGGGGGGCAGTCTGGTGGCAGTGAATGCCAGCACCAGTGAGACATTCACGCTGACCGACCTCAGCAAGATGTATTTTGCAACGACAAGCGGCATCAGTGATCTGAAAGCCGGCGGCGACACGAACGTGAAGGTCTATACCCTCACGGGTATCGCCGTAGGCACTTTCGACACCCTCGAAGTTGCCCAAAGCCGGCTCCCAAAAGGTGTCTATGTGATTTCAACGCAAGGTAAAACTTCTAAAGTCACCGTAAAATGAAAAAGCTACTGACACTCTTAGCAGGTGCGTTGATGGCTGTAACAGCAGGCGCACAGACCTTGAACGTAGTGGTTGGAGAGGTGACTTACCAGATTCCGGCATCGCAGGCCGGCAACATGACCTATGCATCGGGCTCCACGCTCACCATTCTCAACAAGACATTCACACTGACCGACATCGACAGCATGTATGTCGATGACACGTCGGTGACCGACAATGCCGTCTCTGTGACCTACAGCGGCACCACGGCCGCAGTGAAAGTGGCAGGCAACTGCATGCAGTATCTCACCGTAGAGGCCAATGGGGCAGCCGTGAGCATCGTGCAGAGCTCAGACCTTGCCGATGAGTTGACCTACACCCTGACGGGTACTTCAGACAACGGCTCGTTCTATATGGATGGTGACCTGAAGGCTTCGGTGGTGCTGAGCGACCTCACCCTGACCTGTACCGACAGCGCCGCGATCAACATCGAGAACGGCAAACGTATCGCCATGACCATCGAAGGCACCAATACGCTGAAAGATTCGTCTTCGAGCGGCGGCAAGGGCGCACTGATGGTGAACGGTCATCCCGAAATCACCGGGTCGGGAACGCTCAATCTCTACGGTTATAAGAAGCATGCGTTCTGGGCTGATGAGTATATCCAGTTGAAGAAATCGATGACCGGAACCATCAACATCCTCTATGCAGTAGGCGATGGAATCAACGTGAACCAGTATTTCGAGCAGAATGGCGGTACGCTCAACATCTCGGGAACTCTCGACGATGGCATTCAGGTTTCGGCCGACGACGATGAGAGCGGCTATGTGAACATCGCAGGCGGCACGCTCAATATCACCACCACGGCAGCCGGAAACAAGAGCCTCAAGGCCGATGGCAATATCTCGATCAATGCCGATAAGTCTACCCCCACGGTGACTATCGCCAACAGCGGTACGGGCAAGTGGGACAGTGACGATGCTGAAGTGAAGGGCGCAGCATGTATCTCGAGCGACGCCAACATCACCATCGATGCCGGAACCATCACGCTCACCGCTACCGGAAACGGCGGTAAGGGCTTGAAGTGCGACTCTGTGCTCACCGTCAATGGCGGTACCATGACCATCGCCACGTCGGGCAAGCTGTACGTGAGCAACGGCACGTCGACCTATGACGGCAATTACAGCAATCAGTTGGGCTCTATCGACAATCTCGCCGACGCCTACAGCACCTCGCCAAAGGGCGTAAAGGTGGGTATCAAGGCAAGCGAGAGCTCTACCGGCTCGGCCGTGGGCGATATCCAGATCAATGGCGGAACCATCAATATTACCAGCTCCGGAGAGCAGGACGGCAGCGAGGGACTGGAGAGCAAAAATACGCTGACGATCAACGACGGCACGGTAACGGTCTACGCATACGATGACGCTATCAACTCTGCCAAGAACCTATATATTAAGGGCGGCACCGTGACTGCCGTGTCGAAAAACAACGACGGTATCGACTCCAATGCCGACCTTTATATCGAGGGCGGCACCGTCATGGCCTTCGGAGCCACTGCACCCGAGTGCGGACTTGATGCAGCGGTGGGTTATAGCTACTACTTCAATGGCGGAACAGTGCTTGCCGTAGGCGGCTCATCGGACGCACCGTCGTCGTCATCGACCCAAGCCTACGTATCGGGCAGCGGCAGCGTGAGCGCCAACACAACCATCAAGCTGAGCAGCGGCAGCACCACGCTGTGCTCATTCACCGTACCTTCCACCGTTTCTTACAGCTCGACGGGCGGCGGCGGCATGGGAGGACCCGGCGGAGGACCCGGTGGCGGCGGCATGAGCAGCTCGCTCAGCATCATGATTACCACCTCCGGCATTTCGTCCGGCAGCAGCTATACGCTGACCAACGGCTCATCAACTTCTACGGTGACGGGTAAGAAATAAGCAGCGCATTACATGCGTATATAATGGATTAGAGATAGATCTAATCCCCATCTCATCAACAGGCAAGAGACTGCACAACGCGGTCTCTTGCCTGTTGCTTTATTATCGTTTTGTAACATTTATTCGTTGGTAATCTCCGAAAGATTCCCTAACTTTGAAAACGCATAGACAACACGATATAAAATTATAGAAAAGTGATGCAAGTTATGATTCAAGTTCGTTGCAAAAATAACGGGCAGACGGTCAGTGTGCCCATCGGAAGCAACCTTTCGGAGGTGTTTCGTCTGCTCCGGTTCGACATGTCCCACGGTCCCATCTGCGCCAAAGTGAATAATAAGGTGGTGGGCATGCACTATCGGCTTTACCATAATAAGGACATCGAGTTTCTCGATATGCACGCCCCGTCAAGTTCGCGCAACTATACGCGCACGCTGTTTTTCATTCTCTGCAAGGCGGTGCACGACCTCTACCGAAAGAGCGAAGTGGTGATCGATATACCCGTGAGTAACGGCTATTACGTGGATCTTGACCTCGGGCACCCTGTGGATCTTGACGACGTGAACAAGATACGCCGCCGCATGCAGGAGATTATCGAGGCCAAGATACCCATCCGCCGCTATGAGGTGCCTACCGAAGACGCCATCCGTATGTTCGAGGAGAAGGGCGATGAGGCTAAGGTTCGCCTGCTGCGCAGTATGGGCTCGATCTATACCGTCTATTATCAGCTCGACGATTATGTGGATTATTACTATGGCTCGCTGCTCACCAACACCTCTCAGATTTACCTTTTCGGACTGGAGAAATATTTCGATGGCCTGCTGCTCCGCATCCCAGACATGAAGAATCCGGGCGTACTGCCTGAGATGACACGGCAGATAAAGATGTTCGATATCTTCCAAGAGCATCACCGCTGGCAGAAGATCATGGGACTGCGCACTGTGGGCGACCTCAACGAGATAGTGAAACGGGGAGATTCGACGAGCCTCATTCACGTGTCGGAGGCGCTGCAAGAGAAGAAAATCAGCCAGATAGCCGACGAGATTACCAATCGTAAGGGCGTGAAGCTCGTGCTTCTTGCCGGTCCTTCCTCTTCGGGCAAGACCACCGCGTGCAAGCGTCTCAGCATCCAGTTGCTGGCCAATGGTATCAGGCCGCTGCAGATCTCGCTCGACGATTACTTCGTAGATCGCCACCATACACCTAAAGATGAGGCGGGCGAATACGATTACGAGAGCCTTTATGCGCTCAACCTGCCACTCATCAACGAGCAGTTCGGTGCGCTCTTCCGGGGCGAGGAGGTGGAGCTGCCCAAGTATAACTTCCAGACGGGAGAGAGCGAAAAGAGTGACAAACGCCTGAAAATGGACGACCATAACGTGCTCATCGTGGAGGGTATCCATGCGCTCAACCCCGAGCTGACGGCGCAAATACCCGACCGGCAGAAGTATCGCGTCTATGTGTCGGCACTCACCACCATTCTTCTTGACGACCATAACTACATTCCCACCACCGATAACCGTCTGCTGCGCCGCATCATTCGCGACTACAAATACCGTGGAGTGAGCGCACAGGACAGCATACGCCGCTGGCCGTCGGTGCGTGCCGGCGAGAACAAGTGGATATTCCCCTATCAGGAGAACGCCGATGCCATGTTCAATTCGGCAATGATTTTCGAACTTGCGGTGATTCGCCAGCAGGCAGAGCCGCTGCTGGAACTCGTGCCCGAGAATGCCCCCGAATACTCCGAAGCCTATCGCCTGCGCAAGTTCCTGCAATATATCCAGCCCATTCCCAACCGTGACATTCCGCCTACGAGCCTTCTTCGCGAGTTTCTTGGCGGCAGTTCGTTCAAATATTGAGTAGCGACAGAATTAAATTAAAGGCAATCAATAAGACCAATAAAGACTGCATTATCGTGTAAAAATATAAGTATTTAGTGCGAATAATGAATTTATTTGCTATCTTTGCATGCAAAGACACGATTGTCAATGAAAGATATTTGCTGTATCGGACATATCACCCGAGATAAGATTATCACCCCGAAAGGAACCGTCTATATGGCTGGCGGAACCTCTTTCTATATGTCGCACGGCATCGCTCGGCTCCCTGAGAAGGCAAGCTATCAGCTGGTGACAAAGGTAGGGCAAGGCCAGATGTCGGAAGTGGAGAAGCTACGCGACAAAGGGGTAGACGTGATCTGCTACCCGAGCGAGCATACGGTGTACTTCGAAAACAAATACGGGTCGAACTCCAACAATCGAACCCAGCGTGTATTGGCTAAGGCCGATCCTTTCACCATTGATGAAATGAGACCGCTGGAAGCCAAGATTTTCCACTTGGGAAGTCTGCTAAGCGACGATTTTTCGCCCGAACTCGTCAAATATCTTTCGACTAAAGGACTTATTTCCATTGATGTTCAGGGTTATCTCCGGGAGGTAAGGGGCGAGCAGGTGCATGCCATCGAGTGGAAAGACAAGGAGGAAATCCTTGCCTGCACCGACATCCTGAAGCTCAATGAGCACGAAATGGAAATGATTACCAATTCTGCCAATCCGCGCACTGTGGCTATGCAGTTGGCCGAATACGGCGTGAAAGAGGTGGTAATTACACTGGGCAACTACGGCTCGCTGATCTATGCCCGGGGCAAATTCTATGAAGTGCCTGCCTATCAACCCGCGAATCTTGTAGATGCCACGGGCTGCGGCGACACCTATTCCACCGGATACCTCTGGATGCGCACGCAGGGTGCCGACTATATGGAAGCCGGAAAGTTTGCCGCAGCCATGTGTACGATCAAGCTGGAGCATAACGGTGCGTTCGACGGCACATTGGCAGACATTCGCCGCACAATCCGCAGGCAGAAATAAAAAGATGTGTCCGGCAACTCGCTCGTGGGCGGCGGGTCGGCGTAACTCACTGGAATACTCGAAGACCGATAGGCCGGTCGTCAGGTTTTTGCCATATACTCACGTAGTTCTTCTTTCGACATTTCCCTTAGCCCCTTGTCTAAGGTCAGCAGCCTGTCGCCCAATTGCAACGCCAATTCCAAGTCGTGCGTGGAAAGAAGAATCGTCTTATCATAGTCCGTTGCCAACCGATGGAGCAGCTTCATCATCTCCACCTTGCTCGGATAGTCCAAGAATGCTGTAGGCTCATCCAGCAAGATAATAGGGGTCTGCTGTGCCAACGCCTTGGCTATCATCACTTTCTGCCGTTCGCCGTCGCTGAGCGCATGAAACATCCGGGGCGCAAAATCGGCGATGCCCGTAGCTGCCATTGCCTCGTCCACAATTCGCTCATCATCGGCATGCAACGACCCGAAGAAGCCGGAATAGGGCAACCGCCCCATGCCCACCATTTCGCGTACAGTCATGTTCTGCACGTCGGGGCGTTGTGTCAGCACCACCGATACTATCTTCGACAGCTGCGATTTCGACAACAGCGTGACATCACGCAGTTTGCCCGCTCCATTGGCCAGTTGCACCATGCCCGCCAGCGGAGGCTGAAAACCGGCAATGGTGCGGAGCAGCGTAGATTTTCCCACACCATTCACACCCAAAAGGCAGGTCAGCCGGCCGCTCGTCACGTCGGCCGTCAGCCCCTGCCACACCACCTTGTCCTTATAGCCTATCGAGAGGTCGCTAATCACAATCGTTTTCATCGTGCATCAAAACATTGGTTGCCGCATGCTGTCACTTGTCGTGCAAAGGTAACGCAAATCGCCCACAATGCAAAATCTTTGGATGTAAAATGCCTGTACTCTATCGCTCAAGCACACGGCAGAGGGCGGATATATCAACAAACGCAGTTTCGTCCTTTCGAATCGCAGAATTTGTCTTAGTTCGGCAAATTCTCTTTTTTGTCGCTATTTGCGAATGTTAGTATGATGATAAAAGTCCTATAAATTCAGCAAACTCAAGCGATACGAATGAGCTGAAAGAGCGAAAAATGAGGGCTGATCGAATGAAAAGCGACCGAAAACAGTGCAAGAATTTTGGAGCAGCCGTGCGATAGCTATGCTTTCGCATGGCGATAATAGCCTTGTCGCACTGCGATCTCAATGCTTTCGCATCGCGATAACTATGCTTTCGCCATGCGAAACCTATGCTATCGCAACGGCAGAAAACAGGAGGATTTGCTCATTCCGAATAAAATTCTTATAACATATTGATTACCAGACTGTTGCAAAACGGTGCATTTTTTGCCCGTTTTTCGCCGAAAACATGGCCGATTTCGGAATATTCAAATTTCAAAAGCAGGTTTGTCAATAAGTTTACAAACGATTCACGTCTGTTTTGTATAATAAAATGAATAAAAGCAGTGGCGTATAATCATCCGTATGAAAGATGTGTCGTGTGCGAAGCAATGCTCCCCTCATAGTGTGTTTTACCATGAGGGGAGCAAGGATGAGGATGGCGCATTACGGCTGCCCGATGTAACTGCGCAGGGCGTCGATATAGGTCTCGAAAGCCTGACGGCCGTGCTCGGTAAGCCGGCATATCGTGGCCGGGCGCTTTCCACGAAACGTTTTATCCACGTCGATGTAGCCGGCTTTCTCCAGTTTGTCTATCTGTACGCTCAGGTTACCTGCCGTACTGCCGGTCTGCTCCTTGATGTAGGGGAAGTCGGCCTCATCGATGCCGATGAGAATCGACATCACCGCCAGTCGGAGCTCACTGTGAAGGAGCGGATCAAGCGGTTTAAAGACAGGATTCTGCTGCTCTTCTTTATTTCTCATAACGCTTGTTTTAAAGGTCGGAAGAAACCTGATGCTTGGTCTTGTACAGCAGATACACTCCCGGAATAATCAGTCCGATAACTGCCATTGCAGCGATAATGAGCATCTTGAAACCCCCGTCGATATAGCAATCAAGTATGAGACAGAGGATGCCCGCAAAGATACCGCAGAATGTGAGCAAGCGAATCTTGAGTATAAAGCCCGATATAGCCGTTGCCATACCCATAAGGATAGCGAAGATTCCGGTCATTGGGAGAGTGAGATGAGAGGGCGGAACGATGTTGAAGGCTATCACTATGGCTGCAAATGTGCCAATGGCAAAGAAGCAAAATGTGAGCCAAACATGACCTAAAAGGGTTGGCACAATGCCCGTAACGTGGGTTTTTTGCCTGTTGTCGAGAATGCGATTGAGGATGAATCCCACCACCGTCATGGGCAGCCAAAGCAAATTCCAAATCGGACTGCCGCAATGTTGCCAGAGGTGTCCCACCGTGAGGGCGGTGATTACAACAAGCACTCCCCACAGAATGAGAGGTTTGGCAATACGGCCGCTCATCTGATTACGACTTTGTTCGATAGCCTTGCTGATGATTTCGAGACTGCGCTCGGCAGTCATGTTGCTGTTGAAAGTTTCCATAATCTGTGTTTTTTACTATGTACGTGAATGTTTTTAATTGAATATTTCAACATAACCGGCTCTCCGAAAGGTTGGATCCGCACCCTCTTCAAGTCGTTTACGTTGCAAATATAAATAAGTTTATAATATAAACCAAATTATTTCGTGAAAATCTTATCACGGAGATGAATTTTTAACAATTTGGTAGGGAAGTTGTGGTTAAACCCTTCTGATGTGAAGAGAAGGGAGACAATAAGAAAAGGGAAGAAAGGTTAGGCTACCTCTTCTTCCCGAAATCGGCAGGAATTTCACCCCATTTCTTAGTCTCCCACTTGAGTACAGGGGTGGTGACGGCATGTGCGCGCAGCCACTGTTCGGCCCGCGCGATGACTTGATAGAGCTCCTCCGTCTGCACATTGCGCTCCAGTTTGGTCTTGCATTTCTTGTTGCGCACCCAGAGAATGGCGTTGTAGGAGTCTGAATAAATCACCTTATCCTTGATTCCCCGCTTCTCCATCAATGCCAAAGCATGCACAATGGCAAGAAACTCACCTATGTTATTCGTGCCGTACACAGGGCCATAATGAAATACCTGCGCCCCTGTCATGAGGTCTATACACCGGTATTCCATCGGCCCGGGGTTGCCGGAGCAAGCGGCATCGACAGCCCAAGCAGAGGGAATCACAGCCCCTCCCCAGCCCTCTCCGAAAGGGGAGGGAGCTGCGATAACATGTGAAGTGGCGGGGTGCGCAGATGCAGCAGAGGGTGTCTTGACTACCTTCGTATTTGGATTGGGACTTTTTGGATGCGATATCTCCATGTGTCGGATGATGTTTTTGAGCTGCCATGCTACTTTACTAATGTCGCCAAGCACCTCTTCATTGGTAAAACGTACAACGGTATAGCCCATCCTGTTGAGGTCGGTTGTGCGTATCTCGTCACTGACAGGCTGTTCGCCCTTAAAGTGATACTTGCCATTCACCTCAACCACCAATTTATAATGAAGGTTGACAAAGTCGGCAATGTAATCACCGATAATATGCTGCCGTCTGAACTTACAGCCCACTCCCTTTCCTCTCAGCATGCTCCACAACACCTGTTCGGCATCGGTCATGAACAGCCTGTTCTCTTTGGCAAATTGCCTTAGCGTGTCGTACGAAGCACGGTTTGCCGTTTCATGTAGATACTTTTCCTTATTCTCGTTCATGTATCATGCTGTGGGGTATTGACATTCCCCCTCCTTTCGGAGGGGAGTAGAGGGAGGCTGTTGGTATTACATCCGCTCCGGCACCTCGATGCCGAGCAGTGCCATGCCGTTCTTGATGGTTTTGGCAACATTCTGAGCCAATACCAGACGTGTGGTTTTTTCGGCATCGGTGTCAGCATTGAGAATGCTGTAGTCGTGGTAAAACTGGTTGAAATCCTTGGTCAGCTCATAGCAATAGTTGGCGATTCCGGCAGGATTGTAATTCTCACCGGCATCTTTCACGGCTGCCTTGAAGTCGTCGAGCTTCTGCACGAGATTGATCTCCTTGTCGTTGAGCGGTGCGTCGGCAGGCAAAACCGCAGGGATAACGATACCCTCGGCGTTGGCTTTGCGCAGGATAGAACGGATGCGGGCATGGGTATATTGGATGAAAGGACCTGTATTGCCGTTGAAATCAATCGACTCCTCGGGGTTGAACAGCATGTTCTTACGGGCATCCACCTTGAGGATGAAGTATTTCAGGGCACCCAATCCCACAATGCGGGCAATCTCATTCTTCTCGTCTTCGCCCATGTCATGGAACTTGCCCAACTCATCGCTGGTCTTGCGGGCATCCTCAATCATCGTTGCCACGAGGTCGTCGGCATCCACCACGGTACCCTCTCGGCTCTTCATCTTGCCGTTAGGAAGCTCCACCATGCCATAGGAGAAGTGCACCAAGTCCTTGCCCCACTTGAAGCCGAGACGGTCGAGCAGCAGCGACAATACTTGGAAATGGTAGTTTTGCTCGTTTCCTACCACATAAATCATCTTGTCGATGGGGAAATCTCGGAAACGAAGGTCGGCCGTACCGATGTCTTGCGTCATATAAACGCTGGTGCCATCAGAGCGTAGCAACAGTTTCTGATCAAGGCCTTCATCGGTGAGATCAGCCCATACGCTGTTGTCGTCTTTGCGGAAGAACAAGCCTTTGGCAAGGCCTTCCTCCACCTTTTTCTTTCCTTCGAGGTAGGTATCCGATTCATAATAAATCTTGTCGAAGCCCACACCAAGCGCTTTGTAGGTCTCGTCAAAACCCGCATACACCCAGTTGTTCATCTGTTCCCATAGTGCGCGTACCTCGGTATCGCCCTGCTCCCACTTCACAAGCATCTCGTGTGCTTCCTTCATGAGCGGTGCCTCTGTTTTGGCTTTCTCTTCCGCCTGTTCGTCAGCCATGCCTTCGGAAATGTATTGTGCCTTCAATGCAGCCACTTCCTCACGGTAATGCTTATCGAACGCCACGTAATAGTCGCCGATAAGATGGTCGCCTTTCTTGCCGGACGACTCCGGCGTCTCGCCCTTGCCCCACTTCTGCCAAGCCAACATCGACTTGCAGATGTGGATGCCACGGTCGTTCACGATGTTGGTCTTCACCACTTTGTTGCCGTTGGCCTCCATAATCTTCGACAAGCTCCATCCCAAGAGGTTGTTGCGCACGTGCCCTAAGTGAAGGGGCTTGTTGGTATTGGGCGATGAATATTCGATCATGACCAGCGGACTCTCGTCGGTTGCCTCCGTCTCGCCGTACTTCTCGTCGGCGTTTATATCATTGAGCAGAGACACCCAAGCCTCTGAGGCGATGTTGAGATTAAGGAATCCTTTCACCACATTATAGGAAGCTACGGCCTTGCAGTCGCGCACGAGAATATCGCCGATATCGGTTGCGGTGTCCTCAGGCTTCTTGCGGGAGATTTTCAAGAACGGGAAAACCACTAGTGTGAGGTTGCCCTCGAAGGTCTCTTTGGTTTTTTGCAACTGCACCATACTCTCGGGCACATCCTGTCCGTAGAGCTCTTTCACGGCTTTGACGACCGCAGAGCCTATTTCCTTATCAATATTCATGTATATAGGTATATTTTGTTATTCTTGAATCGTGGCTGCAAAGTTACGAAAAAGAATAGAGATTGAGGGTCGTAAGAGATGCTTTTTTAGGGAGTTCTTGCTCATATTCACAGTTTTTCCTAATTTTGCAATGTCGGCATTTGGTAGGCATGTTGCCTCGATTTCATCGTCAGACACCCTTTTTCATGAAGCATAAATATTTAGTTTGGGCGCTTGTCGTCATTACATTATGCAGTCTTGCACTTTTCATAGCAAGTGATTACATGCTCTCTTATTCTCTCCAACCGAAGTCGGGATATAGAAACGATGAGGCCAAAGCATATCGGGAGCTCTTCGCCCACTATCCGGAGACCCAACCGTGGATTGATTCTTTGCGGCGTGCAGGAGCCTTGCGCGATACCGATATCATTGCCGACAACGGCGAAAAGCATCACGCGCTGCTGATCCGGGGGCGCAAAGGCACGCACCGCGTGGCCGTGCTGGTGCATGGTTATGCCGACAGTGCGGTGGGTATGCTGAACTTCGGATACCTGTATAACAAGCTGTTGGGGTGTCACCTCGTCGTGCCCGACCTGCATGCGCATGGGCAGAGCGATGGCGAAGCCATACAGATGGGCTGGAAAGACACGGAGGATGTGCTGCGATGGATAGCGATTGCCGACTCGATGTATAGCGACAGCACAGGCCGTGCGGCCATCGTGGTGCATGGACTGTCGATGGGAGCGGCCACAACGATGAATGTTTCGGGCGAGGAGACGCCCGCGTCAGTGAGGTGTTTTGTGGAAGATTGCGGTTACACATCGGTGTGGAATGAGTTCAGCGCGCAGCTCGACAAGCAATTCGGCTTGCCGGAATTTCCTCTCATGTACACCACCTCCCTGCTTTGTCGCATCAAGTACGGCTGGTCGTTCGGCGAGGCTTCATCGCTCGAACGGGTGAGGCGATGTACCAAGCCTATGCTCTTCATCCATGGAGACAATGATTCTTACGTGCCCACTCACATGGTTTACGAGCTCTACAAGGCCAAACCCGGTGCAAAAGAGCTTTTCATTGCACCCGGTTCTGCCCATGCCCGAAGCTATGACGACCATAGACGGGAATACACGAAAAGGGTTTTGCAATTCGCAATGCATAATTTATAATTCACAATTGGCACATACTCCGCATGGACTAATTGTGAATTACAACTCTCCCTTTATCTCCTCCATCTTTTGTCTGCGTGTTATCGACATCACCCCGCTATGGGCATCGAGGTAAGCGTAGATCTTAAACGCCTTTTCCATCAGCATGCCGCGCAGCGGGTAAGCGTTGTAGCCGGCTTCCGTATAGAGCAGTTCGGCCACGAAGTTAAGTCGTTCCATGCGCTCGTTTTCCTTCCATTGGTCTTGTGCGAACGTCAGGAGCTCCTCGAAAGCGAGGTTACGAATGTCATCGTAGTTGCCCACATACTGTCGGTAGAGGTCACGAATCTTTGCATCTTTCTTGTCCTTATCCTTGATTCCGAGAACGCGAGCGAGCGCCAATTGGAACTCCTCAATCAGTCGAAGAAAATAATCTTGTTGCAACATAACAGTAAATTACGAATTGTGAATTTTTGGGGTACAAGTTAGTTAATTATGAAACATTGTTCGGCGTTAAGCCAATTACGAATTGTGAATTGCGAATTACAATCGGCAGCTGCCGATGTCACGCATATACAAAATTACACACAATGGTTTGATTACACAAGCAGACGGCAGATAAATTTCATCCTTCGCGATGAGTTTTTTATTACTTTTTCGTTTTCTATGACAAACCTTTGGCAAATAATCGCTATATTTGCGCATATAACTAAAAACACATTTGAATTATGATGCAGGAATTGATAGACACGCTACAGATAGAACAATGCTCGCTCGTGATATTGCACGAGGGCAACATACGCACTTTCGACGGTCATGGCGTGCGCCGACTATACAACATCCTCAACGAGGAACCCGAACTCCTTTTCGAAGCCAAGCTGGCCGTGAAAGCCGTAGGCCGCTCTGCCGCCCGCATGATGGCAGATGGCGGGGTGAACGAGGTCTATGCCGAATACATCTCCAATCAGGCTTTCGATGTGCTGCGCGATGCCGGTGTCGTGGTGAAATACGAGAAGAAAGTAGACCACAACACCTTCCTTGAAATATGGCGGAAGTTAGGCGAGATGGAGGCCGTCGCTTGATAAAGAGAGAGTACATATCTCGGAAAGAAAAGAACTTGTCGCGCCAAGTTCGGACGACACGTTATTTAGACTTATGCCATTTCACCTCATATTCTATTCGGAAATAAAGCGACAATCACCCTTAAAATATCATCGTTTTATCAAAATCATCGGAATTTAGCCTGAAAATCGCGAAAAATTGAAGCATATCTCATAGATGCTGATTATCAGCACGTTATAAACAAAAGGTCGAATTTTCCCAAAAATCTTGATTTTTCAGTTTTGCGATAGCATAGGTTTCGCATCGCGATACCATAGTTATCGCAATGCAAAAGCATTGAGATCGCATCGCGATAAGCACCAAATGCCAATGCGAAACCTATGCTATCGCAAATTCATCTCGAAATTTCCGGTCAAAAATCATCGTTTTCTCCCCAAATCATCTCCATTATTCCCCTCTTTCAACTCCATTTCATCACCTTATTTTTCAGAATAGATTTTACAGGCATCCTCACCTGCTATTTAGACACCATCTGCGTTTAATTTCGAATGCCTACCTAACTTTACCCCTATATACCAGTGTAGAGCAGCGATGATTGCACGATTTATCAGACGCATAGGAAACCTCTTGTTTGTATAATTTTGCCAGAAAGGCTAACCATTACAAAATTCTTTGCTTTTTTATGAGATAATGCCTAATAAATGATGAATAACTCTTGAAATGACAGTTTTAACGCCATTTTTCCTTATAGAGATCTGAAGGGAAAAGTTTTACCGGGTAGAAGTAGCTTTAAACAAATCGTAAAAGTTTTCAAATAAAAGTTTGTAACATTCGAAAAATCATTGTACCTTTGCACCCGTCTCAATAAAAAAGATGCCCCATAATGCCCAGATGGCGGAATAGGTAGACGCGCTGGTCTCAAACACCAGTGCCGCAAGG
>CAUTTP010000037.1:0-25007 GCA_963541305.1 uncultured Prevotella sp.
CGAAAGAGGCCTACGGCAGCATCAACAACGTGATGCGTAGCGCCCAAATATATCGGTAATCACTTCATAAAGCAAAGTTACGAAAAGCATCTTCCCATCAAAAAAGGTGCGTCAGAATAAAAAAATAAGAGAATAAAAGAATAAAAGCCATTACTTCATGCACGAACAAAGCCATATAAACGGATGTTTATCCATCATTTGGCTTTTATTACTTTCCCTCTCGGCATGTATGCCGAGAACAGTGACTTTCAGTTCTAAGCAAAGCGATTATTCTGTTATTCTCTTATTCCTTGTTATGAAAATCTCCTTTTATTCAGCATCCCACCATACGCGCGAACTGAAAGAGTCGCCGTATTTATAAGTCGAACGGGAAATCGCCGCACTATAATTGGTAACGTTAATTTGAGATTCCTTTGTAGGATAGCGGAAGCGACGAGGTATCGCGTTGTTCTCCGTAGCGCAAAGGGCATCTTTAGAAGCCATTGCTGCGGCCGTCAGTGTAGGATAACCCGAACGACGCCAGTTGGCAAACACCTCGTGCGGGTCGCCGAAGGTTGCGATGTAATACTGGGTGTTGATCTGCTCCAAAGCACTCGTTGCGTTATAAGGATGGGCGGCCAGATAAGCGGCAGCATAAGAAGCCAGCGTGCCGCCGGAGATACCCACGGTAGCGTCACTGTTCAATGCTGACAGTGCGGAAGCGTACGAGGGGAACTGTGAGAACTGCTCGAAGGCTGCCGTCACACCATTCTCATAATAGGTCTGCGCCGAACCGCTGATGTAACCGCGGTAGGCAGCCTCTGCAAGGAGGAAGCAGGTCTGCGCGTATGTCACGACGAACGTGGGACCGGTCGGGTCTGCATACGTACAACGGTTGGGCGAAGAAATATAAGTGCTATAATTGGTCAAGAAGGTAGAATCCTTGAAAGCGGGGTCGGCTGCACCAACAAAATAAACGGACGCGCTGTCAGAATCGTAACCGCCTACGGGCAAACCGCGCTGGGAAGCGAAGCTCATGTCACCATAATCAGCACTTGTCCAAGTACCACTGCTATTACTCTGAATATCGGTGTACTTCGATCCACTAGAGGTTGGAGCCAGCGTACAGATCAGGCCGAGACGCGGATCCTTGTTGCTTTTCAGCGAATCTAAAAAGGTGCTGCCAATGTAAAACTCGCGATCTTCATGCGCGATAATCTTGGCAAAAGGTTCGGAAGAGTCGTTGGTGGTCACACCGCCCGCATGTTCCAACTTACAGTTGTCGTCATTCGAAGTCATCACACCATTGGCTACAGCCTTAGCGGCATAGGTCTTCGCGGTGGTTGCGTCTACCTTCACGAGACGCATGGCCAAACGAAGCATCAGCGAATTGGCGAACTTCTTCCACGATGCAGCATTACCGGCATAGTAGAGATCTTGCACACCCATTGTGGCAGTACCACTGGACAAATTGGCCTGTGCCGAATCCAATTCGGCAAGCATGCTCTTGTAAATCGACTCCTGCGTATCGTAAACAGGGTTAGGATACTGTGCAGGACGGCCTGCCTGCGTATAAGGAATGTCACCATAAAGATCCGACATCTTGGCGAACGCATACACACGCATTACACGAGCGATGTTCCAATCCAACTGCATTGTTGCGTCGTTCTTCCAAAGATCATAGCAAGTCGTCACGTCGCGCATGGCGCCACGATCACCGCTGAACGTATCCCAAAACGCACTGGAATAGTCATTGCTCCAGTTGTAACGGCCATACGCAGACCACTCGGAGATAGAAACTAACTGCTGCGTCCACTGTGCCGAGTAGATACAGCCTGTACGCCACAGATCCCAGTCGGAACCCAGCGCTTGATGCTGGGCGTTGGAGAACAGCATCACATAAGGCACATTGGTCGGGTTCATGTGCTCGGGGTCGATATTTGTATCTCCGAAGTCACCACAGCTGGTCAACCCAAGACTCATCAGCATGGCGAAAGCCAAATATTTTATCTTTTTCATTGTCATATTCTGTTTAAGAAATTAGAACTTCACGTTAACATTAAAACCAATGTTGCGAGTCGTAGGATAACCATTCAACTCCAGTCCTTGTCCGTTCGTGTTGTTTATCGAAGACTCCGGGTCTATATTGGGCACATGCTTCATGATTGTCCAGAGGTTGCGGGCCACGAAAGATACATTGAGATCCTTGATCCAAGTAACGTTCTTGATGAGATTCTTGAAGTTGTAACCCAAGGTCAGTTCTCGCAGTTTGATAAACGAAGCGTCATACACGAATTCCTCGGCGATATTGTTGTTGCAGATAGCGCGATAATAGTCGTAAGAAGATACAGATACTGTGTTGGCCGAACCTGTAGACTCGTCAATACCTGCGGCAACGATAGAGCCGACAGGATTGGAAACTGTACGGCCGTTGAGAGTCTCTTTGTGCATACCATAATAATAGAGCATGTAGTTCGTACCGGAGAAGAGCTTTGCCCCAAACTTAGCATCCAGTAAGAAAGCAAGGGTGAAGTCCTTGTACGAGAAGGAGTTTCTCCAACCACCAGTCCATTTGTACACGCCATTACCAAGACTTGCTTGATCTCCAGCCTGTGGCAGACCATTCTTCAGCAAGAGGTTACCCTGAGCATCTCTTTTATACTTGTAGCCCACAATCTCACCATAAGAAGAACCTACGATATTGTAGATTACGACATTACCACTACGAGAAGTAGCACCGCTGATGGAGAGGCGGTCTACACGATCACCGAGATACAGCACCTTGGAATTGTTGTAGGCAAAGTTCAAAGAGGTATTCCAAGTGAACTCCTTGGTCTTGACAGGATAAGCATCGACCATAAACTCGAAACCATTATTCCTTATCTTTCCTACATTGACCACCTTTGAAGAATAACCGGAAGCAGATGACGTTGAAATCGTTGCGATGTCATCCGTGGTCGTCTTAACATAGTAAGCCATGTCGAAAGACAAGCGATTCTTTAGATATGAAAGGTTTATACCCACTTCAAATTCGGTAATCTTCACTGGCTTCAAGTCATTCTTAGGATATGCGTCACTATTATACTGGGTAGCCGTCTGCTGACCGTTCACGGTATAGTTGTTGAGCTTATACAGCAGCAGATTCCTATAGGGCTCCGTACCGTTGGACGAGAAAGCATAACCGGCACGCACCTTACCGAAATCAAACCATGAAGGCATAGCCTCGCGGAAGCTATCGGTGAACACCCAAGATGCTGTCACTGACGGATAGAAGTAGCTGTTACTGTCATCTGCCAACGTCGAGAACCAGTCGTTACGGCCGGTAAGGTTCAAGAATAATTGGTTTTTCCAACTCAAATCAATCGTGCCATAGAGGGAATTCACCTTATAGCGTTGATGAATCTTCTCCGGCCTCTGTCCGGATGCCGTGATGTTGTTCACCGACCAAAGACCATCCACGGTAAACGGACGACCACCATTAGAGGTATAGTAATACTTCGTCACGTTGCTCAGTTTGTTGCCGCCGAAAGTCGCGCCTACGGTGAAATCGCCGAATGCCTTGTCGAAACCGAGGAGGAAGTTGAAGTTGTTCTCATAGAAATTCTTGGAGTACTCTGTCATGTAACCACTCGGGTCAGCAGCCGCACCTTTGGGCTGTATCTGCCGGAACTCGATATTATAACCGTCGCGCTGCACTGCTCCCTGAAGATACAACCAGTCCGTAATGTCCCACTTCAAGGTAACGGAACCTGTCAAACGGCTGCGATCCATTTTGTTGGTCTTACGATACTGCAACCAGTAGGGGTTGTTGAAGTAAACGTTCGTACCGCCGATCATTTCCGAACCATCGGCATTCGTACCCCAATCTTTCACGCCCTCCATCCAGCGGATGTCGAACGAGTTGCCGCGATAGAGCAAAGAGGCATTGGTATTGCCATTACCGTCGGAAAGGTTTGAACGTCCTTGCGAATGGTCAACTGTATAGTTGGCCGTAACAATAGCGGTGAGATTCTTTCTGATCTGATACTGCGTGTTCATGTTCAGGCCTACCTGACGGTTGTTGGCATTGGGAAGAATAGATGTCTCCTTGTTATAAGATGCGCCAAAACGATAGGTCACGGCCTCCGAAGAACCAGAGATAGCAGCAGAAGTGTTGGTCGTCACACCCGTACGATAGAAGTTAGGCCAGTTGTCGATGTAGGAATACTCGTAGGTATTGCCGAGAAAGTTTACGGCATCGCTACCGTCGAGATACGCACCCCAACTATTGCTTTCACCGTTCATCGCTGCCGTTGTGGAGGTAGGCTTCACACCCTTAAGACCGAGACCATACTCTTTCTGCCAGTCGCGATAATCGTAAATGCTGTTGAAAGTCAAGTTCTCGTTCACCTCGATCACAGTACCTTTGCCTTTCTTACCAGTTTTAGTGGTGATCAGGATGGCGCCGTTACCACCACGATAACCGTAGAGTGCGGAAGCGGCTGCACCTTTCAGCACCTGAATACTCTCAATGTCGTCGGCGTTGATATTGGACAGACCGTCACCCATATCAGTGCCGCCCCACCGACCGGCAGAACCCTGATTGGTGTTGTCGAAGGGCACACCATCGATTACATACAGCGGTTGGTTGTTACCAGTCAAGGAAGCATTACCACGGATGATGACACGAGAAGAACCCATAGACCCCGTAGCATTGCCTGCTACAGACACACCGGCGATCTTTCCCGTGAGGGCATTACCCACGTTAGGGTCACGTGCCAACTGGAAATCCTCACCGCCCACCTGTGTGGTCGAGTAACCCAGCGAGCGGCTCTGTCGCTTGATGCCGAGGGCGGTAACCACCACTTCGTCGATATTTGCATTGGTCTCTTCCATCGTCACCTTCAGCGTCTGTCGACTGTCCACACTGACAACCTTCGTAGCAAATCCCACATAGGAAAATTCCAACTTGGCCGTCGGCGCACAGTTGATGGAGAAATTACCGTCGAAGTCGGTAATTACGCCTGAAGAGGAACCCAAGACCTTCACGGTAGCGCCCAATATTGGTTCATCCTGTTGGTCTACAACGGTACCTTTGACCGTTATCTTCTGCGCACAGACTGCAAGCGTCAGTAGCAAGAAAACAACAGTTAAACATGCTCTCATAGGGAGCCAAATAACGTTTTTCTTCATTGTTAGTTAAGTTAAGGATTAAATATAGAGTTTCAAAATACTTGATGCACTATGTTCACTTAGGTTTTATTATTTGTAATGCAAAGTTAATCTTTTTTTAGATTTTCACAAGAATATTAGCAAATATTTTAATTAAATATGCATTTGGCGCAAGCGGATGAGTTGAAAATACATAGAGAGTGTATCAGAATGGAATAAGAGAATAAAAGAATAAGCGCTTCGCTCTGTATAAAAGCCAAATGTTGGCTAAACATCCATTTATATGGCTTTATTTATGCATAAAGTAATGGCTTTTATTCTCTTATGCTCTTATTCCATTCTGACACACTCTCAAAATATGTTCTTTATGTCTTTCTGTCTATCCTCTTTTTGTCTCCATCTGTCAAGATTTCATTACAGTTTTTTCGTTCAGATTTTCGTTCATTCTAGAGCGAAAAATCGGGGCGGTTGGGCAAGATTCGGGTCGCGGAAGGTCGAAATTTTCGGGATAGGATTGCGATAGCATAGCTTTCGCATCGCGATAACGGCCTAATCGCAGTGCGATCTCAATGTTCTCGCATCGCGATAACTATGCTTTCGCGATGCGAAAAGGGTGCTATCGCAAGACGAAAAGATGAATATCTATGGCATATTCTTACTTTTTGCATATAACTCACTGATGCTTTGAGGTTTACGTAACCCCCTCTGATTTTCGCGTATTTCGGACAAAAGATTTTCAATTTTGCTACACGCAATTCTACAGAGGGTGTTTGTCAAGATAATTCTGAAATATTAGCATTTGCCGACAGTTGAAACTCTCTTTCGAAATATGCCCCATACAAGATTACCGGACAAGAGCCCTCGTTCTCCAAATCTGGTCTGCATAAACCAAACATAAACCTTAATTTATCGGCCTCCAAGAGTTTTTTTGCCTATTATACCCATGAGATGGGATATTTTTTGTATTTTTGCAACTAAATCGTTTGTTTGCAAACATATACGGATAATGAAAAGAATATTTGGATATTTACTCCTTGTCATGGCTTTGGCAGCCTCTGTTCAGGTGATGGCTCAGGCCACCAAATGGCAGGATATGTACAAGGTGAAGAAGAAAGACACCCTCTTTGGTATCTCCCAAAAATACGGCATTACGGTGGATGACCTGAAAAACGCCAACCCGGATATGAAGGTAGAGGGTTACGAACTGAAGAAAGGCGATTACATCTTCATCCCCTACGCCAAGGCAAAGCCTGCTGCCACGACAGCCACAACCAACCAATCGGTTGCCAAAAGCGCCGCACCTGCCAAATCGGTGCGTGTGGGCATCATGCTCCCACTGCACAATGTGGATGGCGACGGGCGGCGCATGGTGGAGTATTATCGCGGTTTCCTCATGGCCTGCGACAGTCTTAAGCAGGAGGGCTACTCCGTTGACGTGCATGCATGGAACGTGAACGTGGATGCCGACATATCCCAGTTTACCCGCGAACCGGCTGCCGCGCAATGCGATATCATCTTCGGCCCGTTGTATTCCGTACAGGTTCATACGCTGGCCGAGTTCTGCAAGGCACACAATATCAAGATGGTGATTCCCTTTTCGATCAATGGCGACGAGGTGGCACAGTATCAGCAGATTTATCAGGTGTGGCAATCGTCCGACAAATTGAATAACTGCGCCATCGAGGCTTACTTCAAACAGTTTCCCAATGCACACCCCATCTTTATTGATTGCAACGATAAGGATTCGAAGAAAGGCGCCTTCACCTTTGCCATGCGCAACCGTTTGGGAAGCAAAAACATCAACTATAACATTACCAATCTCAACAGCAGCGAGATGCAGTTTGCCAAAGCCTTCGACATGTCGAAGCAGAATGTGGTTATACTGAACACGGCAAGTTCATCGGCGCTCTATATGGCGATGTCGAAAATCGAGAGTTTGAAGAACAACTATCCGAACCTCCGGGTATCGTTTTTCGGCTATACCGAATGGCTGATGTATGCAGATAGTTTCTTCAAGAATTTCTGCCGGTTGGACACTTACATTCCCTCTACCTTCTATTATAACCCTGCAAGTTGGAAGACACGCCGCTTGGAGGCCAACTATCGCCGCTGGTTCAAGGCCGAATTGCAGGAGGCCTACAATCCCCGCTTTGCCATTACGGGCTACGATCACGCGCAGTTCTTCATCCGCGGATGGATGAAATACGGAAAAAACTTCAAGGGAACACTTGGCCAAAGCGCCTATCAGGCTTTGCAGACGCCACTCGTTTTTAAGCAAGTGAACGGCAAAGGGATGCAGAATGACTATTTCCAACTCATTCATTACACAAAGAAAGGTACCATCGAGTCGATCAGCTATTAAAATCATGACATCCAAGAAAATCTTCATCGCCATCCTGACGATGCTACCCCTTTGTGCCTTTGCACAAATCGGCGAACACCGAAACACGTTCTCTATCGGTGTGAACGGAGGCTATAACATGAGCAACGTGAAGTTCACACCTAAGGTGGTGCAGAACCTGCACGGCGGTATGACGGCCGGTCTCTCCATGCGTTACACCGTGGAGAAATACTTCTCGACCATCGCCTCCATTGCCGCCGAGGTCAATTACAGCCAATTGGGGTGGACTGAGGACATCAAGGATGTCAGCAACAACGCCGTCATCAACAGCGTGACGGGTGAGGCAGAGAAGTACAGCCGCACCATCAATTACATCCAAGTGCCCATCTTTGCCCATCTGGCATGGGGGCGGGAGAACAAGGGCGTAAACTTCTTCGTGAACGCCGGCCCCCAGTTTGGTGTCTATTTGAGTGAGAGCACCAATACCAACTTCACCTTCGCCGACCGCAACACCACCGACCGCGCCAACAGTGTCGTGGCGCAAGACACGATGGCAGTGGAGAATAAGTTCGACTATGGCATCGCCGTGGGTGCGGGCATCGAGTTTGCCCATCCCAAAATAGGGCGATTCCTCTTGGAAGGCCGCTATTATTACGGATTGGGAAATATCTACGGCGACTCCAAGCGCGACTATTTCGGGTCGAGCAATTTCACCACCATCACCATCAAGCTGACCTATCTCTTTGATATCACCCGATAGGCCTCGGACATGCGATAGGGGCGCATCATGACAGTAAACAATTAAAACCTATAATAATTATGTTTGAAAATCAACCTAAAGGGCTTTACGCTTTAGCCTTAGCCAACACCGGCGAGCGTTTCGGCTACTACACCATGCTGGCAATATTCGTTCTTTTCCTTCAAGCCAATTTCGGCTGGAGCGAGGGCTTGACGGGCACCGTGTTCTCCACATTTCTTATGCTGGTCTATTTCCTCCCTATCGTGGGTGGTGCCGTGGCCGATAAGATCGGGTTCGGGCGATGTGTGACCATTGGTATCGTCGTCATGTTTTTGGGTTATCTGCTCATGGCTATCCCTGCCGGTGCAGGCAGCACAGCCGTTGCCATAATGATCGGTGCACTGCTCATGATCAGCATCGGCACCAGCCTGTTTAAGGGCAATCTCCAAGTGATGGTGGGCAAACTCTACGACAATGCCGAGTATGCCGGCCAGCGCGATGCCGGTTTCTCCATCTTCTATATGGCTATCAACATCGGTGCATTATTTGCTCCCACTGCAGCCCTCAAACTGATGGACTGGGCACAGCACACCATGGGCGCCAACGAGCAGGATGCTTATCACTATGCGTTTGCCGTGGCTTGCGTGTCATTGCTGGTATCCATCGCCATCTATTACACTTTCCGTTCCACCTTCGCACACGTAGACAGCAGCGTCAGGAAAGCGGTCGAGCAGGAAGTGAAAGATGACGCTGAGACCGAAAAACCGGCGGAAACCCCGGAGGATAAGAAAGACACCCACGACCGCCTCGTGGCACTCTTCCTCGTGTTTGCCGTAGTGATCTTCTTCTGGATGGCGTTCCATCAGAACGGTCTCACGCTGACTTTCTTTGCCCGCGACTTCACGCAGACCAGTGCAACCGGTGCCACGGCCATGCTGTTCGACGTGACAAATGTGCTGGCAGTCATTTTTACCATCTATGCGCTTGTAGCTCTTTTTCAGAGCAAGACCGCCAAGGGCAAGGGCATCGCATCCCTCGTCATCGTGGCAGCCTTAGCTTTCTTGGGTTACAAATATACCGCACTGCAGTCCACTGGCGAGGCCGTGGCGGTGTCGGCACCTATCTTCCAGCAGTTCAACCCTGCCTTCGTGGTGGGTCTCACCCCGCTGAGCATGGCACTCTTCGCATGGCTGGGCGCTCGCGGCAAAGAGCCGTCGGCTCCCCGCAAGATCGGCTACGGTATGCTTGTGGCCGGTCTCGGCTTCGTGGTAATGATCTTCGCATCAGTCGGTTTGAGCTATACGCTGACCGATGAGCAGCGTGTGTCGCCTCTATGGCTGGTCTCCACCTACCTCATCCTCACCTTTGCCGAGTTGTTGCTCTCACCTATGGGCATCAGCTTTGTGAGCAAGGTAGCCCCCAAGAAGTATCAGGGCTTGATGATGGGTTGCTGGTTTGGCGCCACCGCCATCGGCAATTTCCTCGTGCAGATTCCCGCTTACCTCTGGCGAGTGGTGCCCCTCACCGCCGTATGGGCAGTGCTCGTAGCCCTTTGCGTCGCCTCCTTCCTCTTCGTGTTTGCCGTGATGAAGAAGCTCGAAAGGGTGTGTTGATCACCGCACCATCCCCCAATTGAAAGGCGGGCAAAGGCAAAACACCCTGTCTCTCCGCCCGTTTCGTCGCCGCTTTCTGCCCTGACGGGCACGTACGGCGTTCGGTGTACGCACGTATGGCGTTCGGTGTACATGCGTACATCGTACGGTGTACGTGCGTGCGGCGTACGGTGTACGTCGGCGGCGGAATGAGCTCGGCACGCCGTTTGGCATATATGCCACTTAGACAAGCCCCATTACGGCAAATGTGCTTATAGGTATGATACATAAAGGATTTCCGAGCCGGAAATCTGTTTTTAGCAGACAGTAATACTTTTTATCTTCCTCGAATATACGACACCGAATGCTTCACTGTTTCTACCATCCGCTCTCGCCAAATGCAGGGGAGGCAAGCCCGTGAGCATTTCGGTAAAAAGAATATTAAAATCATTGGCAAAGCAAAAAAAATGGAGTAACTTTGCAGCAGCATCAACCACCCATAATATAAAACAGAAAGATTATGATTCTTTTCTTCAAAACTCCAAAGGAGACCATCATTGCAACTGAGTTTGACCACCAGCCCGACGAACAAGAAACCCGAAAACTTTGCTGGCTCTACGGCGATGCCGAGACACTGAAGGCCGAGACGCTGGCAGGTTTCTACGTAGGGCCGCGCCGTGAAATGATTACCCCTTGGAGTACGAATGCCGTTGAGATTACCCAAAACATGAGTCTCAAGGGCATTCAGCGTATTGAGGAGTACTTCCCCGTGCCCAGTGAGGATGCCGACCACGACCCCATGCTGCAACGTATGTATCGCGGTTTAGACCAAAACATCTTCACCGTAGACCGTGAGCCGGAACCTATTAGGCATGTGAAGGATTTGGAAAAATTCAACGAGGAGGAGGGGCTGGCGCTCAGCAAGGAGGAAATAGAATATCTGCACCACATCGAGAAGCAGAACGGGCGACCGCTGACCGACTCGGAAATCTTCGGGTTCGCGCAAATCAACTCGGAGCATTGCCGGCACAAGATATTCGGCGGCACATTTATCATCGACGGCGAGGAGCGCAAGTCGAGCCTCTTTGAGATGATCAAGAAGACCACGAAAGAGAACCCCGGAAAGATTCTTTCTGCCTATAAAGATAATGTGGCATTCGCACAAGGGCCTGTGGTGGAGCAGTTCGCACCGCAGGATGAAAGCACCAGCGACTTCTTTCAAATCAAGCCTATCGAGAGCGTTATCTCGCTGAAGGCCGAGACACACAACTTCCCCACGACCGTAGAGCCGTTCAACGGTGCTGCCACGGGTACAGGCGGTGAGATTCGTGACCGCATGGGCGGCGGTGTGGGCAGCTGGCCTATTGCCGGGACAGCGGTCTATATGACGAGTTATCCCAGAAACCTCACCCCTGCCTCCTCCCCAACGGGAGGGGAGAACGACCGGGCGAAACGCGAATGGGTCGGCAACATCCCTGCCCGCCCATGGTTATATCAGTCGCCTGACCAAATATTGATCAAGGCGTCGAATGGTGCCAGTGACTTCGGCAATAAGTTCGGCCAGCCGCTCATCACTGGTTCGGTACTCACGTTCGAATATCAGACGACATCCGCCGATACGGTCACCTTCCCGGACGGCACTCCCCTGCCAACGGAGGGAATGGGGGAGACTGCCATCTATGCCTACGATAAGGTCATCATGCTCGCAGGTGGCGTGGGTTATGGCAAGAAGCGCGACTGCCTGAAGAAAGAACCGCAACCCGGCAATGAGATTGTCGTAGTGGGCGGCGACAACTACCGCATCGGGCTCGGTGGCGGCAGTGTATCATCGGTAGACACCGGCCGTTACAGCAATGGCATCGAGCTGAACGCGGTGCAACGCGCCAATCCAGAAATGCAGAAACGTGCCTACAATTTGGTACGCGCATTAGTGGAAGAGGATGTGAACCCCGTGGTGTCGATACACGACCACGGATCGGCCGGGCACCTGAACTGCCTGTCAGAGCTGGTGGAAGAATGTGGAGGCGAGATAGACATGACCAAGTTGCCCATCGGCGACAAGACGTTGAGCGCTAAGGAGATCATTGCCAACGAGAGTCAGGAGCGCATGGGGCTGCTCATCGACGAGAAGTATCTCGACCACGTACGCGCCATTGCCGAGCGCGAACGTGCACCGTTGTATGTAGTGGGTAAGACTACGGGCGACGCACATTTCAGTTTCAGGCAGGGCGACGGTGTAAAGCCTTTCGACCTCGATGTGGCACAGATGTTCGGACATTCGCCCAAGACTATCATGAAAGATGAGACCGTGGTGCGTCGCTATGAGGACGTGACCTACAGTTTGGAGCATATTGATGAATATCTCGATAATGTGCTTCAGCTGGAAGCTGTGGCCTGCAAGGACTGGCTGACCAATAAGGTAGACCGCTCCGTGACGGGCAAGATAGCGCGCCAACAGACGCAGGGGCAGATTCAGTTGCCGCTGAGCGACTGCGGTGTGGTGGCGCTCGACTATCGTGGCGAAAAAGGTATTGCGACTTCATTGGGGCATGCTCCGCAGGCGGGTATGGCCGACGCAGCGGCAGGCAGCGTACTGGCGGTGGCGGAAAGCCTAACCAACATTGTGTGGGCACCTATTGCCACAGACAACAATCACCCGTCGGCTGTGCAGAACATCAATCTCTCAGCCAACTGGATGTGGCCTTGCCGCAGTCAGAAAGGTGAAGATGCACGCCTCTATAATGCCGTAGAAGCCCTGTCGGATTTCTGTTGCGATTTAGGTTTGAACGTGCCGACGGGTAAAGACTCGCTCTCGCTGACCCAGCAATATCCTGACGGAAGCAAGATCATCGCACCCGGAACGGTAATCGTTTCGGCTGGCGCCGAGGTGAGCGACGTGAAGAAAACGGTTAGTCCGGTGATGATTAACGACAAGAATTCATCACTGTACTACATTGATTTCAGCTTTGACGACCAGCGGTTGGGCGGCTCTGCCTTTGCACAGACATTAGGCCGCATCGGCAGCGACGTGCCTACGGTGAAGAATCCCGAATATTTCGCCGACTGCTTCAACACCATACAAGACCTCATCCGCAAGGGTTGGATCGTGGCAGGTCATGACATTTCGGCCGGCGGCCTGATTACCACGCTGCTCGAAATGACTTTTGCCAATACCGAAGGCGGCATGCGCGTGAACCTCCACGACATCGACTCGGAGGAGAAGGATGTGGTGAAGATGCTGTTTGCAGAGAATCCGGGCGTGGTGATTCAGGTGTCTGACACCCATAAGAAAGAACTGCGTGAATACTTGGAAGACAATGGCATCGGCTATGCCAAGATTGCGTTCCCCACACCGGAGACACGTACCATCACGGTGAAGAAGGACGACTTTGAGCATGTGTTCGACATCGACGCGCTGCGCGACACATGGTATCGCACGTCTTATCTGCTCGACCGCAGCCAGAGCATGAACGACATGGCACGCAGACGTTACCTCAATTACAAGAAGCAGCCGTTAGAAATGAAGTTCAATGACAACTTCAAGGGCACGTTCAAAGCACTCGGGGTGAATCCGGACAGGTGGAAAAATAATCTGCAATTCACCGTTCACGATTCGCAATTGCCCAAGGCCGCCATCATCCGCGAGAAAGGTACCAATGGCGATCGCGAGATGGCTTACACTCTGTGGCTGGCCGGATTTGAGGTGAAAGACGTGACGATGACCGACCTTATCAGCGGGCGCGAGACGCTGGAAGAAATCAGCATGATTGTCTTTTGCGGTGGATTTTCCAACTCCGACGTTCTTGGTTCGGCCAAAGGTTGGGCTGGGGCATTCCTCTACAATCCTAAAGCGAAAGAAGCACTCGACAGGTTTTATGCGCGCAAGGACACGCTGAGCTTGGGTATCTGCAACGGATGCCAGTTGATGGTGGAGCTCAACCTCATCAATCCTGAGCATAAACACCGTGCACACCTGACCCACAACGAGAGCCGAAAGTTCGAGAGTCAATACTTGGGATTGACCATCCCCCGCAACGAGAGCGTCATGCTGGGCAGTCTCAGCGGCAGTAAGCTGGGTATCTGGGTGGCACACGGAGAAGGCAAGTTTTATCTGCCGGAACCGGAAGACCGTTACAATGTGGTGGCTAAATATAACTATGCCGAATATCCGGCCAACCCCAACGGCAGCGATTACAACGTGGCCGGTATCTGTTCGGCAGACGGCCGGCATCTCGCGATGATGCCACACCCCGAGCGTGCCATCTTCCCGTGGCAGAATGCGTGGTATCCTGCCGACCGCAAGGCCGATGAGGTGACACCGTGGCTGGAGGCCTTCGTGAATGCCCGCAAATGGGTGGAGAACCAGTAAACTAAGGTTCTCTTTCTTCGTATAAAGAATTAGGAGGAAACTATTGTATGCCAGACAACATCGAACAAGACCAGCCTGCCACTCCCCCCTCAGACAGGAGAGAGGACGAATGCAAGGCTATGACCTTATTTTCGACATTCTTTAAAATCGGCGCTGTCACCCTCGGTGGCGGCTATGCCATGCTTCCCTACATACAGCAGAAGGTCGTCGACGAGCATCGTTGGCTCGAAGAGGAGAAACTTCTCGATCTTATTGCCATCGCACAGAGTTGCCCGGGTGTCTTCGCCATCAATATCTCCGTGTTTATCGGCTATAAGCTCAAGAAGAAATGGGGTGCATTTTGTGCTGCACTCGGCACAGCCCTGCCCTCTTTTCTCATCATTCTGGCCATCGCCATCATCTTCCGACAGTTCATGGAATGGAACTGGGTGGCAGCCATGTTCCGCGGCATTCGTCCTGCCGTAGTGGCGCTGATTGCTGTGCCGACATTCCAGTTGGCCAAGAGTGCCAAGATTAACCTCGCCAATTGTTGGATTCCCATCGTATCTGCCCTGCTGATATGGCTGCTGCATGTCAACCCCATCTGGATCATCATTGCTGCGGGTGCAGGCGGATATGTATACGGCAAGGTACTGAAAACATAACTCCCTCACAAGCTGATATGATTTTTCTCAAACTATTTCTCACATTCTTTCAGATTGGTCTCTTCGGGTTCGGAGGGGGCTACGGCATGCTGTCGCTGATCCAAACAGAGACCGTGGTACATTACAAATGGCTGTCGTCAGCAGAGTTTACCAACATTGTGGCCATCTCACAGATGACGCCTGGCCCCATCGGCATCAACTCGGCCACCTATTGCGGCTACATCGCCGTGCACAATGAAGGATATAATGGTGCAATGGCAATATTGGGTTCAGCCATCTCTACCTTCGCCTTAATACTCCCATCGTTTATCCTGATGATTCTGATCAGCAGGATGTTTATGAAATATATGAACACACCATTGGTGCAAAGCGTGTTTACCGGCCTTCGCCCCGCAGTGGTAGGGCTGCTTGCTGCGGCAACACTGTTGCTCTGCAATGAGGAAAACTTCTCTCTGCCCGGCACCAATCCGTGGCATTTCTGGATTAGCGTGGCTCTCTTCGCGTCTACCTTTGTCGGAACATATTGGCTCAAGATCAATCCTATCCGTATGATCGGCTTTGCCGCTCTCGCCGGATTGGTATTGCTTTATTAAAAGGTTAGGGGCAAAGGAGACAGGGGAGGCAAAGGAGGCAACGCTTCAGCCGTTCAATAGTCTCTCTGCAATTCCATAAAGACAGCAATCTTTTTATCTCACGGGAATGTTGCAAACGGAATCTCTCCACGACCGTTTCGCCGACGTTTTCCGTTCCGACGGTGACGTACACCGAACGCTATACGCACGTACACCGAACGTCGTACACACGTACACCGAACGCCATACGTGCGTACGCCGAACGCTGTACGCTGCCGATCATGCCTGACGGTAAGGACGAAGCGACGGTCAGAGAGTGCCGTAACGGCACTCTCCCATGCTCCCCAGACATTTAGGAAAAATGTGGGATAGACCCATGGAAGATCAAAAATACGGGATGCCGAATAGCCATTGGCAGAGTTAAAAGAATTAAAGACACTATCTTGCAAGCACCAAGCAGCGTGTTGTCTTTAACTCCTTTAACTCCTAAAAATCTCTCACCTATGAAATGTCGAAATCAAGCACGTCATACTCCAAGACGAGTGTCTCCCGGGGAGCCAACTTGAGGTTTGTGTTCAGGTTTATTTTCTTGCCCGTAATCACGTCTTTGGCCTTCGTACCCATCGGGATCACCTCGGTATAGTGGTCTACCGACAGCTCATTCTCGCTATTCCTGCCGTTGATAACGGTCAGCACCACCATGCTCTTGTGCCGCCGCGCAATCACGTACACGCCATGGTAAGGAATAAACTGTATCTGTTTGCCTTCTGAAATCACCTCGTTTCCTTGCCTCCAATGGAGCAGTTTGCTGAGCCAACCGAACATCGCATTCTCTTCTTCGGTACGTCCTTCGGCCGTAAACGCATTATGTCTGTCGCCTGCAAAACCGCCGGGAAAATCCTTGCGCACATTACCGTCGGTCACTTTCTTTGTGCCGTTCATCAGAATCTCCGTGCCATAATAGAGCTGCGGTATGCGGTTGACGGTGAGCAGCAAAGCCAATGCTTGTTTCAACGCCAGCGTATCCTTGTCATCTCCCAAGAAGCGGTCGGTGTCGTGATTATCGATAAACGCCATCACGCTCTTAGGATTGGCATAGAGATAATCGTATACGAAGACGTTATAGACGCGGTTAAAGCCTTTCCACCAGTCGTCGGTCTCCTCGTATTTGGCTTGGTTGATACGGTCGAAGAACGCAAAATCCATCACGGTTTTCAGATAACTGTTAATCTCCGACAACTTCGAATCCTTCTGCCAAGCAGCCGTATAGGCCGGCTCGGTCACCCATGTCTCACCCACGGTGTTGAAGTTGGGATATTCGTTGTCGAGCACGCGCATCCATTCAGCCATTGCATGACGGTCGGCATAGGGATAGGTATCCATGCGGATGCCATCGATGCCCACCGTCTCGATCCACCATATAGAGTTCTGAATGAGATATTTCATGACGTGCGGGTTCTGCTGGTTGAGGTCGGGCATGGACGAAACAAACCAACCGTCAACGCAATCCATCCTGTCGATCTGCGACGCGTAGGGGTCCATCACGGGTGTGAGCTTATAACTTGTTTGCAAGCCATAGTTGGGATGATTGAACCAATCCTTGCTCGGCATATCCTTATTCCACAGATGATAATCGCCGCAATGGTTAAAAATCATATCCATCACAACCTTCAAGCCCTTGCCATGGGCTTCTTTCACCAACCGTTTGTAATCGTCGTTGGTACCGAAACGAGGATCCACGCGATAGTAATCGGTTGTGGCATAACCGTGATAGGTGCTGTACTTTCCTTCGTCGGCGGGACGGTCATTCTCCAATACGGGCGTGAGCCACAGGGCGGTGACACCCAATTGGTTGAAATAATCCAAGTGACGGCGTATGCCTTCCAAATCTCCGCCATGGCGCAGACTGGGCTCCGCACGGTTCACCACAGGGTCTTGCATGTGCTTAAAGGCATCATTCTTGGGGTTGCCATTGGCAAAACGGTCGGGCATGAGCATGTAGAGCACATCCTTGTTGGTGAATCCCATGTGCTCATCACCAGCCATTTCGCGCTGCTTCAAACGATATTTCACCTTCTTGGTCGATTTGCCCTGCTTGAAATTCAGTATCATCTCACCTGCCTGTGCGCCCTCCAGATTGAGATAGACCAACAGATAATTAGGCGAAGTGAGGCGCACGATGCTGTCAATACGGGCATTGGGGTAACTTGTTGTCACCTCCGCGTCCCTCACATCCTTGCCATACACCATGAGTTGCAGGCTGGCATCCTTCATCCCCACATACCAGTCGGTAGGATCTATCCTGTCAATATTCACGGCCGCATGGGTTGCCATTACGTTGAAGAATAAGCTGCAAATAAATAAAAGTTGTTTCATACGCTTATCGTTTTAGTCATGAAGAATCAATGCCGACTGCGCATCGACGGTTACCTTTCCGCCCTCAACGCTGCCCAGTCCGCTTTCGTTGATTACGCCATCACGGCATACCACCGTGTATTTTCCGGCCGGCAGAGTGACCTCTTTGGGCTCTTTATTAGCGTTGAAGACCACAAAAATGTTCTTCCAAGCATCGCCTCCGGCATTATCTTTCAATTGGAAACCCACAACACAGTCATCCGTTGGCAGAAACTCCAGATGCTCTCTCACCAACCGGGCATCGCCCAAACGGAAAGCCGGATGATTCTTGCGCAGCCGGATGAGGTTCTTGTAATAATCGAATACCTGCGGATAACGCTTCAGGTTATCCCAGTCGAGGTGATTGATTTCATCGGGCGAGTTGTAACTGTTATGCACACCTTTCTTGTCGCGCAACATCTCCTCGCCACTCAACATAAACGGTACGCCCTGCGACGTGAATACTACCGTCTGCGCCAAGAGGTCGAGACGAATAAGCTCTTCATTGCTTATGCCGGGAATAGATGCGCGCAGGCGGTCTACGAGACACATGTCGTCGTGACAGCTCACATAGCTGATCATCTGCGTGGGCTGTACGGCGTAAGGCTTTTTAGAATAGTTCACCTTGCCGTAATCCACTTGCGGATGGGCTGTCATGCCTGCTATGCCTGCCTTCAAGCTCTCTTCTTCGCCCGCCAGTCCGGCCAGAAAGGCACCTTTCGTATCATTGGAAAACGGGCCGCGAAGCGCATCACGAATGTCGTCACTAAAGGCAGCGATCTGCGGCATCTGCGGAATGTTGGTCTTCATCGCCAACTTTTCCACCGGATAAGCACAACTGCCAGCACTCCATCCTTCTCCATATATGAATATAGTAGGGTCGATGGCATGAAGCTCCGCACGCACCTGATTCATCGTTTCGATGTCGTGCACACCCATAAGGTCTACGCGGAAGCCGTCAATATGGTATTCGTTGACCCAATATTTCATGCTTTCCTTGATGAACGAGCGCATCAACTCACGCTCGGAAGCGGTCTCGTTGCCGCACCCCGAGCCGTCGGAATATTTGCCGTCTGCCGTCTTGCGGTAATACTTATCGGGAAAAGTGCGCTGAAATCCACTGCCGTCGATGTCGAACGTATGGTTGTACACCACATCGAGAATCACGCGGATACCCGCCCGATGCAGTGCCTGAACCATCTGCTTGAACTCCTTGATGCGCACCGTGGGGTCGTAGGGGTTGGTAGAATACGAACCTTCGGGCACATTATAGTTAAGCGGATCGTAGCCCCAGTTATACTGAGGTGTGTCCAGCTTGGTCTCATCCACCGACGCATAATCGAACGAAGGCAGGATGTGCACCGCCGTAACGCCCAAGTCTTTCAGGTATTCGATGGCTTTCGGTTCGGTCAATGCGAGGAACTTACCACCGTGTTGCAGTCCTGACGAAGGGTCGATGGAGAAGTCGCGATGGTGCATCTCGTAAATCACGAGGTCGGCAGGCGACTTCAATGCCGGCCGGACATCGCTCTCCCAACCCTCCGGGTCGGTGTCTTTCATATCGACCACAGCTCCCCGCTTGCCATTCACACCCACGGCTTTAGCAAACGCACCGGCCGTCTCGCCGCGCGACACGTCGAACGTGTAGAACTTTCCTTTCAGGTCGCCCTTCACCGTTGCCGTCCACCTGTCGGTGCCGTCTTTCTTCATTTTCACCGTCTTCACGGGCTTGCCGCCTTCGCCCTCGTCATAGATTCGGAGGGTTACAGCTTTCTGCGGAGCCTTCATCTGCTGCGTGGCGCCACTTACCGCGTCTACCGTGGGAGCGTTCAGGTGAAACACGGTCTGCTTCGCGGAGTAGACCATCTCATCAAAAACATGTTGTGCCACCGCCTGATGGTGAAAGCCGACCAGCGTCAGGGCAGAAACAAAGATATTTTTCAATTGCATAATCGTTAAGTTTTTAGGATGCGTGCAAGGCCGTTTTATGCAGCCGTCAGGCCTTCGCGCTGGCGTACGGCGTTCGGTGTGCATGCGTACGGCGTTCGGTGTACGTGCGTACGGCGTTCGGTGTATGTGCGTACGACGTTCGCCGTACGTGGGCATTCCTGTCTAAAGGCCGAAGCGGAAAGCCCGTCTGCTACTTGGCAAACAGCGACATGGCAAAGCCACCGCCACTCGCCTCCTTGATCTTCAGTACGTCACCCTTCTTCACCGTCTTCTTGGTGATAACGTATTTGTCTGGTTTTTTGTCGTAAGAAGCATCCTTAGCGTCGGCATAGAGCGTGCACTCATACTTGCGCCCTTGGTCGAGGAAGTCGAGCTTCACCACCGCCTCATGGCCGTTCTCGTCACACTTGCCGCCCACAAACCAGTTGTCTGTACCCTTTGCCTTGCGTGCCACGGTGATATAATCGCCCGGCTCCGCCTCCAGATACTTAGAGTCATCCCAGTCTACAGCCACGTCGCGGATAAACTGGAAGGCATCGTCGTACATCTCATAGTTCTCGGGCAGGTCGGCTGCCATCTGCAACGGGCTGTACATCACGAGGTAAAGCGAGAGCTGACCGACCAGCGTAGTATGCACATAACTGTCGTTGTTGCTCCATCGCTTGAGCTGGGTCACGAAGATTCCCGGCGTGTAATCCATCGGGCCGCCCTGCAAACGGGTGAACGGCAATATCGTCGTATGATCGGGTCTGTTGCCGCCGAATGCCTCATACTCGCCTCCACGCGCGCTCTCATTGCCCACAAGGTTAGGCCATGTGCGGCAAAGCCCCGTGGGGCGCGTGGCCTCATGCCCATTCACCATGATGTGATGCTTGGCCGCCTCCTTGATGTTGTAGAGGTAATGGTTATTCATCGACTGCGAGAAATGGTGGTCTCCGCGAGGGATGATGTCGCCCACATAGCCTGTCTTCACCGCGTCATAACCATACTTGTTCATCAGCTGAAACGCCTTTTCCATGTGGCGTTCATAGTTCTGCACACTCGATGACGTCTCGTGGTGCATCAACAGCTTCACGCCTTTAGAATGTGCATAGCGGTTCAGCTCGTCGATATCGAAGTCGGGATAAGGTGTCACGAAGTCGAATACGTAGTTCTTCCAATGATTTGCCCAGTCTTCCCAACCTACGTTCCAGCCTTCCACGAGCACCTGATCGAGCCCGTTCTTGGAGGCAAAGTCGATATATCGCTTCACCTTCTGCGTGTTGGCAGCATGGCGGCCATTGGGTTTGGCGGTGCTCCAGTCTATCTCGTCAAGCTTGATGGAGGGGAACTCATCGGTATAGTTCCACGCACTCTTGCCCACAATCATCTCCCACCACACACCGCAATACTTTGTGGGATGAATCCAGCTCGTGTCTTCGATCTTGCAAGGCTCATTGAGGTTCAGAATCAGATTGCTGCTCAGCATGTCGCGTGCATCATCGCTCACCATCACCGTGCGCCACGGACTCTGGCAAGGCGTCTGCATATAACCCTTCAATCCCGTGGCATCGGGTGTGAGCCACGACTCGAACACCATGTTCTTGTCATCCAGATTAAGGTGCATCGTGGCATAGCCCACGCAGGCAGCCTCATGGATATTGATGTAGAGACCATCCTGCGACTTCATCTGCAACGATGTCTGCACACCCGTCTCTGAGAATACTGCTACCGACGAATTGCCCCAGTTCACCGCGTCGTGGAAGCGGGAACGTATCTCGGAGAGCTTCGACTGCTGGGTCTCCTGCTCCTGCGTGTCGTAATCGCCGGGCAGCCACCACGCCGTGTGATCGCCAACCATGGCAAACTGTGTGCGCTCCTCCTTGATGGCGAAATACACCAACGAATCCTGCTGTGGGAACTCATAGCGCAAGCCCATGCCGTCGTCATACACACGGAAACGGATGACAATGTTACGCGACGCTGACGGCTGCGACAGGCTCACCGCCAGTTCGTTGTAATGATTACGTATGGTCGAGGTCTCGCCCCACACCGGCTTCCATGTTTCATCAAAGGTCGTCACCTGCGCGTCGGTCTCCACAAAGCCATCCAGCAGGCTAGTCTCGTTCATGCCTTTAGACGAATGCCGGTCTTTAGCCAACTCCAAACCGAGGTGAGAAGGTTTTATCACAGGCTTGCCCTTATAGCTCATCTCATACGTGGGCACACCATTACCCGTGAGCGAGAACTTCAGCCGAACATTGCCATTAGGCGAAGCAACATCCTGCGCCAGTGCGGGTAGCGAGAGAAGGATTGATGCCAAGAAAATGTTTAATCTCATAGTCGTATTGAATAAAAACGGGACGGGGTTGCCGCTAAGCGGCAACCCACAGAATCCACAGCTGTTATAATTATAAAAGGATATATTCTCGAAACATGGGGACACGCCCCCGTACGGATATGAGGCATAGCCATTGTCAATTGTAATTGCGCATTATCACCTTCCGCTCCTGCTCACCAGTTCTTTCACATTATCAATGAAAGGCTGGTTGGTAGCCAAGTCCTCGATGTTGAGGTGCATGCGATAACGCCAGTAGTGCTTTGGGTTTGCGGGTATGTTGATGCGCTCGGCATCGGCGTCGGCCAGTCGAAGCTGTTCATCCATCACCAGCCAGTCCTGTATGCTCAGCACAGTGAGCATCGACGGACAGGAGAGCTGGCGCGAGATAATGTCGCGCCCCAACCAGTCGGGCAGCGGATGCGGAGCAGCCCCCTCACGATAGAGCATCGAGTTGTAATAGTCCTGCGTGCGCTCATAGTTCTCATCCCACCACTGGCGTAGGGTCGCCATATCGTGCGTGGAGAACGTGCAAACCGAGCGGTAGGGGTTGCGTGACAGATGCCCGAAGCGCATGTGCGGGTCTTTCGGCATCGACTGGATTTCCAAAGAGAGAATGCGTAACTCGTTGATCACCCACGGCACACAATCAGGCACCATGCCGAGATCCTCGGCACATACCAGCATTCGGGTGGCCTGCACCAGTGTAGGCAATTTCTTCATTGCCTCACGATACCAGAACTGGTTGTTACGGCGATAGAAATAATCATTGTAAAGGCGGTTGAACGCGGCTTTATCCTGATCCCAAAGCGCCTCGTATGTGAAGTCGAACTGAGCCGAGATGCGCGGGTGAAAGCGGTTGGCATCTTTCGCATCGCGCAGGAACAGTACGTTAGAGATGAGCGAATAGAGCCCGTCACGCAGGTTCTGCTCATTGCAGTCGGTCACGCCCTCAAAGGCTTTCTCCACCTTCTTCTGTGTGTCAAACTCGGGTTTCATCACCCAGATGTCGTCATGGCTGTGGTTCAGGTACTTCATTTTCACCTCCTCGGCGCGATCGCCAAAGACACGGTCGAGCACCCAATCGGCAATGAACGGCTCACAGAAGTGGTGCTCATTGAAGTGAAGGCCATAGCCCTCGATCTCCTCACGGCTCATGCCAAGCGCCGGACTGAACTGCCCCAACAGGCCATGAACAGCATTGCCCGGTATCTCCCAGATGCGGAAAAAGCCCAATACATGGTCGATGCGGTAAGCATCGAAAAACTTCGCCATGTTCTGGAAGCGGCGCACCCACCACCGGCAGCCGTCCTTAAGCATCTCATCCCAGTTGTAGGTGGGGAATCCCCAGTTTTGTCCATTCACAGAGAAGTCATCGGGCGGCGCACCTGCCTGACCGTTCAGATTGAAATATTTGGGCTCCATCCACACGTCGCAACCATAGCGGTTCACGCCGATGGGAATGTCGCCCTTCAATATCACGTGGTGCCGGCGGGCATACTCATGTACGGCCTGCAACTGTGCGTTCAATATATACTGTACGAAATACCAATATTCCACCTCCTTATAGGCTTTCGTGCGAGGGTTGGCGAGCGGCTTACGGTCGGCCTCATCCCACACGCGGTGGTCAGGCCACTGCGAGAAGTCGGCCGTCCGATACTTGTCGCGCAACACCGAATACTGCGCATAGGGCACAAGCCACTGCTCGGTGTCCTTAAAGAAAGCCTTGAAATCGTCTGTGGCGAGCATCTTGGCACCCTCCTGTGCATACAACGCCTTGAGGTAATCGCCTTTCGCCTCATTCACACGCTCGTAGTCGATCTGCGACAGCGAGTTGAGTTCCTTGCGCAAAGCCTCGAAGTTGGCGCGCAACTCGGCGTCGTGCAACTCGGGCAACTGCGTGAGGTCTACATACTGCGGATGCAGCGCAAACACGCTGATGCAGCTGTAAGGATAGGAGTCCTGCCATGTATGGGTGGTGGTGGTGTCGTTGATGGGCAGAATCTGGAGCACACGCTGACCGGTCTGCTCCACGAAGTCGACCATCTTTTTCAGGTCACCGAAGTCGCCCACGCCGAAACTATCTTTCGAGCGGAGCGAAAAGACGGGCACCAGCGTACCTGCCAACTTCTCGTTGCTGATGGGGAAAAAAGACTGGTCAAGGTTGTAGACCACCACCTCGCCCTTGCCCATCGGTGCCACCTCCACGGTGCGGTTCAAGCCCGTCTCCCACATCAGCAATGAGCTGTTAGCAGCACTGACCGCAGCAAACTTAAACTCGATCTTACTGTCGGGGAAAGCCTCAGCATCGAGGTCTACCACCCATTCGTTGTAGTTGTGCTCTGTCATGGGTACTACTTTCGCCCCATTCCATGCGCCCAAACTGTCGTCAGCACCCGAGATAGCCAAGCTCTCGCCCGAGCGCAGCTGCGGGGCACGCACGATGAAACGCACGGTTTTGGCATACTTGGAGGCTTGTGGAGCCTTACGTTCGCGTGGATTCACACAGTCGGTGAATGCCGAGCTATAGAGATACGAATCCTCGGGGATGTCGTTCCAACGGTCATACACAATATAGCGGTCGGCCGTCTGTGCGTTGAGTTCCAACCGATGGGGCACCGTGGTCCACTCATGGCGCTGCTCACTGCCGTTGCAGTCCACCTGATAGTAATAGTCCACCACCTTGACAGTTCCCTGCAGGCTCAATTCGCAAGTCCAACGCAACCCGTCGGCCGTAAACATGTGATATTGGGTTACCGAACCCTCGGTGATGAGGTTCAATACCAGTTCTTCACCGAAACGAGTATGATAATCGATGCTGAATAATAAGTTCATAGATAATTAGGCTTTTAATTCTGATTCCAAAGTTAAGGAAAAAACGGGTACGCCGGTGTCTGCCCTTGCACATTTGCTTGATTTTTTTGCGCAAACGATTGCGCAAGGGCATATCCGTTAATTT
>CAUTTP010000038.1:0-24332 GCA_963541305.1 uncultured Prevotella sp.
CTAACCGTCCTTACGTGATGGGCAGCCTGTTCAACGGCACGACGGGTGGCGGCGGATTTGCCGAAAACCATCTGAAGAGCCTTACCACGCGCAGCGGCATAGCCATCACCTTTGATGATACGGGGCGGTCGCTGCATATAAAAGACCCGAGCGGCAACGCTGTCTTCATGGATGGCAATGGGAGTATAAATATCGATGCGCCTAAAGACATTACATTGAATATCGGTAATGATTTACGTCTCAATATCGGTAGAGACTTGAGCGTGAACGTGGGCAACAGTCAGACATCTGTTATAGGCAACACGCTGACTGCAACAGCATTGCAGAAGATGCTTGTCAATGCTCCATTCATGCAGCAGCTTGTTGCAGACTTTTTCCATACTCAGGCAGGCCGGGCGCTCATCAACTCGCAGAACCGGATAAAGATAGAGGCTCCCGAGACAGATGTCGTGGGCGAGCAGAAACTGTTCATGCACAGCGCGGAGAAAACCGTGGTCAACTCTCAGGGAACGATGGAGATGCGAGGGGAGCAGGGAATACAGGACTTGAATACGGCGGAAGATTACGAAACGGAAAAGGAAGAGATTGGTGCACAGGTGTGCGTGCAGTTCCGAACATCGGCAGGCTACGCCGGCGAATACGGTTTCGACTGGGTGCGCTTTGCGGACAGCGACCGCATCGGGGATAACCGCTATGATGAGATAGTGGGGAAGTATGCGGGTGCGCAGTTCTCAAAGGATGAGGGCGAATACCGAAGACTGTTGTGCAATGAGTACGCCGGTCAATACGTCGTGGCTTGGAAGAAAGCGAAGAAAGAGAAAGACTATCTGTATATCGTCCCTGCTGTTACTTTACTGAAAGACAACAGTGCCGACCTTGTTCTGAACATAGACGTAAACGAAAAGGCCAAGAAACTGGAGTATGAGTATGACGACAAGGTATTCACGTTGAGCAAGAAGACGGCTACCATCCTTGACAGAGGGGAGCACAAAAAGGGCGACACGCTGAGAATCACCTGCAATGCAGAGTTTTCGGAAGACCAAGCTATAGAACTCTACGCTTACGACGAGAAAGACAACAAGACGCTTGCGGGAAAACTGATAGTAAAAGCCAATGATGATAAACACAGGTATGTGGTTAATGTTGTGTTGGTGAGGGTAAGATGTAATCTATCTACAAAGCCAGATGCTATACCAACACAGCCTACTGTAAATCCCACACGTAAAGAAACATTGCAAAAGTATTTTGACCAATGCTATATTGATGCAGAGATAGAGGAGTGTGAATTAGATTTGGCAACAGAAGAACGAAGAAAAATATTTATGAAATATGCAACAGGAGAATATATTAAGCAAAGTTCGATAGATGATGGTAGTATTTTCGACTATATGGTTAAAGAGATGAATAGCGACAAGGATACTTCCAAGTATAAGGACTATCATAAGATATTTTTCTTTAATGAACTTTCTGAAGACAATAGCATATATGGGCAGACACATGATATTCCTGCTACAGAAGTGATTGTATTAGGGCCTGGGCTTAATGATAGCACAATGGCACACGAACTTTTCCATGCATTAGGGCTATACCATTCATTTGATCATGATAATTCATATATATATGAGCAATGTAAAACTGACAACATTATGGACTACTCCGATATGGAAGGAATTCCTGTCATCGCTACTTGGCAGTATCAATGGAAGATATTGCATAAAGGTTTGAAAACGGTAGAAGAAACGAATAAAAAAACAAAACCAAAATGAGAAGATCAATAATATTATTGATGGTATCAATTATCATCAGTGGCTGTAATGCACAAAATAACGGAATGAAAAATCAAACAAAAGGAGATAAACAAATGGAAATAACGGATGAAAGAATAGACACACTTGATTTTCATTTGCACAAAAAAGGCGATGAATATATATACCAAGGCTGGAAAGGGACTGTCCGACAATATAAAGTTGGAGATTACTACTATGAACTAATTAGAAAAACCAATGATCTTTTTGATGAATATCGAAAATTTTTCTCTAATGGGAAATTAAAAACGAAAGGGTATTATTATCGAAACAGATTCGAAGCTGGAATATGGAAGTATTATAACGAACAGGGAAAGTTAATCAATGAAATAGACTATGACGAGCCGTTCAAAAACTATCCTTGGGAAGAAGTCCGCAAGTTTTTGGAGCGTGAGCGTGGGGTTGATTTCTTTGATGAGCGAACCTATGTTCGGCGTTATTTTGACGAAAGCAAAGTACCCGTATATAACATTTCATGGCGAAGCAAAGACCATGTGTGTAAAAATATTGTCATTGATGTTAATAAGAGGGAAGTCATAAAAGAGGAAGTGCTCAAACCTAGAAAATAAAAAAGTAATGATGAAAGAATTCATAACTTTATCACTGATATTGTTGTCCATTAGCAGTTGCCATGCACAAAGTAACGATATAAAAAATCAAGAAAAAGGAGAAAAACGAATGGAAACAACAAACGGGATATTTGATACACTTTGTTTTCAAATGAATAAAAGTGCCGGAACGAATATGACTTTAAAGACGGAAGCGGGACTGTTCGGCAATTCGGAGGAATAATCAAACGATAGCCCACGAGGGGCTTCACGGCTTTGGATTATTCCATACGCATCGGGATTCGGTGTCCGGATATGATGCTGAAGGTAATTTGGTCACTCCCCCGATATCCAACGGCGACCAGAAATATGTATATCCGCACGCCCACCTGTTCCCAAGCAGGGCAACCGACAACATAATGAGTTACAACGGCTCCTTGCGCAAGACCACATGGCGTTGGCAATGGGAAATAATCCGAAGAGATATATAAAAACGGTATACTATGATGAAAAGTTTATTTATTGTCGCAACCTTGCTATGTAGCATAATGGGTTGCTCAGCTCAGAATAAAAATAACAACAGCAACAAACAAATAGAGAATAAAATGTTAAACAAAAAAACTTTTGATATTGAGGAGTATAAAAGGCTGATAAAAGAAAGCCCAGATGCAATGCATATATATCGAAAAACTAAGAATGGGGCGATAGTAGAAATAAATGATGTGTATTCTCATGGGGAATTTATAGGCTTTCGTGAAGATTGCCATTATCCAAACTCCCCTTATAACACCGTGTTTTTGTACTACAAAAATGGAGTGATAAAGAAATCATGGACGACATTCTATAATAACATTATAGGTGACGTGAGTGATTATGACAGTCTCGGTTTCCTGACGAACCGGAAAAACTACGACATTCCCTATAAATTCGATGTAAAGTCTTTGATTGACAAAATGAAAAAAGAATATGGCGTCGATTTGTTGGACAAGAAACGGGTATTCACGGTGCACAGATTCGCTCCCCAAAATATGGGGATGTCGTATTACGAGGTTGTTGTGTATGGCAACCATGAAGTGGAGAAGATATTCTACTACGTTGATGGCAACACAGGTGAAACGCTCTTCCAAACCAGACGTGCCTTCGGGGACGAAGGGATGAAAGGGCAGGAACTCCCGTTCGATGAGTATTTACGTAAGCTGTCAGAAAAAGGGGCGAAATAGTTTGGATTGAGAGTGCTATTTGTCGAGGGGAAGTTTATGTGAAGTAAACTAAAAGTCGAACTTTTGGATAGGAGGTTTTTATGGCAAAACTCATAGTTGACGGTGCACAGATGCACTGTACATTAGGAATGAAGGATGCACCAATAAAAGTAACGAGTCACTCATTTGTAAAGATATCGGGGGCATTGGTGGCAACCGAAGCCGATAAGGCGGGGATGGTCAATATCCCTACCTTCGGCACTTGCAGGTGCGGTTCGCCGAACCCACCCTGCGTACCCCAGTCCCAAGGCTGGCAACAGACGGTACGAAAAGACAACATCAACGGAATGAAGAAGCTCACCCAACAATCTTTCTGCACGTGTGCCAGAGGAGGGAGAATAACATTTGTCGATACGGGAAAGAATGCTTTTGTGGGGAGTGAATAGCTAATCATAATATTGGTTGTAACTGTCGCTGAATGGTTACCATTGTCTCCCGGTCGTTAAATTGCATTAAAGGCGCAAGAAAAACGGGATATAGCCTGCCTATGTGGGAAATTATTGCTATATTTGCACGCAATAAATTTTAAGAGTTACTTTTTATGCCATCATTTGTTGCTGATAAAATTGTCATGGACGGCCTGACTTTCGACGACGTCCTGTTGATTCCTGCTTATTCGGAGGTGCTGCCCAAAGAGGTAAAGTTGAAGACCAAGTTCTCTCGCAATATCGAGCTGAACGTGCCGTTCGTTACGGCGGCCATGGACACCGTCACAGAGTCGGCAATGGCCATCGCCATTGCGCGTGAAGGGGGTGTCGGAGTGATTCATAAGAACATGACAATCGAGGATCAGGCACGTCAGGTGGCTATCGTGAAGCGTGCCGAGAACGGCATGATTTATGACCCGGTGACGATTCGCCGCGGTCGCACGGTGAAGGATGCGCTGGAGATGATGTGCGATTACCACATCGGAGGTATACCCGTGGTGGATGAGCAAAATCACTTGGTGGGTATTGTGACCAATCGTGACCTACGCTTCGAGCGCCATTTGGACAAGCTGATCGATGAGGTGATGACAAGTGACAATTTGGTGACGACCCATCAGCAGACCGACTTGACGGCTGCCGCACAGATTCTGCAGGAGCACAAGATAGAGAAACTGCCTGTGGTGGATGCCTCCAACCGTTTGGTGGGGCTGATTACCTACAAGGATATTACCAAGGCCAAGGATAAGCCCATGGCTTGCAAGGATGAGAAAGGCAGGCTGCGTGTGGCTGCCGGCGTTGGCGTGACGGCCGATACGCTCGACCGTGCGCAGGCATTGGTCGACGCAGGTGTCGATGCCATCGTGATCGATACGGCTCATGGTCATTCGCAGGGTGTGGTGAGAAAGTTGCACGAAGTGAAAGCTGCATTCCCCAACCTCGACATCGTGGTGGGTAACATAGCCACCGGCGAGGCCGCTAAATATCTCGTGGATGCAGGTGCCGACGCCGTGAAAGTGGGCATCGGTCCGGGCTCTATCTGTACCACCCGTGTGGTGGCAGGGGTGGGTGTGCCGCAGTTGAGCGCCGTGTATGACGTTTACTCAGCTTTGAAGGGCACAGGTGTGCCTATGATTGCCGATGGCGGTCTGCGCTATTCGGGTGACATCGTGAAAGCACTGGCCGCCGGTGGCAGTTCGGTGATGATCGGGTCGCTGGTTGCCGGCACGGAGGAGAGCCCGGGCGAGACGATTATCTATAACGGCCGTAAGTTCAAGAGCTATCGCGGCATGGGTTCGCTGGAGGCCATGGGGCAGAAGAACGGCTCAAAGGACCGCTATTTTCAGAGCGATACGGGCGACGTGAAGAAGCTCGTGCCGGAAGGTATCGCCGGCCGTGTGCCTTACAAGGGCACCGTGCAGGAGGTGATCTATCAGCTCACGGGCGGTCTGCGTTCGGGCATGGGTTATTGTGGTGCCGGTAACATCGAAGCCCTGCATAATGCCAAGTTCACCCGCATTACGAATGCCGGCGTGATGGAGAGTCATCCCCATGACATCAGCATCACGAGTGAGGCGCCTAACTATTCACGTCCGGAATAATAAAATGATACGAGACCATTGGGTGGCAGGAGCTTTCATAATCTCTTTCCACCCAATGATTATCTTTAAGAAGAAACAAATGTTGAAAGTTAAAATGTTGTTGGGGACCATGCTGATGTGTGGCACCTTTTCTTTTGCTCAGAATGCCGATCCTGTCGTGATGACGATCAACGGGAAGGATGTTTCCCGTTCGGAGTTTGAGTATTCTTATAATAAGAACAATGCCGATGGCGTAATCGACAAGAAGAGTGTGAAGGAGTATGTGCCTCTCTTCGTGAACTATAAGCTCAAGGTGGAAGCTGCCAAGGAGGCTGGATTAGACACGATGGCATCGTTTCGGACAGAGTTCTCGGGCTATCGTGACCAGCAGATCCGCCCGGCAATGATTACCGATGCCGATGTGGAGACAGAGGCGCGGAAGATTTATCGTGAAACCCAGCAGCAGGTAGACAATAACGGCGGTATGGTGCGTGTGGCGCATATTCTCGTACTGTTGAAACAGCGGGCTACGCCGGCCGAGCAGTCGGCAGCCAAGTTGCGCGTGGATTCCATTTACAGAGCCTTGCAGCAAGGTGCCGACTTTGCCCTGTTGGCAGAGAAGTGTTCCGACGACCCCGGTACGGCTAAGCAGGGAGGTGAGCTGCCTCTGATTATCAAGGGTCAGACGTTGAAACAGTTTGAGGATGTGGCGTGGTCGCTGAAAGACGGTGAGATGAGCAAGCCCGTGCTGTCGCCGGCCGGCTGGCATATCATCCTGAAGAAAGGCCATCAGAACTTCTATGACTACGCCAGCCAGCGTGAGGCCATCATGAAGTTTATCGACCAGCGTAACCTGCGCGAGCAGATCATTGATCAGAAGCTCGACACACTGGCCAAACAGGCACATACCACTCCTGCTCAGGTGCTCGACGCCAAGAAGCAGGAGATGGAGGCGCAGAACCCTGAGTTGCGGTATCTCATACAGGAATATCACGACGGATTGCTGCTCTATGAGATCAGTAATCGCACCGTGTGGGAGAGAGCGCAGAAGGACGAGGCAGCACTGACACAATATTTCAACAAGAATAAGAAGAGATACAAGTGGGAAGAGCCCCGCTTCAAGGGCATAGCCTATCGTACACGCGAGGTTGCCGACGTGAAGCGGGTGCAGCACGTGTTGAAGGGTTTGGAGTTTGATAATTGGGCTGACAAGCTGCGTGCTATGTTCAATGCCGACTCGGTGTTGCGCATCCGCGTGGAGAAAGGAATCTTCAAGAAGGGTGATAATGCGCTGGTCGACAAAGAGGTTTTCGGTGTTTCGGCAACAGACCAGCCAGTGAAAGGTTATCCCTATACGGCAGTCTATGGCAAGAAACTGAAGGCACCGAAAGAAATGTCGGACGTAAGAACATTGGTCGTAGCCGATTATCAGGATGAACTTGAAAAGCAATGGGTGGAGCAACTTCGCAAGAAATATCAGGTTGTTGTGAATGAGGATGTCCTCGCAACAGTGAACAAGCACTAATATAAAGAAGTAATGAGAACGAAACAAATATCAATTATAATAGCATCGGTGGTATCGGTAGCCATCTCTGCCATGGCCGGGGTACAGGGAAAAACGGCATTTGCCGACAACGTATCGGTTGATTCGACATCTGTCGACTCTGTGGCCAAGGCGGAAGCCCCAATACCGTCGGCTGCCATCATCGACGAGGTGGTATGGGTGGTTGGCGATGAGCCTATCCTGCGCTCGGACATCGAGGCTATGCGCATGCAGTCGTTAGCCGAAGGTATTAGCTGGAACGGCAATCCCGATTGTGCGATACCCGAGCAGCTGGCCGTACAGAAATTGTTTCTGCATCAGGCAGCTATCGACTCCGTTGAGGTGACGGAGTCGGAAATTTCGAATGGTGTAGAGCAGCAGATCAGCCGTTGGATAGAGATTGCCGGCGGTCAGGAGAAGTTAGAAGAATATCGTAAGCAGACTTTGAATGAGATGCGCGCCTCGCTGCACGATGATTATAAGAACCAACAGCTGGTGCAGAAGATGAAGCAGCAACTGGTGAAAGACATCAAGGTATCGCCTGCCGACGTGCGTGCTTATTTCCGCAATATGCCGGAGGATAGCATTCCTTTCGTACCTACAGAGGTGGAGGTACAAGTCATAGAGCGTCATCCCAAGATCAAGCAGGAAGAGATTAACCGCGTGAAAGAAGAACTGCGCAGCTATACGGAGCGCGTGAATAATGGTGAGACGACATTTGCCACACTGGCTCGTTTTTATTCGGAAGACCCGGGCTCGGCGCGTCAGGGTGGTGAGATGGATTATATCGGGCGTGGTCTGCTTGACCCCGCATTCGCCAATGTAGCTTTCAATCTGACCGATCCCAAGAAGATTTCCAAGATTGTAGAGACTGAGTTCGGGTATCATATCATCCAGCTGATTGATAAGCGAGGGGATAAGATCAAGTGCCGTCATATCCTGTTGAAGCCGAAAGTATCGCAAGATGAGATTACGGTTGCCATCCATCAGTTGGACTCGATTAGTAATAATATCCGTGAAGGCAAATTTACGTTTGAGGAAGCCGCCTCTTTCTTGTCGGAAGATAAGGACACGAAGAACAACAAGGGATTGATGTCTAACTCGACAGCCGACGGCATGACCTCAAAGTTTCAGATGAAAGATCTTCCTACAGAGATTGCCCGCGTCGTCGATACGCTTAAGGTGGGTGAGATTTCGCAGCCGTTTGAGATGGTCAATGCCAAGGGCAAGACAGTGGTGGTTGTGGCCAAGCTGAAGAGCCGCGTGGATGGTCACCGTGCAACAATTACGGAAGACTTCCAAGTGATGAAGGACGTGGTGCTCAATAAGGAGCGTGAAAAAAAACTGAACGACTGGGTGGTAGATAAGATCAAGCATACCTACGTGCGCATGAACGATCGTTACAAGGATTGTACATATCAATATCAAGGTTGGATTAAATGATATTCCACGATATAACGAAATATATGCGAAGTGGGCATAGAATCATCAACAAGATGATTCTATGCCTCTTTGTCGTTGGGGTATGGAGCACTGTGGGGGCGCAACAGCGTAAGCGGGTGAAGAAAGTGGCAGACGACAGGGTTCACCTGATCCATTCGGATGAGTTGCGGTATGATATGTACGGGCCTAATCCTGACGCGCAAATTGTGAAAGGCAACGTGTCGTTCAGTCATCAGGGAGCGCATCTCACGTGTGACAGTGCCTATTTCTATCAGGCATCCAACTCAGTGAGGGCATTCGGTCATGTGCGTTTCCGTCAGGGCGACACGCTGTCACTGACGTGCGACCGTGCATGGTATGACGGTACGGATCAGATGTTGGAGGCTCGGCAGAACGTGGTGTTGAAGCATAGGCAACAGACTTTGTATACCGATAGTCTGAACTATGATCGATTGTATGAATATGCCTACTTCTTCAATGGCGGCCGGTTAATCGACGGCGACAGCAAGTTGAGCTCCGACTGGGGGGAATATCACACCAACACAAGACAGGCAAGGTTCAATATGGATGTGCAACTGATAACTCCGAAGAATCGGGTTTCCACGGATACATTGTATTATAATACAGGCAATTCGATGGCTCATGTGGTGGGTATGTACACCGCCGACAGGGGGCATGGAGAGGTCGGCCCTTCTATTATAAAGGGGCAAACGAATACGATAACGACCACGGATGCCTATTTTAATACCAAAACCGATCAGGCGGAACTGTTCGGGCGCTCCACGGTGGTGGATAAGGATATGACCATCACGGGCGATACCCTGTATTATGACAGTAAGACGGGCGATGATCGAGGATTTGGCAATGTGGTTTATGTCGACCGCAAGAATAAGAACATGCTGAAATGCGGGGAGGTGGTCTATAATGAGCAGACGGGAAAGGGCTATGCCACGCAAGATGCATTGGCTATGGATTATTCGCAACAAGACACACTGTATATGCACTCTGATACGATGCGTATAGAGACGTTCCATATCAATACAGACTCGGCTTACCGTAAGGTGCATTGTTATTATAAGGTACGCGCGTATAGAACCGACCTTCAGGCCGTGTGCGACTCGCTGGTATTCAATTCTAAGGATTCGTGCATGACGATGTACAAGGATCCCATCGTGTGGAATTACGGTCGCCAGTTGTTGGGTGAGAAGATTGTGATATACATGAACGACTCCACCGTGCGTGAAGCGCAGGTGCTGGGGCAGAGCCTCTCCATCGAGGTCTTGCCTGACAGTACGCATTACAACCAGATATCATCGAAGAATATGTTTGCCTATTTCGTTGATGGTAACATCAGAAGAAATGATGCAGTGGGCAATGTGATGGCTATTTACTATCCTGTGGATGAGAAGGACAGCAGCCTTATCGGACTGAACTATACTGAGACCGATACGATGAAGATGTATATGTCGCCCGAGCGTAAGTTGGAGCGTATATGGATGCCGAAGGCAAAGGGAACGCTTTACCCTATGACGCAGATTCCACCCGACAAGATGAAGCTGGCACGTTTTGCTTGGTTTGATTACATACGCCCCAAAGATAAGGACGACGTGTTCATTTGGCGAGGAAAGCCAAAGGGGTCTGAGATCAAGAATATTATCCGGCAGGAGGCTCCTCTCCAGAAGTTGAACAGAGCACCTACTGAAGTTTCACCGGTTGCCGATCAAGGGGCATTGTAGATATGAATCTTCTTTTTCATACACGGAAGCCGCGTCGCTTTAATCATCAGATGATTTACAGCGATGAAAGGAAAGAGCGCTTGCAACTTTTGCAGCAGAATGCGAAGGAAGAACTTGAGGGGAAGCAAGGCGCTGTCACAAAACCTGAGAGGTTGCATGGTACTTTCCGGTCAGCGGATAGTCGTGCCGGCCGTAAGGCAAGCGCATTCTCTTTGAATTTGGCTCTGGTGTTCTTGCTTTTATTATTGTTTATCTTTGTTTTGCTATTAGGCTTATGAACGATGTAATACAACTACTTCCAGATTCTGTTGCCAATCAGATTGCTGCCGGTGAGGTGATTCAGCGTCCTGCATCGGTGATCAAGGAATTGGTAGAGAATGCTGTCGATGCCGGTGCAAAGCATATCAACGTGTCGGTAGTGGATGCCGGGCGCACCTTGGTTCAGGTCATTGATGACGGCAAGGGTATGTCTGAGACAGATGCTCGCCTGTCCTTTGAGCGTCATGCCACATCGAAGATCCGCAAGGCAGACGACCTTTTCAATCTACATACGATGGGTTTCCGTGGTGAGGCATTGGCATCAATTGCGGCTGTGGCACAGGTAGAACTCAAGACACGGCAGGAGGGAGAGGATGTGGGTACGCATCTGTCGATTGGCGGTTCTAAGTTTATAGGGCAGGAACCATGTGCTTGTCCGGTGGGTTCCAACTTCATGGTAGAAAACCTATTCTATAATGTTCCTGCACGAAGGAAGTTCCTGAAATCAAACACAACGGAGCTGAACAATATCATTACAGCCTTTGAGCGTATCGTGCTGGTTTATCCGGAGATAGCCTTTACTTTCCATAGCAACGGCTCGGAGATGTTCAACCTGCGTTCAGGCGGACTGCGCCAGCGTATTGTAGATATCTTTGGCAAGCGTATCAATCAGGATTTGCTGCCCGTGAATGTTGAAACTTCCGTTTGTGGCATTCATGGTTTTGTGGGTAAGCCCGAGTCGGCACGCAAGAAAGGAGCAAGCCAATATTTCTTTGTGAATGGGCGCTATATGCGTCATCCGTATTTCAGTAAGGCGGTGATGTCGGCTTTCGAACGTTTGGTGCCGCAGGGTGAGCAAGTTCCGTTCTTTATTTATTTTGATGTTGATCCAAAGGATATTGATGTCAATATTCATCCCACCAAAACGGAGATTAAATTCGAGAACGAGCAGGCAATATGGCAGATCCTTTCCGCTACGGTCAAGGATGCGGTGGGGATGTTCAATAATGTATCGGCAATAGAGTTTGATACCGAGGGTAAGCCAGATATGCCTGTGTTCAATCCTGACACCCATGCTTCGGTGCCACAGATGGATTTCAATCCTGCCTACAATCCGTTCAAGGAAACACCACATTCGGGTGACAACAACCTTCCGCATGCGGAGCATCGGAGCAAGATCGGTTCTGCGTCTTCTTATCAAGATACGGTCGTGCCATCTAAACTCCCTAATCAGTGGGAGCAATTGTATGAAGGACTTGAACAGGAACACTCCGAGCAGAAGAATTCTCTCTTCCGTAATGACGCTACGCAGGACGTGCGAATTAGTCTCATAGAAGATAAATCGCCTACACATTATCAATATAAAGGCAGGTATATCATGACAGCCGTCAAGTCAGGGCTTATGATTATAGACCAGCATCGTGCGCACATCCGCATTCTCTTTGAGAAATATCGAAAGATGTTAGCCTCTTGCGATGTACATTCGCAAAAGATAATGTTTCCGGAAACGTTACAGCTCACGGTTCAAGAGCAGATAACGTTGGAAAATATTGCCAGCGAACTGGCACTAATGGGCTTCGAACTGACGAATAATGAGGGCACAACCTATTCTGTCCATGCCATTCCCGAGGGGCTGGAAGGCATCGACATTCTCTCTCTGCTTCGTGAGATGTTGGCCGGCGTACAGGAGTTGGATGTGATAACCGTGAAGCAGGAAATCAACGATAACCTTTCCCTTGTCATGGCTCGTGCGGCTGCCATTCCATACGGGCAGGTGCTGAGCAATCTGGAGATGGAAGACCTCGTAAACAATCTGTTTCAGTGTGACAACGTAAATTATACCCCTGATGGGAAGACTGTTATCTGTATCCTCAAACAGATTGACATAGAGCAAATGTTTGTATAAAAAAGCGGATAAACCGTATAATTACTTGATTTATGTCGTTTTTTTGTTAAAAACCAGATATATTTTATAAAAAAAGAGCAATAATTAAAAAATATTGCTAACTTTGTCAGCGATTATGTATAAGTATTAGATACTAAAGAGATATACAGTTAAATTATAAAAGGTTATGAAAAAACTATTAATTGCACTGGCTTTTGCCGGCGTTTCTTTGGGTGCAGCTGCTCAGGAGACAGATCCAACACTGAAATATAGTGTTGCTACAAATTCATTTTGGAGTAATTGGTTTATCCAAGTAGGTGGCGAGTGGAATGCTTGGTACTCTGCAGAGGAGCACGGAAAGGACTTCGCCAAGAGCCCATTCAAGAAGTTCCGTTCTAACCCGGGTGTTGGTCTTGCAATAGGTAAGTGGTTTACTCCCGGTCTCGGTCTCCGTACAAAGTTGCAGGGTATTTGGGGTAAGCAGGTAGATGCAGATGGTAACGACAAGACCAACGAAGGCAACGGTAACAAGTATTGGATCCTTAGTGAGGATGCAATGTTCAACCTCAGCAACTTGTTCTGTGGCTATAACCCTGATCGCGTATGGAATTTCATTGTATTCGGTGGTGTCGGTGTTGGTCGTACAATGACTTACAACCTCTATGCAATGAACTTGCGTACCGGTGTTCAGTCTCAGTGGCGTTTGAGCAATCACTTGGGTCTTTACCTTGAGGCTGGCTGGAACCGTCTTGAGAATGATATCGATGGTGGTTCAGAGTATGCAAACGGTCGCCGTGGCTGGGATTCTCATGACAACAATCTCTATGCAGAGCTTGGTTTGAACTTCAACCTCGGTAAGGCTACATGGAACAAGACTCCTGATGTAGACGCTATCAAAGCTCTTTCTCAGAGCCAGATCGACGCTCTCAATGCACAGCTCAACGATGCTAATGCAGAGAATGCTCGTCTGAAGAACCTTCTGGCTAACCAGCCTAAGGAGACTACTCCTAAGGCTGTCAAGGAGTTTGTAAGTACTCCGGTATCTGTGTTCTTCAACCTCAACAAGACAAACATTGCTTCTCAGAAAGATCTCGTTAACGTACAGGGCATCGCCACATACGCTAAGGAGAACAATGCTAAGCTGATGGTTAACGGTTATGCTGATAGTGCAACTGGTTCTGCTGACCACAACCAGTGGTTGTCTGAGCAGCGTGCAGCTACTGTTGCTGATGAGCTCGTTAAGATGGGTGTGAGCCGCGACATGATCTCTACCAAGGGTAACGGTGGTGTTGATGAGCTTTCTCCAATCTCTTTCAACCGTCGTGCTACTGTACAGGTTGTAGACTAATTGCTTAGATTTTAAGTCAAACTATTATAGGGTACGTTCTTTCGGGAACGTACCTTTTTTGTTGCGTATAAGCTCTCTTTTTTCTTTACAAAGACCCTCTGGAGATTTGCGTGTAGCAAAATTGAAAATCTTTTGCCCGAAATACGCGAAAATCAGAGGGGGTTACGTAAATCTCAAAGCATCAGTGAGTTACGGAGAAAAAGTAAGAATATGCCATAGATATTCATCTTCTCGTCTTGCGATAGCACCCTTTTCGCATCGCGAAAGCACCCTTATCGCGATGCGAAAGCTATGCTATCGCAACCCTATCCAGAAAATTTAGACCTTCCGCGACCCGAACCTTGCCCAATCGCCCCGATTTTCCGCTCTAGAATGAACGAAAATCTGAACGAAAAAACTGTAATGAAATCTTGACAAATACGAGTAAAAAGAAGGGGAGATGGGATGATACTAAAAACGTATTTTACAGTAAAAAGCATGTGAAAAACGGAGCAAAACATACATTGCGGTGTAAAAAAGTCATCATAAAATTTGGTAGCACGAAATATTAGCAGTATCTTTGCACCCGAATTCCGATAGTATCGGGCGTTTAGCTCAGCTGGTTTAGAGCATCTGCCTTACAAGCAGAGGGTCGGCGGTTCGAATCCGTCAACGCCCACTTAGGGGTGTATCTCTGTAGCCTTTCGGGGCTGCAGGGATTTTAAAAGGGCGTTTAGCTCAGCTGGTTTAGAGCGTCTGCCTTACAAGCAGAGGGTCGGCGGTTCGAATCCGTCAACGCCCACAGAGAAAGTTCTGCAATCAAATTTTGATTGTAGAACTTTTATTTTATATAATTGATTAACTTATATTTGCTGTTTTTTTTATTCGTAAAGCATAGTGTATCGATTTTAATTCGTAATTTTGCAACATTGATAATACATATTTATATATGAACCTCGATTTACTGACCGCCATATCGCCCGTTGATGGTCGTTATAGGAACAAGACTGTTGTACTAGCTGACTATTTTTCCGAATATGCACTGATTAGGTACCGTGTACGTGTGGAGGTAGAGTATTTCATCGCCCTCTGCGAGTTGCCTTTGCCCCAGTTACAGTCGTTCGACCATGCTCTCTTCGAGCGTCTCCGTGACATTTACCGTCAGTTTGACGAGGCTTGTGCCCGTCGTGTGAAAGATATCGAGCAGACCACCAACCATGACGTGAAGGCCGTGGAATATTTCATCAAAGAAGAATTTGATAAGATTGGCGGTCTGGAAGCCTATAAGGAGTTCATTCATTTCGGCTTGACCTCGCAGGATATCAACAATACAAGTGTGCCACTCTCTGTGAAAGAGGCGTTGGAGACGGTTTTCTACCCACAGACAGAGGAACTTATTGCCCAGTTGGAACAGTTTGCTGACGAGTGGAAAGACGTGCCCATGCTGGCCAAGACGCATGGGCAGCCGGCTTCGCCCACACGACTGGGCAAGGAAATCATGGTCTATGCATATCGTCTGACTGAGCAACTGAATAGTCTGAAGGCATGCAGAATCACCGCCAAGTTTGGTGGAGCTACGGGCAATTACAATGCACACCATGTGGCATATCCTGATTACGACTGGAAAAACTTCGGCAACCGCTTTGTGAGCGAGAAGCTGGGGCTGGAGCGTGAGCAGTGGACTACGCAAATCAGCAACTACGATTATTTGGCAGCCATCTTTGATGCCATTCGTCGTATTAACACGATTATCATCGATTTGGATCGCGACTTTTGGATGTATATCTCCATGGAGTATTTCAAGCAAGAGATTAAGGCAGGAGAAGTGGGCTCCAGTGCCATGCCCCACAAAGTCAACCCCATCGACTATGAGAATAGTGAGGGCAATCTGGGTATAGCCAATGCCATATTGGAATTTCTCGCTTCCAAGTTGCCAGTTAGTCGTCTGCAGCGTGATCTTACCGACTCTACGGTGCTTCGCAACATCGGCGTGCCATTGGGGCACAGCCTGATTGCTATTCAAAGCACCTTGAAAGGATTGCGCAAGCTGATTCTCAACGAGCAGAAGATTCGTGAGGATTTGAATGACACTTGGGCGGTAGTGGCCGAAGCCATTCAGACTATTCTGCGCCGTGAAGGCTATCCCCATCCCTACGAAGCATTGAAGGCTCTCACCAGAACTAACCAAACGATGACAGAGCAGACCATTCACGATTTCATCGGGACGTTGAGCGTGAGCGATGAGGTGAAGAAAGAATTGATGGCTATTACGCCATATAGTTACACAGGTGTTTGAATATACTACCAAACGGGCATGATATCCATACCGTTATATAGATATTGATATTAAATTATTTAATAGTTTTATATTTAAAGTTACTTGATTTATTAACCCCGGCCGCGAGGCTAAAAAACAAAAAATTATGTCAGAAGAATTAGAAAACAAGATTCAGGATTCCACGCAAGATCAGAATCAAACTAATGAGGGAGGTCATGAAGGTTATTCGCGCTCTACAGGCTATCAGCGCGATTATCAGTTGGACAGTGCGAGAACGCAGCGTCCACGTATCCATAGCCAGCGTGCCTACAGCACTGATCGCAGTGGAGGCAAGCAGGAGACAAGCGGTTTCCGTCCGGAGGGCTTCGGTTCGAACCTGCAAGGTAGTGGTGAACAGGCTTATCAGTCTCGTGGCGGCTATCAGCAGCGTCAAGGTGGTTATCAGCCTCGCCCCCGCTATAACAATAATTCAGAAGAAGGTGGCTATCAGCCACGTCAGGGTGGCTACCAGCAGCGTCAAGGCGGCTATCAGCCTCGCCCCCGTTACAACAATAATTCGGAGGAGGGTGGTTACCAGCAGCGTGAAGGCGGTTATCAGCCTCGTCAGGGTGGTTACCAGCAGCGTCCGCGCTATAACAACAACTCCGAGAATGGCGGTTATCAGCCTCGTCAGGGTGGTTACCAGCAGCGTCCGCGCTATAACAACAATCCGGAGGAGGGTGGCTATCAGCCTCGTGAAGGCGGCTATCAGCCCCGTCAGGGCGGTTACAACCGTCAGCAAGGTGGCTATCGTCAGGGTGGCTACCAGCAGCGTCAAGGCGGTTACAATAACCGCCAGCAAGGTGGTTATGGCCGTCCGCAGAACCGTTACGGGCATCCACAGGGTGGTTACAACCGTGGTGGCGACTATGATCCCAGTGCAAAGTACAGCTTGAAGAAACGTATCGAGTATAAGGAAGAGCATATCGATCCCAACGAGCCGCTGCGTTTGAACAAGTTCTTGGCCAATGCCGGCGTGTGTTCACGTCGTGAGGCCGATGAGTTCATTCAGGCAGGTGTTGTCAGCGTGAATGGAGAGGTGGTGACCGAGTTGGGTACCAAGGTGCTCCGTTCTGATGAGGTGAAGTTCCACGATCAGGTGGTCTCTTTGGAGAAAAAGGTGTATGTGCTCCTGAACAAACCTAAGGATTACGTGACCACAAGCGATGACCCGAAGCAGCGTAAGATCGTGATGGACCTCGTGAAGGATGTCTGCCCCGAGCGCATTTACCCTGTCGGGCGTCTCGACCGTAATACTACGGGTGTGCTGTTGTTGACCAACGACGGAGACTTGGCGAGCAAACTCACTCATCCTAAATTCTTGAAGAAGAAGGTTTACCATGTATTCCTTGACAAGAATGTGGCCGCCTCCGATCTCCAGAAGATTGCCGACGGCATCGAGTTGGAGGATGGTGAGGTGCATGCGGATGCTATCGAGTATGCCGATGACCGCGATTTGGCACAGGTGGGCATTGAGATCCACAGCGGTAAGAATCGCATCGTACGCCGTATTTTCGAGCACTTGGGCTATCATGTGGTTCGTCTCGACCGTGTGCAGTTTGCCGGTCTCACCAAGAAAAACCTGCGCCGTGGCGATTGGCGCTTCCTCACCGAGAAAGAAGTCGACATGTTGAGAAGCGGCATGTTTGAGTAATTGAAATGAAAAATAGGGAGTGCAATGATAAAGGAGTGATGACACGAAATAGCGGAAGGCAGGCTATCGTCCTGTCAGATACGGTTTTTCTTGTCCTTGCTCCTTTGTTTTTAGCACTCCTTTTTCGCTTAACCCGATAATTAACAATGAGCAGAACAAAAGTCGTCGATGCCCTTCAGAGCACCGACTTTGGTAAAGAGATAACGGTAAAGGGGTGGGTGCGTTCCCATCGCAGCAGCAAGGCAGTGGATTTCATCGCACTGAACGATGGTTCTACGATTAAGAATATTCAGGTGGTGGTCAATCCGTCATCTGTTGATGCTGACCTCTTGAAGAGCATTACAACGGGTGCCTGTATCCGTGCTACGGGTATGCTGGTGGAGAGTCAGGGTGCAGGACAGACCTCTGAGGTGCAGTGTCGCGAGATAGAACTCTATGGCGCATGCCCCGGCGACTACCCCATGCAGAAAAAAGGGCAGAGCTTTGAGTATATGCGTCAGTATGCGCACATGCGTCTTCGCACCAATACTTTCGGCGCCGTGATGCGCATTCGTCACAACATGGCGATAGCCATTCATAACTTCTTCCACGAGCAGGGCTACTATTATTTCCATACTCCTATCATCACTGCAAGCGATGCCGAGGGTGCCGGCGAGATGTTTCAGGTCACAACACTTGATCTTGACCGTGTGGCAAAGACCGGAACGGTGGATTATGACAAGGATTTCTTCGGCAAGAAGACCAGTCTCACCGTGAGCGGACAGCTCGAAGGTGAGCTGGGAGCTACAGCTTTGGGTGGAATCTACACTTTCGGCCCAACCTTCCGCGCAGAGAATAGTAACACCCCCCGCCATTTGGCAGAGTTTTGGATGATTGAGCCGGAAGTGGCTTTTATGGACAAGGAGGAGCTGATGGACTTGGAGGAGGAGTTCATCAAGTATTGTGTGAACTGGGCTTTGACCAACTGTAAAGACGATTTGGAGTTCTTGAACAATATGATTGACAAGACGCTTCTTGAGACATTGCAGTCGGTTGTAGAGGGTAGTTTCGTGCGTCTGCCTTATGCCGAGGGTATCAGCATCCTTCAGGAAGCAGTCGAGCACGGCCGCAAGTTTGAGTTCCCTATCACCGGCTGGGGTATGGATCTCAGCAGTGAGCATGAACGCTACTTGGTGGAGGAGCATTTCAAGCGTCCTGTGATCATGACGGATTATCCGGCAGAAATCAAGGCTTTCTATATGAAGAAGAACGAGGATGGCAAGACCATGCAGGGAACGGATGTGCTGTTTCCGCGTATCGGCGAGATCATCGGCGGTTCGGTGCGTGAGGAGAGCTATGAGAAGCTGACCGCGGAGATCAAGGCTCGCGGCATGGAGCAGAGTGCCTACAGCTGGTATCTCGATACCCGCATCTATGGTTCATGCCCTCATGCAGGTTTCGGTTTAGGCTTCGAGCGTCTGATTCTCTTTGTCACCGGCATGCAGAATATTCGCGATGTGATTCCATTCCCGCGTACGCCAAAGAACGCAGAGTTCTGAATCCATACGCAGAGAGTGGGTGCGGCAGAATAGAATAAGCGTATAAAAGAATAATTGCTTCGCTCTGCATAAAAGCCAAATGTTGGATAATCATCTGGCTATAGGGGTCTGTTTGTGCATAAAGTGATGGCTTTTATTCTTTTATACGCTTATTCTTTTGTTCTGATACACCCTCACGGATAAGTTAGTCTTGGGTATGAAGTTGTACCGGCATGCCCCAGACGTATGGTTCGCCAAGCGCTTGGCATCCTCTCTCCCTGCACGTTTCGTCGCCGCTTACCGCTCTGACGGGCACGTACGGCGTTCGGTGTACGCACGTATGGCGTTCGGTGTACATGCGTACGATGTTCGGTGTACGTGTGTACGTCGTACGGTGTACGCCAGCATCTGAATGATATCGGTATGCCGTTTGGCATATATGCCGCTCAGACAAGCCTCTTAACGGCAAAGGTGCTTGTAGGAATGATACATAAAGGATTTCCGATCCGGCTATCTGTTTTTAGCGGGCAGCAATAGTCGTCAAGTGGTATTATTCGTGTCACACCAATGCGATGCCCTGCTCGGTGATGGTGATTAGCCTGCGCTTATATAGGTCTCCGATGGCTCGTTTATAGGCTTTCTTGCTCACATGAAACTGCCGTTTGATGTCTTCTGCATCGCTCTTATCGCCCAAATCGCACTTGCCGCCATTATCTTTCAGCCATTGCAGCAGGGTCTCGGCGATGTCCTCGGTCTGTTTCACGCCCGTGCGCTGCAGACTAACGTCAATCTTTCCGTCAGGTCGCACGTTTTGAATGAATCCTTCCAAGCGGTCACCCGTGTGCACATACCGGAATATCTGATTTTGGAAAATCAGTCCGGGATATCTGTTTTCCACAATCACCTTGAAGCCGAGATCCGTCTTCTGCCATACCAGCAGGTTGACCGGCACACTGCTTTTCTGCATTCTGTAAAGCGCGTCACGATCTTCTTCCGTGGCGGTATTGATATCCTCGAAGTATCGTTCTATCTTCGCCGATGCCGCTATCCTGTAGCTTTCCTTATCAATATATAGGAACACGATATAGCTCTCGCCGATTTCCATGCGTTTCTTCTGCTCGCGGAAAGGACAGAACACGTCTTTCATCAATCCCCAGTCGAGGAATGCGCCGTGTTCATTCACCCATGTACACTTCAGGTAGGCAAACTCGCCGACCTTGGCCAATGGCGTTTCAGTTGTCGCCACAGGGCGCTCCTCCTGATCCAGATACACGAAACATTCCACCTCGTCGCCGGGTTTTACCCCATCCGGGACATATTTCTGCGGCATCAGAATCTCTCCGGCTTTGCCTCCATCAAGGTAGATGCCAAAGTTTTCTTTACCTCCAAAGGCGTGTGGGTTGGGGCGCTCTGCCACCTTTATCATTTTGAGGGTGTTGTAATCACCCAGTCTTACTTTTGTCATATCTGTAGAATCGTAAATACGAGTTATTGTTTATCGGCAGATACTGCATTTTCCTCCGATTGCGAAACAGGTGCCGTGGCACTCCCGCCGGTTGCAGTCTTCTCCTCCGTTGTCTTTTCGGAAGCGGTCGTGCCGACCAGCAAACCGTCCTTCATGTGTATCGTCCGGTCAGTGATGGCGGCTAACCCCTCATCGTGGGTCACAATGACGAAAGTCTGCCCCCACTTGTTTCTCAAATCGAAAAACAGCTGATGCAACTCCTCTTTATTCTTCGAGTCGAGGCTTCCCGATGGCTCATCGGCAAAGATTACGGCCGGATGGTTCGCCAAAGCCCGTGCCACTGCCACGCGTTGCTTCTCGCCACCCGACAGTTCGTTGGGCTTATGCGATGCACGGTCGGCCAGCCCCATAAACTCCAAGAGCTCTTCTGCACGTGCCTTGGCATTACGGTGGCTCACCCCTGCGATGTAGGCGGGAATCATAATATTCTCTAATGCCGTAAACTCTGGCAACAACTGGTGAAACTGAAACACGAAGCCGATGTGCCGATTACGGAAATCTGACAGTTTCTTCTTTGACAGATGGCTCACGTCGATGCCGTTGATGCAGACCGAACCACTGTCGGGCTTGTCGAGCGTACCCATGATTTGCAGCAACGTGGTCTTGCCGGCGCCCGATGGTCCGACAATAGAAATCACCTCACCTTTATCAATATGCAGATCTATGCCTTTGAGCACCTGCAAGTTACCAAATGACTTGGTTATGCCTTTGATATCAATCATATCTCATTTTGTTTAGAGGCGGCCGTGCCGTAGCGCCTCCTCCTCTTTAGAATTTTACTTTTCTGTGCAGCCACTCACTGACTATTTCATAGGCCGAGCGCTCCTCCGTATGCTGTGGCTGGGCAAAGGTCATGGTTGCTTTGTCGTCACCATACTGGTCTGGGAAGATGATGATGATGTTCTTTCCGGAGAAATATTTGGTGAGCTCCTCGGGCAGATGCTCCAACGCATTCTTGTAAGACACCGTACCCTTACGCGCCGTCACCACGGCAAAGAGATGGTCGTCGGCTATCGTGGCAGCCAGTCGTGGCATCTCGTTCCAATGTTCCATTGACATATAGATAGCCCGCACGTCGGGATGCCGGTTCTTGATAAACTCGTTAATCATCTGCAACGTGTCCGTGCGGCCATTGAACTGAATGCGGCATTCCAAATTTTCGGCCAATCGTGCCAGCCGTTCCAGCCATCGGTAGAAGCCCGGCTCGTAGTGTGCCCGCGACGGCACCGCCACCTGAATACGTCGCAACGTTGCCAGCGGGATGTTGAGCCGTGCCATGATGATCTGCCGGTTGAGACCGTTGAAAAGGCTCTGGTGGAACTGTCCCCAGAACTTTTGCGATACCTTTGAGTGCATGTGCATGCCTATCAATATCTCAGAGGCCTGCAATTCCTGAAATGCATGCCTGATGCTGTTGGCAATATTGGCAGCCACGCGCACCTGCGTTTGCATCTGAACATCTGCCCCCGAGGCATACTGCATCACCTGTTCGAGCAGGCGTTTGCCCTGTTCCTGATTCTGGCGGGTATACTCGTCGTCGTAAACCACATTCAATGCGATGAGCCCACGGTTCAGCTTCGGGTTGCGCATCATGATTGCCATGTTGACCAGACGATTGGCATACTCCGGATACTTCACGGGGATGAGGATCCTCTCGTCGTCGTTGGGTGCATTGTCCTGCGCATATTCCTTGTCTCGCAGGATAATCTTTTGTGCCGACCACTCCGTGACGAAAGAGGAGATAATGCAGGTAATGAGAATCATGATTACCACACCGTTCAGCATTTTCTCGTCTACGACCTGCTTGCCGTCGGCTGTTACGAGGTTCATACCTATCATTACCATTGCGATGGCGCCTGCCGCATGGGCGGAGGTCAGGCCAAACATCATGTGTCCGGACGACGGGGGGAGACGCGAAAGAAAGCCCGACAGATAGGCGGCCGTAGCCTTTCCCAGCGTGCCGAAGACCACGAGGCAGAGCATCACCCATATAATGCCATTACCATCAAACAGCAACCGAATGTTGATCAGCATGCCCACACCAATCAGGAAATAGGGGATGAACAGAGCATTGCCGATGAATTCGATACGGTTCATCAGCGAAGAGACGTGGGGGATGTATCGGTTGAGAATCAATCCGGAAAGGAATGCGCCGAAGATGCCTTCCAATCCTACAACCTCTGCCAGCGCAGCACAGAGAAAAAGCACCGACATGACGAAGATGAACTGCATCACCGCATCACTGTATCGGCGCAGAAACCATCGCGTGAGGCGTGGTAAACCCCATAGCAGGCCTGCACAATAGGCTGCAAACTTCATGAGAAAGAGCGTCCAGAAGAAAATGCCGCCCCCACCATGATGCGAGGCAACGATGGCCGCCAGTATCACCAGAGCAATGAGCAGACTGATCATTGTGGCGCCCACGCTGAGCGTCACGCTGGGCTTGCGTTGCAAACCGTATCGGCTGACGATGGGGTAGGACACCAAGGTGTTGGTCGACATGATACTTGCCAGCAGCAAGGAACCGATGGTGGCGTAGCCGAGCAAACTGATGCCTGTGAGATAAACCAGTCCGAAAGGAACGGCAAAGCTCAACAGACCAAATATCAGCGTGTGATACTTGTTCTTCTTCAGTCCGTCCATATTCATCTCCAGTGCGGCGAGGAACATGATATAATATAGTCCGACGCGTCCGAACAGTTCGAACGAAGCATCTCTCGACAGAATGTTCAGCCCGTACTGCCCCACCAGCATACCTGCCAACACCATGCCGATGATATGCGGGATGCGCAATTTACCCATGATAATGGGGGCAAGCAGAATAATCAGCAACACTACAAAGAAGATGAGTGTAGGGTCGGTGATGGGGAAATAGGATGAGATGTCAGGCATGGGCTTGATATTTAAGACAAAGTTACACATTTTTTCCTAAACGTATATGCGGTTTGCCATATTTCTCGGTAAAACATCCAATTTGCTCCTATTCCGGCTTAATAGGAGTTCAGAATCTCAGAAGTTAAGACAATACTCTGCTAAACCATCTTTTCATTTTCATGGTATAAGGAGTTAAGAATAACAGCTTGATAAACACCAATGATACATTTGTCTTTAACTTCTTAGCGAGTGAAACGAACGATAACTTCCTTAACTCCTTTAACTCCTTTAGAGCCCAAACAACAAGCAGACATTTCTCCCTCCCCTCTCCTCACTCCTCTCTCCCCCTAAATTTGTCAAGAATTCATTACAGTTTTTTCGTTCAGATTTTCGTTCATTCTAGAGCGAAAAATCGGGGCGGTCTGGCAAGATTCCGGTCGCGGGAGGTCGAAATTTTTGGGATAGGGTTGCGATAGCATAGTTTTCGCATCGCAATAACGGCCTAATCGCAGTGCGATCTCAATGTTCTCGTATCGCGATAAGGGTGCTTTCGCAAGACGAAAAGGGTGCTATCGCAAGATGAGAAGATGAATATCTATGGCATATTCTTACTTTTTGCGTATAACTCACTGATGC
>CAUTTP010000039.1:0-23592 GCA_963541305.1 uncultured Prevotella sp.
GATGAAGTTGTCGGCAGGGGTATCCATCAGTATGTGCAGCCGTCCGTCGCCCATCAGCGATTGGGTCGGAAAGCCGCTCCATCCTGTGGGCATGTGAAAGTTGTGGTCGGCAAGCCGCACGTCATAGCTGCGACCTTTGAGCGTGAGTGATGCAAGTACAGGCATTGATTTTTCGTTGGATATTGCGGCAAATATACCTATTTCTTTCCGAAAGTCAAAGAAAATGAAAAGAAAAATAAGCAGGTATTCATCATTGATTACCATTATGTTTACGTCTGTTCTTTCAGTCAGTATGCCGATTTGGAAATCCTTTGCGCATCCATTTCTACAAGCCATTTTGCCCAAAAGGGTCTTGCCTAAGTTTCGCGTGCGCCAAACGGCATGCCAATCTCATTCAGACGCCGACGTACACCGAACGTCGCACGCACGTACACCGAACGCCATACGCACGTACACTGAACGACGTATGCACGTACACCGACCGTCGTACGTGCCCATTAGGGCGGGAAGTGGCGGCGAAACATGTGGAGAGAAAGGATTGTTGAGCGCTTGAAGAACATATATTTTGCCTGAATATAATTTGCAGTCTCTTTACCTTAAGCAGGTGCTCAAAATTAAACGCCGGTAATTTTCCTTTATTTTAATTCTTTGGCTTTGCCGGTATCTTTACGTCTCTTTTTCGTCATTCCGCCGGCTTTCATCTGTTGTGTAGCCCGCAACACTCCTTCTTCAAGCCGGCAGACTGACTGAAAAACAAACGTAAATATACCGACAATCAATGATGAACACCTACTCTTCAAAAAGAAGACCTTCGTTTGGGTATGTCGGAAAGTATTGCTAATTTTGCATTGAGATTATAAAAGGAAAGGCAATTGGAACGATGCGAATAGGAATTATTGTCGCTATGGACAAGGAGTTTGTGCAGCTCAGGACGCTACTCGATGACCCCCGTACGGAGCGACATCACCATAAAGATTTTGTGATTGGGCACATGGGTGAGACAGAGGTCATCATGCAGCAGTGTGGTATCGGCAAGGTAAACTCGGCCGTCGGTGCCGTGGAACTGATCGATGCCTTCAGTCCCGATCTCGTGATCTCGTCGGGAGTAGCCGGGGGAGCGAGCATCACACTTGATCGCCTCGACGTGGTGGTGGCAACGGAGTGTGCTTATCACGATGCCTACTGCGGTACGGATATGGAGTATGGGCAGATTATGGGCATGCCCGCCCGCTTCAAGGCACCTGCCGACTTGGTGGAGAAAGCGCTCAACCTGCCAGCGAAGGGCAAGGGGATAAAGGTGAGAAGCGGGCTGACCGTGAGCGGCGAGTGGTTTGTGGACAGCAAGGAGAAGATGCAGTCGATACTCGAACGCTTTCCCGAGGCGATGGCTGTCGACATGGAGAGCTGTTCCATCGCGCAGGTCTGCCATATCTACAAGACCCCCTTTATCTCGTTCCGCATCATCAGCGACGTGCCCTTGAAGGATGAGAAAGCTGCCCAATACTTCGACTTCTGGAACCGTATGGCGGAGGGCAGCTTCGAGATAACGAAAGAATTTATCGGGAGCCTCGCGCACTGAATATTTTAGGGGAGAGAGGAGAGGGGAGTGAGGAGAGGGGAGAGAGAAATGTCTTGCGGATGTTTGGATAAAATAACTATTGGAGTATTCTCTCTCCACTCTCCTCTCTCCCCCCTCTCCTCCGGAAGCCTCTCTCCCCCATAAAAAACATGCTTATGAACAAAATTCCATCATTTACAATCAATCACGACAAGCTGTTGCGCGGCATCTATGTGTCGCGCAAGGATGAGGTAGGAGGTGAGGTCGTCACCACGTTTGACATCCGTATGAAAGAACCCAACCGCGAGCCGGTGCTCCACAATGGCGCCATCCATGCCATGGAACATCTCGTGGCAACCTATCTGCGCAATGATGAGGAGTGGAAAGACCGTGTGATCTATTGGGGGCCGATGGGGTGTCTCACGGGTAACTATCTGCTGTTGAGAGGCGATTTGCAGTCGGCCGACATCGTGGAACTGATGAAGCGCGCATTCCGGTTTGTAGCCGACTTCGAAGGCGAGATACCCGGCGCATCGTCGCGCGACTGCGGCAACTACCTGCTGCACGACCTGCCCATGGCACGATGGGAGGCGCGCAAGTATCTCGACGAGGTGCTCGAACGGCTCAAGCCCGAGAACCTTGTATATCCGGAGTAAGGATATTGAACTTTGAACATTGAATTTTGAACTTTATGAATGGTTTGCCTGTCGTTGCGCTTGGCATATCATAAAGTTCAAAATTCAATGTTCAAACTTTAAAGTAAATAATATTTAGAGTTCCAACTTATACCCCACCGTTACCATGAAGCTCCTGTTGCGCTGGCCGGTGTTGAGTTGCCCTTTATAGATGTTGGTCAGTCCGAGGTTGTAACGGGCATCGATCACCACGTTCATGTATTCGTAAGAGAAGCCGACGGGGAACGTGATGTCCGTCGTCTTCAGATAGTTAGAGTGGGTTTTATACGCGGTGCGCGCGGTGCTGTAGGTATAGCTGCCGTCGCGACCGATGACAACCTCCCCCTCCTCATAGCAATATCTGTTGTAGATTAGGAACCCCGTTTGTATGCCGAAGTTGAGCGAAAGGCCGTCGGCCACATAGCAATGTGCCAGCAGCGGCACGTTGATATAGTCGAGGTTCAGGTGAATGTCTTCGTAGGTGGAGTAGGTGCCGGGTGTGGTTGAGAGCAGCTCGGAGTTGCTCATGCGGTATCCCTGTCGGGCGTAGAACGCACCCAACGACACCGCCAACCAGTCGTTCACCTGATATTGCAGGTCTGCACCCACTGTCAGGCCGGCCTTATACTTGCCTTTCTGCGTAGAGCTGACACCCGAAGCAAGAGTAAACTCAAGTTCTTCGTTGGTGACGTTGGCAATCGTGACACCCACTCTGGGGATAACAGAGAATGTGCCTTTATGGCTTTGAGCCATCAGCGAGGTTGCTGAGAGGGCAGCTAAGAAGAGGGATGCGATACGTTTCATATTCTCGTTTTTTATTTCTAAAACGTGTCGTCATAGGTTTTATTGCCTGAGGGCGACATGAAAATATGCCGCCGCCACTGCCCCGCGAGACATGTAGGAACATTCGTTGCAGGCGTCATCATTTTTTCTCCATTTCCTTTTCAGGCATATTTGTTTTTGTTATCTTTGCATGTAGTTTGAAAAGATAGAATAATGACTTATACTATTGAAAAGGTAACCACGCTCATCGGGGCACGTCGTTACGGCGCTGCCGATGCCAAAGTGGGTTTCCTGCTGACGGATAGCCGCTCGCTTTGCTTCCCCGAGGAGACTTTGTTTTTTGCCCTTCGATCGAAGCGTAATGACGGGCATAACTATATACCCGAGCTATATCGTCGTGGCGTGAAGAACTTTGTGGTGAGCGACGTGCCGGCTGCTCGTGTCACGGATTATCCCGATGCCAACTTCCTTAAAGTGGTCGACCCGCTCGGTGCCCTGCAGCGACTGGCCGAACGCCACCGCGATGAGTTCAGCATCCCTATCGTGGGCATCACCGGATCTAACGGCAAGACGATGGTGAAAGAGTGGCTTTACCAGCTACTTACGGCCGACATGAACGTGACGCGCAGCCCCCGCAGCTACAATTCGCAGATAGGCGTGCCCCTCTCCGTGTGGCTTATGAACGAGCAGACGCAGGTGGGCGTGTTCGAAGCAGGCATCAGCGAACCGGGCGAGATGCTGCCCCTGCGCGACATCATACAGCCTACCATCGCCGTGCTGACCAATATCGGCTCTGCCCATCAGGAGAACTTCGGGTCGATGGAGGCCAAGTGCAAGGAGAAGCTGATTCTCTTTCACGATGCCGATACCATCGTCTATAATGCCGATGAGCCTGTCGTGGCAAAGGCAATAGCCGAGTCGGACTATAAGGGCGAGGCGCTCTGCTGGTCGGCAAAGGACAGGTCTGCCCCGATGTTCGTGAGGTCAATCGAGCGGAAAGGCGATGCCACGACCGTCACCTATATATACAAAGGCGGCGAGGAACAATGGTATAGCATCCCGTTCATCGATGATGCGTCGGTGGCAAATTCCGTCATTTGTGCCATCGTGGCGCTGCGCTTGGGCGTGCAGCCCGGCGTGCTCGACGAGCGTATGATGCAGTTGGAGCCGGTGGCCATGCGCTTGGAAGTGAAAGAGGGGCGTCACGGCTGTACGCTGATCAATGATTCTTATAATTCCGACATCAACTCCCTTGACATAGCCCTCGACTTCATGAATCGGCGTCCCGACCACAAGGACCGTCGCCGCACGCTCATCCTGAGCGATATTTTCCAGAGCGGTGAGACGCCTCAGCAGCTTTATCGTGAGGTGGGCAAGCTGGCTCGCGAACGCGGTGTGGTGAAGTTCATCGGCATCGGACCGGTGATTGCCCGCCATGGAGACGTGATAGACATAGCCGAGAAACACGTCTTCGAGTCGGTGGAGGATTTTATCGCCAGCAAGGCATTCGCCGACCTGCGCGATGAGGTGATACTTCTGAAAGGCGCCCGGCAGTTTGGCTTCGACCGGATTACCGAGTTGCTGGTGCAGAAACTCCATGAGACGGTGCTCGAAGTGAACCTCAATGCTGTGGTGGACAACCTGAACTATTATCGCAGTTTCATGGCGCCCGACACCAAGTTGGTGTGTATGATCAAGGCCGATGCCTACGGTGCTGGCAGCATCGAGATTGCCAAAACATTGCAAGACCATCGCGTGGATTATCTCGCTGTGGCCGTGGCCGACGAGGGCGCCATGTTGCGCGGTAAGGGCATCACGGCTAATATCATGATCATGAACCCCGAACTGTCGGCGTTCAAGACCATGTTCGACTATGATTTGGAGCCCGAGGTTTATTCTTTTCGCGTGCTTGACGCTCTTGTGAAGGCCGCCGAGAAGGAGGGAATCACGGGCTATCCCGTGCACATCAAGCTCGATACGGGCATGCATCGGCTTGGCTTCGACCCGGAAAGCGATATGGATGAACTGATCGGTCGACTGAAACGGCAGAACGCCATCATTCCGCGCTCGGTGTTTTCCCATTTTGTAGGCTCTGACAATGACGACTTCGACGAGTTCTCTGACCGCCAGTTCAACCTCTTTGATGCGGCAAGTCGGCGACTGCAGGCGGCATTCGACCATAAGATTCTGCGCCATATCGACAATTCGGCAGGCATCGAGCATTTTCCCGATCGCCAGCTCGATATGTGTCGATTGGGCATTGGGCTGTATGGAATCAACAGTCGCAATAACGCGATTATCAATAATGTCTCGACACTGAAGACCACCATCCTCCAGCTACGCCATGTAAAAGCAGGCGACACCGTGGGATATAGTCGCAAAGGGACGGTCGAACACGACAGTCTTATTGCCGCCATCCCCATCGGGTATGCCGACGGGCTGGATCGCCATTTGGGCAATCGGCGCGGTTATTGTCTCGTGAACGGCCGGCGTGCCGACTATGTAGGCAATATCTGCATGGATGTGGCGATGATCGATGTGACTGGCATCGACTGCAGGGAAGGCGACACCGTGGAGATATTCGGTGACCATCTGCCCGTCACCGTGCTTAGCGATGCGCTCGACACCATACCCTACGAAGTGCTAACCGGCATCAGCCATCGTGTGAAGCGCGTCTATTACCAAGACTGAGAAGCAGGCTTCTGTGATATGAAAGATATCATACCATCAGCAATTCCATCCCTATTTTATTAAAAAGGTAAATCATTGTACAGTATATTTTCACAAGCAAAACAAGTTGGATCGTATACTTCGGATTGGGCAATATCCCTAATTTTGGAGCGATAATTATCGTAGACATTTGGGTTGTCAATCTCCATACGGCGGTTACGGCTCATTTCAGCAAATTCATGTTCCCTTTCGATGCCAAGAAAACGACGACCGACGAGATTAGCGGCAATGCCTGTAGTGCTGCTGCCAGCAAAAGGATCGAGAATCCACTCATTTTTACTTGTACTGGCGAGGATGATACGGGTCAACAGAGCAAGTGGTTTCTGTGTGGGGTGCTTGCCGCATGACTTCTCCCATGGGGCAATGGCGGGTAAACGCCAAACGTCAGGCATTTGCTTATTATCGTTCAGATACTTCATCAACCCGTAATTGAAATAGTGTGGTTTCTTGGCAGACTTACGTGCCCAAATGACAAACTCCGTTGAATAAGTGAAGTAGCGGCAAGAAATGTTGGGCGGGGGATTGGTCTTTACCCACGTCACGACATTGAGTATTTTGAACCCGAGCGTAGTGAGATTGTTGGCAACAGAGAATATATTGTGGTAGGTTCCTGAAATCCATATCGTGCCATTGTCTTTCAGTTTTTCCCGGCATAGTGAGAGCCAGCGATAGTTGAAATCGTTGATTTGCTCTACTGTTCCGCCACGATCCCAATCACCTTTGTTCACGCTGACGATTTTCCCGGCTTGTATGCTGATACCATCGTTCGACAGAAAGTAAGGCGGATCTGCAAAGATCATGTCGAAGTGGAATTTGAATTGCGGGAGCAACTCAAAGCAATCACCATTGAGAAGGGTGAAAGCGCGGTCGGTGGAGCGATAAAATGGATTTATCATAAGCCGTCTATTCTTTCTTGAAACCTTTTAGACTTCGGTTTTCAACTGTTCCAAGAAGTTTTTCAGAGTGGAAAGATTGTATACGCGAGGAATGGTGTAAAAGGCCTCCTGCAGTTTGTTCTTTGCGCTTTTCCATCCTTTCCCGTCGGTCACCCAGACGAACTCAAAGCCGTCAACAGCATTTATTTTAGGGCTTAGCTCAGTAAAGGATCGGGCGGTCTCGTTGAGTTTGCTGCCCCCGCTACTATAGAAGTTTACTTCCATCAGATAGGTTTTGCTATTAGTCTCTATCACAAAGTCAAAACGTTTCTCATCAGTTCCAAGTGCTTCGGCTATAGCAGGCCATTCGCTTGACAGCACTTCTTTACGGTATGCAAGTCCACTGCCGCTGATGATGAGTTCCACGGTATCTTCCATAGCGTCTCCGCTACGGTTCTTTCGTGCGTTGGAATCGAGGCCAACTTCTACACCGAAAACATAGTCCACAAGATTTTTGATGCTCTTATCTTTGAAAATTTGAGCCAGCCCTGTTCCTTCAAGATATTCTATCACGCCGTCAAGGGTCGTGAGATAGCTTTCGAGCAGGACGATTTGAGAGTTGGCGGTGATAACTTTCTTGTTGTCACGTTTGCGACAGGCGATAAGTATTTGCAACACATCAAACACCCTGCTGTCATTCTTCCACAGTTCCGTTACGGCAGCTCGCAAGTCTTCCTTGCCAAGCAGATAGTTGAGGGTGTTTAGTTTGATTTCGACATTGCTCATATTGGTCTTGACTTTTTCAAAGTCTGTCCAGAAACTCAACGTGGCATTTGTCTCAGAGAGTTGAGACATGAATATATTAAATTCTGCTTCTGTATGCGCGTTCATTACTATAGTTTTGTTTTAGATTGGTTTTCTGTAAGATACTCTATTTCCTAACTCCGTAGTTTTGAATCAGTAGTTCTGTCAACTTCCCCCTTTTATTGGCGTTAGCGTTGACCATGCGTGAGGCATAGACACGCTGAATATTAAAACTACTGTATATTTCCTCGAAGAATGTGTCAGCGGGATTCTTTGCAGAGCAATCGGAGTTACTAAGCATCAACATTATGTTGTCATGTTCCGACAAATGCCGGCAGAAATCTGCAAGGTCTCTTTGGTTATCGTCATTAAAGCCGTCCTTAACGTAAGAGTTGAAGCTCGATGTCGCGCTGAGTGGGCGATAAGGTGGGTCGAAATAGAAAAAATTGAGTCCGAATTTGTCTATGTCACTTTCCGTCTCCTTAAAGTCGCCCGTCCTTATCTCTACGTCAAATTTGTTTAACAATTCACTGTCAGCATATATAATATCTTCGTTGCATATTGTCGGATTGGTGTATCTACCGAAAGGAACATTGAACTTTCCTTTGGCATTCTCACGGTAAAGGCCGTTAAAGCAGGTACGATTCAGGAAAATAAGCAATGCGGCCTTGTCAATACCCGTCAGTTTATCTTCGTTAAAGCGTCTGCGCATTTCAAGATAAAATTCTTTTCGTTTATCCTCAAGAGGTATGGCCAAATATTGGTGCTCTATATCTTTCAGGAGGCAGACCAAAGCATGGGCATCATTTTTTATAGTCTTGTATGCTTCTGTCAAGTTTCTGTTGATATCGTTTATAACTACTCGCTTGATATTTGGAAAGCGCTGGAGCATATAGAACAGCATAGCACCTCCACCGACGAAAGGTTCAATGTAGGTAAACTCTTCATCGTAAATTTGGTATGGCAGATGTGCTTCAAGTTGACTGAGCAACTGTCCTTTGCCACCAGCCCACTTGATAAACGGCTTTGCTACATATTGTGTAGCCGTTGTGTTGCGTATCTTCCTTTTAATTGTAGAAACCATATTTAGGAAATGCTTGCTATCAAGATAGTTGTAAATCCAACCAAATTCTATGGTAGTCAGATTCCATAAGCAGTGCAAAATTAACTAAAATATTTCTTAATCATCTCTTTTTCGTTCCCAAAAACAGTTCTTTTTCTTGGTCATTTATTCACTTTTTTCCATCTTAAACATCTTGTGAAGAGAATCCTTATACGTATGGTATTAGTTGAATCATTTCATTAAGATTAAAGGTAATTTAACGTTTTGAAAAGTCAAGAAATAGCTCTTTCTTGTCAAGAAAATACAGATTTTTGGACGAAAATTTTGAGATGGGTTTGCGATAACATAGGTTTCGCATTGCCGGAACGGTCTAATCGCAACGCGATCTCAACGTTCTTGCATCGCGATAACTATGGTATCGCGATGCGAAAGCATAGCTATCGCAACGCTGAAAAATTCAGATCTTTTATTGATTTTAATTTAGCGTCTCTAACTCTCTGATAATCAGGTGAAATAAGAAACACGCCATTTTTTTACGATTTTCAGCCAAAATCCTTGTGAATCTATGAAAATAGGCAAAGTTTGAGGGTAATTGTTGAATTATTTCTGGGCAGATTTAAGATAAATAGAGATAGAAAAAATGACGAAAATGTAAAAAAATAAAAGAATAATTGCCTCATCCGAAATAAAAATCATTACTCACTTGGCCTATTCTTTTGCCCGAAAGTATTTGACCTTTATTCTGTGTGAAGCAATTATTCTTTTATTGTTTGAAATTACACCAGTGTGGCGATGATGTCTTCGCGTGAGCCGGGAAGCATATCGATGACAGGAATCTCGGGCATGGTGTAGCAGCCGGGTTGCAGGCGCATGCTGGCACGGGCTACGTTGACTAAAACTTGTGCAGTGAGTGCAGGATTGTTGATACTCATGTTGAACTCGATACGTTGGTTGGGTGTCTTGCCGCTCATGCCCTTGCGCACGAGGTTCACGCCGTGACCCATGTCGCGTACGTCATCCACTGAGGGTACGGCAAATACGTGGGTCTCATCGTGCGAGAAATAAGGATCGGCCTTGATTTCGGCAGTTACGTCTTCTAATTTGGCGCCATCTTCCAACTCTACATACACCATGCGGCGATGGATGCCCTCACCCAGAGGGATGGTTACGGATAGTGCATTCTTTACGCCCTGCTTGCTGCGTGCGCACACACTGTGCCCCATCGACATGCCGGGGCCGAAGTTGGTATAGCTCAAGCCTTTGGGAGCGAGACTCTCCATAAGCACGCGCACCACGGAATCGGAGCCCGGATCCCATCCGGCGGAGATGACACTCACCTTACCTGCTTTCCTGCAGTGCTCCATCTGTTTGGTACGATAGTCGAGAATGCCGGTATGAATATCGTAGCTGTCGACGGTGTTGATGCCGAGTGCCACCATCTTTTCGGCATATTCCGGGCACGAGCGGGTAGGGGCAGCGAGGATCGCCACGTCCACATCTTTCAGTTTGGTAATGTCGTCTACCACCTCGTAGGGTGTGAGTTCCAGCGGTTTATCCTGATTGCCCTGACGGCGAACGATGCCCGCGATTTCAAAATCGGGCGCGGCTTCTAATGCCTGTACGCTGTATTGGCCGATATTGCCATAGCCAACGACAGCAGCTCTAATCTTTTTCATCTTTTTGTTTTTTAAAAAATCAATTACCTTAATCTGTCTGCAAAATTACAAGTTTCCGCTGAATAATGGAAAGAAAAAGCAGGTTTTGTATATTAAAAAAGTATAATTGGTTTCACAAAGTCATGATTTTTGCAGATTTAGATGCTTTTTTGTTCGTTTATGTTTGAATTACATTTCATTTTGTCAGCCATAGCATAAAATGTAGACCAATGCAATAATTAAAGGTGGAAAACGTTATATCCTTGTATATATACAAGGTAATTTTTAGGATATGATAGAATATATCAGAGGCGAGCTGGTCGAACTTACGCCGGTGCTGGCCGTTGTCGAGACCGGCGGTGTGGGTTATGCGCTCAACATTTCGCTCAATACTTATACTGCTGTGCAGGGCAAGCGTGAGGTGAAACTCTATGTGCATGAAGCCATTCAGACTGGCGGGCGCGACGACAACTATACGCTCTACGGTTTTGCAGCTAAGCAGGAGCGTGAGCTTTACCGCATGCTGATCACGGTGTCGGGTGTGGGTGCCAACACGGCGCGTACGATGTTATCGTCGCTGACGCCCGCCGAACTGTGTAATGCCATAGCCAACGGCAATGATAAGATTATCAAGGGTGTGAAGGGTATCGGGTTGAAGACGGCGCAGCGCATCATCGTCGACCTGAAAGATAAGATTGTTTCGGCAGGCATTGTTGATGAGTTGCATGTGCCGGGCAATTCTTCTGCACCATCGGTGAACGTGGCGGTGAAAGATGAAGCCGTGTCGGCACTCACGATGTTAGGGTTCTCGCCTGCACCATCAGCCAAGATTGTGACGGAGATTCTCACCGAACAACCCGGTTGGGCGGTAGAGGTGGTGGTGAAAGAAGCGCTGAAGAGAATCAAATAGAAGGCCTCCCCGGGCAGGCTCCTCACCCCATTATGTGAGAGGGGAGTGCAAAATACCCTGAAAAAAGAATGCAGCCATCACTCACTTGGGTATAAGCATAACTGAAAATAACGACCGCAAGACATTTGGCTTTTATTCTTCGAAAAAGGATGAAAATAAGGAAGACATATATCATGACATTGGTTATAACGGTCATCGCGATGGCTGGTTATGCCATCAATGCTCCTTATTTTCAGGTAGATCCACGCCGGCAAGACAGGAGGACGCAGCAGGACGGAAAGACGCAACAGCAGCGGAAAGACAGCAAACCGGCAACCTCATCCACAGCGCAACCCATACTCGAAGCTGACGAGGAGATACCCGACTCGTTGCTGAATCCGCGTTGGAAGATTCAGCGAACCACGCCTGTTACTTACGATGACTTGGAGCAGGGGGCGCTCGACTTGAGGCGTCCCGAGGGGTTACGGTATGAGGTGGTGTATAACGATACGCTTGACCGCTATATTATTGGCACTAAGATAGGGTCGACCTATCTTGACGCACCCATCATGATGACGCAGGAGGAGTATCTGAAATGGAGTGAGAAGAATGGGCGCGATGCTTATTACCGTTCTAAGAATGACGAGATTTATCAGGCTAAAGGCAAGGAGAAGTTCGATTTTACGGATATGCACTTCGACCTCGGGCCAGCCGAGAAGATTTTTGGACCCGGTGGTGTGCGTATCAAGACACAGGGAACGGCCGAGCTGAGATTTGGTGCCACGTTTAAGAATATCGATAATCCGTCGTTGCCCATTCGCAACCGTAAGACGACGACGATGGATTTCGACGAGAAAATCAATCTTAATGTGAACGGTCGCGTGGGCGACAAGGTAAACATGAACCTTAATTATAATACCGATGCGACGTTCGACTTCGATTCACAGAATCTTAAACTGAAGTATGAAGGTAAGGAGGACGAGATTATCAAGTTGGTGGAGGGCGGCAATATCTCTTTCCCTTCCAACTCGTCGCTGGTGCAGGGAGCCAGCAGCTTGTTCGGTTTGCGCACCGATTTGCAGTTCGGCAAGTTGCAGTTGCAACTGGTCGCCTCGCAGAAGAAAAGCTCGTCGAAAAGAGTATCTTCGCAGGGAGGCACGCAGCTCACAGCCTTCGAGATGGACGTAGCCGATTATGAGGAGAACCGTCACTTTTTCCTTTCGCAATATTTCCGCGGTCGTTACGACGCGGGTATGAAAACCCTTCCTAACGTGACCACAGGCATCTCGATCAGCAGAGTGGAGATCTGGGTAACCAATAACACCGGAACCACAAGCAATACGCGTAACATTGTGGCGCTGACCGACCTCGGAGAAATATCGGACATCAGCAATCCGATGTGGTCGGCAGGCGGTACGCTCGTGCCTGCCAATGCCGGTAACACCGAATATGCGGCGATGGTGGGAACCTATAGTGCAGCCCGCGACATTGACCAGACATCGACCGTGCTCGAAGGTGCGGGGCTCGTGGGAGGTGAAGATTTTGAGAAGCTGCAGAGCGCACGCCTGCTTGGTTCGTCGGAATATACGGTGAACAAAGCTCTCGGTTATGTGTCGCTCAAGACATCGCTGCGCACCGATCAGGTGTTAGCCATTGCCTACGAATATACCTATGGCGGCCAGACTTATCAGGTGGGCGAGTTTGCGAGTGACATCACGGACGTGAATCAGGCGCTCTATGTCAAATCGTTGAAGAATACCAGCAACAATCCTGCACAGGGCAACTGGGACTTGATGATGAAGAATGTCTATTATCTTGCCTCAACAGTAGAGAAAGATAAGTTCAGGCTGAACGTGAAGTACCAGAGTGACACGGTGGGCGTATATCTTACCTATATTCCCGAGCAAGAGGTGAAGGGGCAGCCGCTTATTAAGGTGCTGGGTGCCGACCGTCTGGACAATAACAACAATGCCCACTCGAACGGTTATTTTGACTATGTGGAAGGTTACACGGTGAGTAACGGCCGCGTGTTCTTTCCCGTGACCGAGCCTTTCGGCAGTTATATGTATAACTATCTGGTCGGCAAGGGTGTGGCTGCCGCCACGGCGACAAAGTATGCCTTTACCGAGCTATACGACTCGACGAAGACGGTGGCTAAACAGATAGCCGAGAAAGACAAATACATCTTGCAGGGACAGTATCGCGGCACGTCGGCCAATGTCATATCTCTCGGCGCCTACAATGTGCCGCAGGGGTCAGTTGTGGTGACGGCGGGTGGCGTGACGTTGACCGAGGGTTCCGACTATTCGGTGGATTACAGTGCAGGCGAGGTGACCATTCTCAACCAGAGTATCATCGATGCCGGCACAACGGTGAACGTATCGTTGGAAAGTCAGTCCAGTTATTCACAGGAGCGGAAGACGATGGTCGGCGTAAACTGGCAGTACGACTTCTCCAAGAATTTCCAGTTGTCGGGAACGCTGCAACACCTTTCCGAGCAGGCGCTCACCACGAAGGTGTCGATGGGTAATGAGCCTCTGAATAATACGTTATGGGGGCTTAATATGAACTGGAAGCACGAGAGCCAGTGGCTCACCAATATGCTCAACAAGATTCCCTTCCTCCACGTCACCCAGCCCTCGCAGATTTCGTTTACCGGTGAGTTTGCCCAGCTTATTGCCGGACGGAGCAGCGGCACGCAGGACAATGCTTCTTACATAGACGATTTTGAGAGCACCACCGACAAGATAGACGTGTCTACGCCTACCAACTGGGTGCTATCGAGCGTGCCCTCGCTGTTCTCCGAGAGTTCGGACAAAACAACTTTGCAAAGCGGATACAACCGCTCGCTCATGGCTTGGTACACCATTGACCCGCTGTTTACTCGTCGCAGCAGCAGCCTGACGCCTGCCCATATCAAGAGCGACCTTAACCAACTGAGCGATCCCTACGTTCGCGAGGTGTATGTGCATGAACTTTATCCCAACCGAGACCAGAGCAGTTATAGCGGAGTCACCTCCACACTGTCTATTTTCAATATTGCCTATTATCCCAACGAGCGCGGCCCTTACAACTTCAATCCCGATCTCGCCTACAACGGAACGCTGAACAATCCCACCCAGCACTGGGGTGGTATGATGCGGAAACTCGATACCAGCGACTTCGAGGCCGCCAATATCGAGTATATCGAGTTTTGGATGATGGACCCGTTTATCCATTCCAATAAGCAGAGCAATGCCGCAGATTATGGCGGTGACTTCTATATCAACCTTGGCGAGGTGTCGGAAGACATATTGCGCGACGGCAAGAAGTTCTACGAAAGCGGCTTGCCCGTCGACGGCTCGACCAGCTACACCTATACCCAATGGGGTAAGATTCCGACTTCTACCACCGTGACCTACGCCTTTGCTACGACCAGCGGTAGCCGTGCCTTGCAGGATTTGGGTTACAACGGACTTAATGACGAGGAAGAGCAGCGCTTTCAAAGCTATCAGAATTTTATTTCGCAGGTGCAGGGAACGGTAAACCAAGCCGTGTTCGATTCCATTTGGGCTGATCCCGCCAACGACAATTACCATTATTTCCGCGGTACGGATTACGATGCGATACAGGCTTCCATCTTGCGTCGCTACAAGTATATCAATAACCCGCAAGGCAACTCGCCCGACTCCGATAACCGCACGGAGAGCTACGACACATCCTACAAATCGACCCCGGACGTAGAGGATATCAACCAAGACTATACGCTCAACGAGTACGAGAAGTATTATCAGTATCGCGTGTCGATTCGTCCTTCCGACTTGGTGGTGGGGAAAAACTTCATCGTGGACAAGCGTGAGACCAGGCCGTCGCTGCGCAACGGTACCACCGAAACCATCAACTGGTATCTCTTCCGCATCCCCGTGGATGATTTTGAGAGTAAGGTAGGCTCGATTTCCGACTTCACCAGCATTCGCTTCATGCGCATGTTCCTTACCAATTTCAGGTATCCCGTGGTGCTCCGCTTCGGTAGTTTCGACCTCGTTCGCGGCACGTGGCGTGTCTATGGGCAGAATCTTGATGCCTCGGCCGCACAGACCGGTACCATGACCACGGCCTCGGTCAATATCGAAGAGAACAACGACAAGTCTCCTGTGAACTATGTGCTGCCCCCGGGTATTACCCGCGAGCAAGACCCCAGTCAGCCCCAGCTGGTAGAAGCCAATGAGCAGGCGTTGCAGATCAATGTGGAAAATCTCTCGAACGGTGAGTCGAAAGCGGTGTATAAGAATACCATGCTCGACCTTCGCCAGTACAAGCGTTTGCAGATGTTCGTGCATGCCAATGCGCTGGAGCAGAATACCACCAACCTTCAGGACGATCAGCTGGCCGTGTTTATACGCTTGGGCTCCGATTATAAGAGCAATTATTATGAATACGAGATACCGCTCAAGCTCACCCCTGCAGGCGTTTACAACCGCCTGCTACTTGCCGACTGCAAGGCAGTGTGGCCTGAAGACAACATGCTGGACGTAGGGCTCTCTGTCTTTACCACGCTCAAGAAAGAGCGTAATCGGCAGAAATCCTTGGGCATGGCATCCTACACGCAGGCATATTCGGCCTACGACACAGACCATCCGAAGAATAAAGTGACCATCATGGGTAATCCGACATTGGGCGAGGTGAAGGTCATGATTCTCGGTGTACGCAACCTCGCCGCCGGCCAGAAAAGTGGCGAGGTGTGGCTGAACGAGCTGCGCCTGCAGGAATACAACAGTTCGGGCGGTTGGGCGGCCAACGGAAACCTCAATGTTCAGCTTTCCGACCTCGGCAACATGAACCTACAGGGGCGTTATGTCACCGAGGGATTCGGCGGGTTGGAGGACGGCGTGAGTGCTCGTTCGCAGGAAGATCGTAGCAATGTGGCTTTCACTACGAGCCTTGAACTTGGCAAGTTTTTCCCCGAGAAAGCTAAGGTGAGCGCACCGCTTTACTATAGCGTGACTAAGGAGGTAAAGCGTCCGAAGTATAATCCGCTCGACACCGATATCGAATTGAAGGACGTTTTGGACAATGCGACCAGCAAGGCCGAGCGCGATTCCATCGAGAGCATCGCCATCACCAAGACAATCAATACCAACTTCTCGCTCTCCAATGTGCGTGTTGGCATACAGACCAAGCGGCACCCTATGCCCTACGACCCCGCCAACTTCTCGTTCTTCTACAGTCACAGCCACCGTCACACACAGGGTGAGACCACCGTTTATGAGAACGAGGACAACTGGAGGGGCGGTATGAACTATAGCTGGACACCTGTCTATAAGGCTTGGGAACCGTTCAAGAGCATCAAGAATAAGAGCAAATGGCTCGACATTGCTAAGCGATTCGGGTTGAACTGGTTGCCGCAAAACATCAATTTCAATACCGAGATTACCCGCTACTACTACGAGTTGCAGGAGCGTGACCTTGAGGCGACGGAAAATTCGGCGCTGCCGCTCACGTTCTCATCGCAGTTTCTCTGGAACAGGGAATTCAGCATGCGTTGGGATCTGACCAAGAATCTGCATCTGAACTTCCAAAGTGCGACCCATGCGGAGATAGAAGAACCATACACTCCGGTCAACAAAGATCTCTATCCTACACAATATGAGGCGTGGAAAGACTCTGTATGGACCAGCATCCGCAATCTCGGTACACCGCTCGATTACCAGCAGACCTTCACCATGTCCTACCAGCCACCGCTCAATCTGCTCCCCATTTTCGATTGGGTAAATGCCGATGCCAGCTACACCGCCACCTATAACTGGGTGCGTGGCACAGAATTAGAGAATGGAACCTCGCTCGGCAACACCATTCAGAACAATCGGCAACTCAACATCAACGGCACGTTCAACCTCGTGAAGCTCTACAATCACGTGCCATTCTTGAAGAAAGCCAACGAGCGTTTTGACAAGGAGCCGAGCCGTTCGGAGCTCAACCGACGTCAGCGCGAACGCGAGAAGGCACGTGCCGACAGGCAGAAGCAGAAAGAGGAGCAGGAGAAAGTGCGTCAACAGGCCATAGCTGAGGGCAGGAATCCCGACGAGGCAGAGCGGCAATGGCTCACCGACCGGAAGCAGGCAGAGCAGAAAAAGACACAGCTACCTAAAAATAAGCAGTCGTTCGAGAAAGAAATTACCCTCTTGCCAGATACCACCATTGAGGTGAACCACGGCAAGAAGACCAAGCGGCTTATCGTTTCGGCGAAGACCGAAGACGGCAAGAGCTTCAAACTGAAATACCGCAAGCTGGACAACAATCGCATCCGAATCGTGACTAAGACTGACTCGGCGACCAAACTGAAGATTACTGTGGCCGCCAAACCCGCGCTCGACAATGACTCGTGGTATAAGACGGCGCAGACTGCTGCCCGCGTGGCCATGATGGTGCGTAATGTGAGCGTATCCTATCGCAGCCAGTATTCGATGGCACTGCCGGGCTTTATGCCTACCATCGGCGACATCTTCGGCCAGACCAAACGCACCAGCGTGCTCTCGCCGGGACTTGACTTTGCTTTCGGTCTCATTGACGACTCTTATATCAATAAGGCTTACGACCGCGGCTGGCTGCTCATCAACGACAGCGTGGCATCACCCGCTGTGACCAATCGCACCGAAGACCTGCAGATTCGTATGACCCTTGAGCCGATCAAGAACCTCAAAATAGACCTCAACGCCAGCCGTACGACGACCACTGCCAAGAGCATACAGTATATGTACGCTGGCAAGCCCACTACCCAGACGGGTAATTTCACCATGACCACTATCTCCATCGGCAGTGCTTTCGAAAGTATGGGTAATGCCAACAATGGCTACAAGAGTGCAACTTTCGACCGGTTTTGCAACGCGTTGTCCGGATTTCAACAGCGTGTCGAGGTGCGTTATGCGGGCAGTGTCTATCCCGCCGGTTCGACTCTTGCAGGGCAGACATACAATGCTGCCAATGGCGGCGTCGATCCTTACAGCGGCGACGTGATGATTCCTGCCTTTCTCGCCACCTATACCGGCATGGGCGGAAGCAGCCTTGACATCTTCCCCGCTCTGTCGCGCCTACTGCCCAACTGGACCATCCGCTACAGCGGGCTGAGTAAGCTGCCATGGTTTCGCGACGTGTTCAAGAGCGTAAACATCAATCATAGTTACAAGAGTATTTTCGCCATCGGTTCCTACCAAAGCTATTCTACCTTCATGGAACTCATGGGCCCCGGCATGGGCTTCATCACTGACGCCACTACGGGTAATCCTGTGCCCCATTCGATGTACAATGTCTCCACTGTGAGCATCAACGAAGCATTCTCGCCCCTGCTCGGTGTGGATGTCACGTTGCAGAATAACCTCACGGCTAAGGTAGAGTACCGCCAGACTCGCGTGCTCTCGCTTTCGATGACGAGCATTCAGATAAACGAGGCGCTAAGTAAGGACTGGGTGATCGGGATGGGTTACAAAATCAATAACTTCAACCTCTTTGGCAGCAAGAATCATCGGGCGGTGAAGGGCAGGAAAGGCGCGGGCGCCAATAAGAACACTCCGTCTTCCGACCGCAAGAGCAGTACGTCTGCCAACAACGACCTCAACCTGCGCCTTGACATTTCGTTCCGCAAGCAGGCAAGCCTGACGCGTGACATCGCCACGATGACCTCGTCTGCCGGTAGCGGCAACACGGCGTTCAAACTCTCGTTTATGGCCGATTACACGCTGTCCAAGCTCATGACCATGAGTTTCTATCTCGACCGCCAGACCAATACGCCGTTGCTCAGCAGCAGCAGTTATCCCACCACCACGCAAGACTTCGGATTGAGTCTGAAGTTCAGCCTGACAAGATAATGTTTAATTCACAATTCATAATTTACAAATTATGCCATTATTTCTAACTTCGCAGTGCATTTTTTATTCACAATTCATAATTCACAATTCGCAACATGCCTCCTCGCCCCGTTGTTTACGACAGCCCATTACGAATTGTAAATCATGAATAGTGAATTAAAAAGAACCTTCCATCACAGGTTCACTCTTGGTGCCAAATGCGGTATAGCGCTGTTCTCTTTGCTCGCTTTCTATTTCTTCTGGACGCGGGCAGTGGTCGTCGGCTTTGTGCCGGTGCTGGTCGTGGTGCTCATTGTCGAGCGCATACTCCATTCCGAGTATGTGTTTCTTGACGGCAAGCTCATCGTGAATCACGGCCGCTTTGTCAAGACCCGCGAGATTCCGCTCACCGATATTATCGCCTGCCGCAGTATGCGCTCCACTTTCGGCTTGGTGCACTACCTGCTCATCGAGTATGGTGCAGGCCACATGGTCGCAGTGCAGCCAGAGAATGAGGCGGCGTTCGTGCGGTATCTCAACAATCAACTGAATCCATAAAACCCCATTATTGATGTATTTACAACATACGATAAAGTTACTTCTGCTCAGTGTCCTCTGCCTGTTCGTCACTCGACCTCTGCTCGCCCAGACCGAGGTGGTGCTCGAGGAGGGCAACGACACGCTCTCGCTCCCTACCGATTCGCTGCTCCTCGACTCGCTCATCGCATCTCACGACTCGCTGCCGTGGCCGCTCAACGTGCAGGCAGAGATTGATGATCTGCTGCGTCATGACATGTTCAAGACCTCGCAGCTCGGCATGATGGTGTGGGATCTCGATGCCGACTCGGCCATCTATCGCATGAACGAGCGGCAGCTCATGCGCCCCGCCTCGACAATGAAGGTCATCACCGCCATTGCCGCGCTCAACCGTTTGGGCGGCGGCTATCAGTTTAAGACTGACCTCTGCTACACGGGCGAGATCGACAGCTGTACGCTGCGCGGCGATGTCTATTGTGTGGGTGGATTCGACCCCCGGTTCAATGCCGACGACATGCGCGCCTTTGCCGAGGCGCTCAACAAGATGGGGCTCGACACCATCCGCGGCAACCTCTATGCCGATAAGTCGATGAAAGACAAGAACCTGCTGGGAGAGGGGTGGTGCTGGGATGACGACAATCCCGAACTGTCACCCCTGATCATCGGGCGCAAAGACCAGTTCATGCCTAAGTTTTACGACGCCATCCGTGAAGACAGCATCTATCTCACGGGCGGACTGGGTGAGAAGCGCAAGCCACAGGACGCACATTGCATCATTAGCCGGTTTCACACCATCGACCAGATACTCATGCGCATGCTCAAGGAGAGCGACAATCTCTATGCTGAATCGATGTTCTACCAGCTTGCTGCCTCTACCGGCAACCGACCTGCGACAGCTAAGGATGCCCGCGGGGTGATCGCCCGGCTGGTCGACAAGGTGGGGCTGGACGGCAGTCGGTATGAGTTTGCCGACGGTTCGGGGCTCTCCCTGTACAATTATGTGAGTGCCGAACTGGAGGTGTGCCTGCTGCGCTATGCTTTCCGCAACCAGAACATCTACAACCATCTCTATCCCGCACTGCCCTCGGCCGGTGTCGACGGCACGCTCAAGCGACGCATGCAGTCGCAGTTTACGCGTGGCAACGTGCATGCCAAGACGGGTACCGTGAAGGGCATCAGCAGTCTCTGCGGTTATCTCACCGCCGCTAACGGTCACCGCCTTGCCTTCTGCATCATCAATCAGGGCGTGATGAACGGTCGTTACGGCCGCCAGTTTCAAGACAAGGTGTGCTCCATTTTGTGCAGTCCGTTATGATTTTAGGAGTTATCGCTCGCTGTGCTCACTAAGGAGTTAAAGGAGTTTTTACAGGAGTTAAAGAAGTTGGAAGGAGTTATTGCTCGCTGTACTCGCTAAAGGAGTTAAAGGACAAATGTCTGGCAGATGTTTATCAAGCTATTGTCTTTTAACTTCTTTAACTCCCTCTAACTCCCCAATGGTAACCATTCAGCGACAGTTACAACCAATATTATGATTAGCTATTTACTCCCCACAAAAGCATTCTTTCCCGTATCGACAAATGTTATTCTTCCTCCTCTGGCACACGTGCAGAAAGATTGTTGGGTGAGCTTCTTCATTCCGTTGATGTTGTCTTTTCGTACCGTCTGTTGCCAGCCTTGGGACTGGGGTACGCAGGGTGGGTTCGGCGAACCGCACCTGCAAGTGCCGAAGGTAGGGATATTGACCATCCCCGCCTTATCGGCTTCGGTTGCCACCAATGCCCCCGATATCTTTACAAATGAGTGACTCGTTACTTTTATTGGTGCATCCTTCATTCCTAATGTACAGTGCATCTGTGCACCGTCAACTATGAGTTTTGCCATAAAAACCTCCTATCCAAAAGTTCGACTTTTAGTTTACTTCACATAAACTTCCCCTCGACAAATAGCACTCTCAATCCAAACTATTTCGCCCCTTTTTCTGACAGCTTACGTAAATACTCATCGAACGGGAGTTCCTGCCCTTTCATCCCTTCGTCCCCGAAGGCACGTCTGGTTTGGAAGAGCGTTTCACCTGTGTTGCCATCAACGTAGTAGAATATCTTCTCCACTTCATGGTTGCCATACACAACAACCTCGTAATACGACATCCCCATATTTTGGGGAGCGAATCTGTGCACCGTGAATACCCGTTTCTTGTCCAACAAATCGACGCCATATTCTTTTTTCATTTTGTCAATCAAAGACTTTACATCGAATTTATAGGGAATGTCGTAGTTTTTCCGGTTCGTCAGGAAACCGAGACTGTCATAATCACTCACGTCACCTATAATGTTATTATAGAATGTCGTCCATGATTTCTTTATCACTCCATTTTTGTAGTACAAAAACACGGTGTTGTAAGGTGAATCTGGATAATGGCAATCTTCACGAAAGCCTACAAATTCCCCATGCGAAAAATCTTCGTCCTTTTCGATTACTATACCATTACTATTAATGATATATCTTTTTCCTCTGCTGTTTTTCTGAGTAATCTTTTTGTATTCCTCAATGTCGAATGTTTTTGTGTTAAGCATCTTATCTTGATTTTGTTTGTTGCCACTATTTTTATTCTGAGCTGAGCAACCCATTATGCTACATAACAAGGTTGCGACAATAAATAAATTTTTCATCATAGTATACCGTTTTTATATGTCTCTTCGGATTATTTCCCATTGCCAACGCCATGTGGTCTTACGCAAGGAGCCGTTGTAACTCATTATGTTGTCGGTTGCCTTGCTTGGGAACAAGTGGGCGTGCGGATATACATATTTCTGGTCGCCGTTGGATATCGGGGGAGTGACCAAATTACCTTCAGCATCATATCCGGACACGGAATCCCGATGCGTATGGAATAATCCAAAACCGTGAAGTCCCTCGTGGGCTATCGTTTGATTATTCCTATCATTAAACAGCACAAGATTCTTTACCCCTATTCCCTCTACCTGTCCGGTGGTACCATCATAAGTGTCTTCTGCAAATGCGAATATCGTCAGATATCCACTGTACTTTGAATTGCCCTTACCGCTCAAAAAAGTTTCCCTCAAATATTTGAACATACTACCCTTATCAGAATCTTCATTGATAACGAGATTGTTATTAACTAAAGAAACATACAGCCCTTTTTCTTTGAATTTAGTATCATTAGTCAAATCTAATTCAATACATTGAGGATCACCTGATGTGGGCTTTCTTACTATATTTCCCTTATCATCTTTCAGATACTGCTCAACCTCAACCTCCACCAATGCCTGATGCAAGATGTTATGAAGCCGCGTAAGTTCACCATCATCAAAATTACCTACGGCTTCTGTCCCTGAAATATTTGTTTTGACACAGACGAGGACTATTTTCTGCTTTTTGCGTTCTGTCGGTCCGTTGGGTAGCACCTTTATCTTGCCCGCCAAAGTACGCATCGCTTCGCGTTCGGCATCTTTCTTGCCGGCTACTTCCTTCGGATAGGCGTAAACGCAGATCTCACCCTCACTCGCCGTCTTTATCTCCTCCTTGCACGTGATTTTCACTGTCCCGTCCGCCGAGAGCTTCTTGCCCTCCGTCTTGATCTTATCCTGCAACTTCGGCTTATCAATGTCAAAAATAGACTTATTATACTTGAACTCCAAGCTGTCGATTTCATCCACGGCAATGTCTACCAAGACACGAAATTCCGCCTCGCATTTGGGCTTTTCGTCCTCGGCCATACCCGTCAGACTGTCCGTGTATGACTTGGGGAAAAGTGTCAGATACGGCACAAAATACCTGTCTACCCGGCTCTTATCACCTTCCTTTTGTGGCATACTGACCATGATGTCATCATATTCCCCTTTCAGCGACGTATACGCCGTACCTGTTTCACCCCCAGTTAAATCTACCGAACCATCTCCATAGCCACCCTCTATTATCTGTCCGTACGGCTTCTCGTCGGTGTAATGACCCTTATTTTCAAGCCCGTCATCATCTATACGCAGCCAGTCGATGCCGAAATCACCCGTGTAGCCGTCTTTCGTTCTGAAATCGACCGTCGCCAGCGTTATTGTACCGTGCTGTTCCTGCTTGGCCTCATCAGCTTTGGAAAGAAGCGACAGGTCGCCGCTGCTCTTCATGTTGAGCCTGCCCTTACTGTTTGCCAGCAGTTCTTTCTCCGAATGCAGGAACATCTTTTCCGTTC
>CAUTTP010000040.1:0-23511 GCA_963541305.1 uncultured Prevotella sp.
TTCTCGTATCGCGATAAGGGTGCTTTCGCAAGACGAAAAGGGTGCTATCGCAAGACGAGAAGATGAATATCTATGGCATATTCTTACTTTTTGCGTATAACTCACTGATGCTCCGAGGTTTACGTAACCCCCTCCAATTTTCGCGTATTTCGGGCAAAAGATTTTCAATTTTGCTACACGCGAATCTACAGAGGGTGTTTGTCAATAAAAATCGGAATGCAAACGACCTATCTAAACCCCTCCGAAAGAGGAGCTGTCCGTAGCACACCCTGCCATTGTTATAAAACAGAAAGGTCGTGTGGGGAGGAGGCTGACAGTTGCCGTAGTTGGCATCCCTTCCTTCTGAATGACTTGGGCAAGCTGCGGGTGGGGTTGGGGAAGCTAAAAAATCTGGTGGAAATATGTTTGTGTTTGTTGGGAAAGTTGTAATTTTGCAAAGGAGATAACAATAATAAGAAAAGAAAAAGATTATGAGAGTAGCTATTGTTGGCGCAAGCGGCGCGGTGGGTCAGGAACTGTTGCGCATACTGGACGAGCGCAATTTCCCATTGGATGATCTGGTGTTGTTTGGTTCAGAGCGTAGTGCCGGAAGCAAATACACCTTTAAAGGTAAGGAATATGAGGTGAAACTCTTGCAGCACAATGACGACTTCAAGGGCGTGGACATTGTGTTTGCATCGGCCGGCGCCGGCACCAGCAAAGAATATCTTGAAACCATAACCAAGCATGGGGCGGTGATGATTGACAACTCCAGTGCTTTCCGCATGGACGACGACGTGCCATTGGTGGTGCCCGAGATCAATGCAGAGGATGCCCTTGTGCGTCCGCGTGGCGTGATTGCCAACCCCAATTGTACCACGATCATGATGGTGGTGGTGCTCAACCCCATCGAGAAACTCTCGCATATCAAGAAGATACACGTGTCGAGCTATCAGAGCGCAAGCGGCGCCGGCGCTGCAGCCATGGCCGAATTGCAGCAGCAATACAAGGAAATCGTGGAAGAGGGAGAGGTGAAGACCATCAGAAAGTTCCCTCATCAGCTGGCCTATAACGTCATTCCGCAGGTTGATAAGATGACCGAGACCGACTATACAAAGGAAGAAATGAAGATGTTTAACGAGACACGCAAGATTATGCACTCCGATGTGCGCACCTCTGCTACCTGTGTTCGCGTCAGTTCGCTGCGCTCCCATTCGGAGAGTGTGTGGTTCGAGACCGAGCAGCCCCTTAGCGTTGATGCCATCCGCAAGGCGCTCGAGGCCGCTCCCGGTGTGACGGTGGTGGACGATCCGCAGAATTATGTCTACCCCATGCCGCTGGAGAGTGCCGGCAAGGATGATGTGTATGTGGGTCGCATACGTAAGGATCTCGCCGATGACAACGGCAACACGCTTTGGCTCACGGGCGACCAGATACGTAAAGGCGCCGCGCTCAACGCCGTGCAGATTGGCGAATACCTCATTAAGGTGGGCGACGTGAAGTAACCCTTCGATGCTCTCTTTAGCTCCGCAAGGAGAATCACAGCATAGCCTCCGCCACTTGGTGACCGTCTGTTGCAGATGGAATCCGGGTGGCGGACTTTTCTTGTTTTGTACGGATAAGAGCCTAATGAGAGTGGCGAAAGGGCAAAAAGGCAGGTAGGAATGCATGTAAGTGTCATTTTGATACGATAGAGAGAGAATTGTGGGAAGATTGTAATAAAACAGCGATGCTTAATTCAAAATTGTGGGGTTGATTGAGAAAATATCCTTGTTTGTTGATATATTTTGTAACCTTTTCGGTTTTCGCTTAACTTTGCCATATCACAAACGCAAATGTGTTGGTATCACTTGATTAAACCTGAAGACCGATGAACGAAATTCTCCACACTTTCGACCCTATTACCCTCGATGAGATGAGCGGTATCAGACTGATGAACCGCACGGACACGAAGTTTGTCACCACAAAGGCTATACTGCGCCAACTACTCGGGCGTGCCATGCGGGATTATAGGGTTCAGGAGGTCGAGGGAGAGCGTGTCGCACCTTATTATACAGTGTATTTCGATACACCTGACAGCATGATGTACCGACTTCATCAGGCGGGACACTCCAATCGCCAGAAGCTGCGCATACGCTCGTATGTGAATTCGGGGTTGAACTTCTTGGAGGTGAAGACAAAGAACAATCGTGGGCGCACGAGAAAGAAGCGCACCGCGATGATGGATTTCGACCCCGTAAACCCTGACCACGGCATCCTCTTTCGCCGGCAGAACGAGCATTTTCAAGCCTACGATGAGTTCTTGCGGCAAACCTTGCACTATGATCCTGCGCTGCTGGGCGAGAAGTTAGAGAATCTTTTCAACCGCATCACGTTGGTAAACAGGCAGAAGACCGAGCGGCTGACGATAGACTTCGACCTGCAATTCGACAACATCATCACCGGCCGGCACAAAGATATGAATGAGGTTGTGATCATAGAACTTAAGCGCGACGGTCTGCAACCCAGTCCTATACTCACACATCTGCGCGATCTGCGCATCAAGCCGATGGGCTTCAGCAAGTATATCATCGGCTCGGCGCTTACCAACGACGCCTTGCAGCACAATCGCATCAAGCCCCGCCTCACGAGGATTATACGATTAGACAAATAAATTCAAACTAACAACACACGTTATGAACAATATTTTCGATTTCTCTTTTTCTTCAGATTTCCCTCTGATGCTCATGCGCCTTTTGATGCTTCTGCTCACCACATGGCTTATTGTGGATAAGCTCTATTACAAGAAGAGCAGGCGCCGCGACTTCTATTTCTCATTTATGCTGATGAGTATAGCCATTTTCTTCTTAGTTTTTTTCATGATCTTCGAACTTGAGGATTTGAAATCGAAGACGAGTATCGGTATCGGTATCGGTCTGTTTGGTATCTTTTCGATTATGCGTTATCGCACGGACGCCATGCCGGTGAGGGAGATGACCTACATGTTTGTGATCATTGCGCTGTCGGTGGTCAATGCCATTTCCAATTCGGTGACGCTCATTGAGTTGGCGGCGACCAATGCCGTGGTGATTGTCTGCATCTGGATGTGCGAGCGACAATTGAAGCAGCAGCCCACCAAACTCATACAATATGACCGTATAGATCTCATTATGCCTGAGAAACGCCATGAACTGCTCGAGGACTTGAGGCAGCGGCTGGGGCTGGAGATTATCCGCGCGGAGGTGGGAAGTATCGACTTTTTGCGCGACATGGCGATTGTAAAGGTGTATTATGTGGCTGAAAATCGGGATGCAGTCATTGATGATAAGCTGAAACTAAGCAAGGACGACATGCAAAATATATAAGCAATAAGGTTAAGATATCAATTAGAAATTTATGTTATGACACAGATGAAATCCAATCAAACATGTCAGCCTGCGATGAGAACGGGAGTTCTCGTGCGGCTCTGTTTCGTACTGCTGTTGTTGCAGGTGCCTACCTTGATATACGCGCAGAGCGATGAGTTCGGTATGTGGTATTCTGCCGGGGTGGAAAAGAAGATCAATAAGAAGATGAGCGTAGGGGTGGAAAGCGAGTACCGCATGCGAGAAAACATGCAGGAAGCCGACCGCTGGAGCATCGGCGCAGCATTCGAGTATAAATTTGTTAAGTGGTTGAAGGCTTCGGCCGGATATGACTTCCTGTGGAAAAACAATCGCGAAAAGGTTACCTACAAGTCGAGCGGCGCCTACAACAACACCCGCCCCAGTTACTGGAGCGCACGCCATAGGGTGCATGTCGACCTGACGGGCAACGTGGATGTAGGCCGTTTCAACTTCTCGCTGCGTGAGCGTTGGCAGTACACCTATCGCCCCGGAACCACCACCACGCGCTATGATCATGACAACGGATGGTGGGAAGATACCTATGTGCACAGCAAGGGCGGCAACGTGCTCCGCAGTCGTTTGCAGGCGGAATACAACATTCCGTCATCCCATATCACCCCATACGCCAGCGTAGAACTCTTCAACTCGTGGAATCTCGATAAGGTGCGCTACACAGTGGGTGCCGACTGGAATATACAGAAAAAGCATACCGTGGGCTTGTTCTATCGCTATCAGGATGTGAACAGCGACGACGACGATGATCCTAACCAGCATATCGTTGGCTTGAGCTATAAGTTTAAGTTCTGAATGGTGGCAGGCAAAATATGCTGAGGCCATAAAGAGGGTGTGCCAGAATAGAATAAGAGAATAAAAGAATAACCGCTTCGCACAGTATAAAAGCCAAATGCCGGATAAACATCCGCTTATATGGCCTCATTCGTGCATAAAGTGACGGCTTTTATTCTTTTATGTTTTTATTCTGGCACACCCTCCTTAATTACCTGTCTTCCCATTTATCTTTTCGCCTTATTTACCCAAGAAACTCTTGTTGATATAATTGGTGAAAGTCTCCTTATAGAGGTCGCCGATGGGCAGATAGGTATCTTCATCCATGATGACGCGGTTCTTATTTACCTCCTGAATCTTTTTCAGGTTGATAATGTAAGAACGGTGTATGCGCATGAAATAATTAGGCAGGCGCTCTTCCAGCTTCTTCATGGAGAAGAGAATCACGAGCGGTTTCTGCGGCTTACCGTCGTAACCGTTGCTGTCGAGGTGTATCTTGAGATATTCGCTCATGCCTTCCACATAGCGTATGTCGCTGATATTGATTTTCACCACTCGTCCGTCGGTCTTGACAAAGAGCGAGTCCGGGTCATCGGGTTCACCCAATCTGTCTGATGGCTGGTGAGAGTCGAGCGGCGCAAAATCGGTCTGCGCGGTTTCTTTTGCACCCTCTCCCTCATCGGTGAGGGGCGTTGATGGTCTGCGGCTTGTCGTATTTAGTCTTGCCTGCACCTTGTTGGCAGCTCGACGAAACTCATCGAGGCTGAAGGGTTTCAGCAGGTAATCCACTGCATCCACCTTGTATCCTTCGACTGCATAGTCGGCATAGGCCGTGGTAAAGACCACGAGTGGTGGTGCGGCAAGGCTCTTCACGAAGTCCATGCCGTTGAGGTCGGGCATATTGATATCACAGAAGATGGCATCGATAGCCTCCTGATTGAGCATTGCACGGGCTTCGAGTGCGCTTTGGCACTCGCCCACAAGCTCAAGAAAAGGGATCTTTTTGATGTACGTAGCCAGCTGTTGGAGTGCCAGAGGCTCGTCATCAATCGCTAAACATCTAATCATTTGTCTATTCTATTTTTATTCTATGGCTCTTACATTTTTGCACTTCTTTAGGGATAAGAATAGGGAAAGCCTAAAGGTTACCACATTGTTTCTGGGGCATAAAGATACGTTATTTTGAGAAGATATGCAAGAAAATGACAGTTTTTAAGATAGAAAAACATTACTGTCCGCCAAAAACAGATAGCTGTTTTGGAAATCTTTTATGCATCATACCCGCAAGCGCTTTGGCCGTAAAGAGGCTTGTATAAGCGACATATATGCCAAACGGCATACCGATCTCATCCCGATGCCGGCATGCACCGTACGCCGCACGTGCGTACACCGTACGTCGTACGCATGTACACCGAACGCCGTACGCATGTACACCGTACGCCGTACGTGGTCATCAGAGCGGGAAGCGGCGACGAAACATGCAGCGAGGGAGGATGCCGAGCACTTGAAAGACCTTTTACCCGGACGTGGCGGATAGCATTGACAGGTGTATAGGGGATGACGGGAAGGGCATGGCGGTGGGAAAGAATCATGTTTTTTAGGTATTGCGAGGGAGTGGGAAACTGTGTATTTTTGTACAGTTTATCAATCATACGACGATTATGAAAAATCAAACATCTATGCCCGACTATGGCAACTGGGTATCACGCCCATTTATGAACATGCTCTTTTCTGTTGCTGCTGTACTTGCCGTGCTCTTCGCAGGGGCATGGGCATGGCTGCACATCGGTTGGCTCACTGTGCTGCTGGGTGTCATTTTCGTGGTGTGGTCGGCGTTAACCCTCTATATGTGGTGTTGCAGGCAGGAGTTTTCGTTTACGGGCGGCGGTCTGATGGCCAAGATTCACGACTACCTTGTGCAGCATCTCGACTGGGACGGACAAGGCAAACTGCTTGATGTGGGCTGCGGTTCGGGTGCGTTGAGCATTCGATGCGCCAAGCATTTCCCGCAGGCACAGGTCACGGGTATGGACTATTGGGGAGCGATGTGGAACTACGGGCAGCAGCAATGCGAGACAAACGCTGAGGCAGAAGGTGTGGCCGATCGCACGATATTCCAACATGGCGATGCCTCCAAGCTCGATTTTGCGGATGAAACGTTTGATGCGGTGGTGAGCAACTTCGTGTTTCACGAGGTGAGGACACAGCCCGATAAATGCAAACTCATCTTGGAAGCCTTGCGAGTGCTGAAGCCCGGCGGCAGTTTTGCGCTGCAAGACTTGTTCGACAGCCGGTTGATTTATGGCAATATTGAGGATTTTCTCAATGAGCTGCGCACCCAAGGCTATACCGACCTCCATTATGTGAGCCATGTGGAGCGTCAGGGTTTCGTGCCCAAATATCTGCGCGCACCGTGGATGATCTGTAAAATAGGACTGATTTACGGCAAGAAACCGGCGTGATTCCATGTGCGGAAGCGACAGCCGTATATCGTTATTTTGAATATAAAACACCTGCAAAAAAGCTCCGGGCAGGTGTGATGATAAAAAGAAAGCAGCCCTTCCATCCTCTAAACGGATGGAGAAGGCTGCTTTTTGATGGGCAGACAGAGCAACACCTCATAGGTCTTCTCGCTGTCTGTAATCGTTAAACAATAATCGTCGGCATAGATAAGGTCAAGGCGTTGCTTCACATTCTTCAGGCCTACACCGCCCTCCGAAGGAATCTTTCCATTGGCATTGCTGGGCTTTTTCTTACTGTTGAGACATTTGAAAAGCAGATTTCCGTTTTCCGAATCCATGCTGATGTTGATGAAACTCTTCTGTTTATAGCTCACGCCATGCTTGAAAGCATTCTCCACAAACGTGATGAGGAGCAGCGGGGGAATCTGCCCGTCGGGGAAATTCTCGGGAATATCTACATCCACATTCACCTTATCGGGATAGCGGAGCTTCATCAGCAAGACGTAATTGTGCAGGAATTCTATCTCCTTTTGCAGCGGGATGAGGTTCTTGTCGCCCTCGTAGAGCACATAACGCATCATTTTCGACAATTCCACAATGGTGGTCTTCGCCTTCTCCGGGTCTATATCGACCAGTGCATGGATATTGTTGAGCGTATTCATGAAGAAGTGGGGGTTGATCTGATACTTCAGATACTCCAGCTGTTGCTTCAGGTTTTTCTTCTCCAATTCCTGCATATCCTTCTGATCCTGCTCGTTCTTGAAGAATAGTTTCACACCGAGATTAAGGCTGAGAAGACCGATCAGCACCAACGCTCCGATGATGTCGGCCTGTCCGAGAATCACGGGAGGCTCATGTTCTTTATATTTCTGCTTGTCGTTAAAGTCTTCCGGCGCTCTTGGCTCACCGTTCATTGCCGGTGTCGTGGCGCCTTTCTGCTCATCGGGTTTCATGTCGGGACGCCGCAGACCGGGTTCGCCGGGCTGTATGCCGTCGTGCTTAAACTCCGGCGGAACGGGGCGATTATCCCGCATTTCCGGTGGGCAGTCTGTACCTTTATGCATTCCCGGTGATGTGATTCTCGGTTTATTCATACACTCAAAGAGAATGAATACTGCTACCAAACATACGAGGGTAGCAAGATACATCAGCGTCTTGTGCTTATAAATCAGCAACGGAGCCAGCACGAAGTTATGGATCAGGAAAATGGCGAAGTATGCCGCAAAGATAATCCACACATGGAATACCTCCCCCCACTGGAACTTCAGACCGGGATTGGACGTAGTGCGGAAATATAAGCTCGCTACGGGAGCAAGAAAAAGAAGACTCCAAAGGCCGAGGTAAATCAGGTTTTCTTTGTCAAGGCGTAGAGGTTTTTCCATAAGCGACAGTTTGCTTAATAACGTGAAAGGGGTAATGGTTATTATTTTTTGCCGGTATAGTCTTGGAGCCTCACGGTTGCCCCGATACGCACTCCAAGACTTATTCAAGCGTTAAGCGGGTCGGCTTACCATCTGCCGAAGCCGCCGCCCATACCGCCACCCATGCTGCCAGTAGAACTGCCGATGGTGGAGTAGGGCAGTGAGAGCGACGATATCGTTCCCACGGTCGAGCCGTCTACGGTGAGTGTATAGCTGCTGCCTTTGCTCAAGCCGGGGGCAGAAAGCAGAAATACTGCACTGCCATTATAACTTCTTCCCATGACATAGCTGGCAATAGTGCTGCTGCCGCTGGTGATGGCGAGCGTAGAACCGGAACTCACCGAGCCGCCGTACACGATGCTGGGCTGCGTAGAGGAAGTTGCAGGATAGCTGGTTCCGCCACCTACACCCATCACCGTTCCGCCTGTGATCACCAAGCTATAGCCTTCGGCCACGTCGATACCCACCTCGGGTTGGGTCGTGCCGTAGGCAATGATCGTGCCGCCCTTGATGTAGATATTCTGGTTAGAGTCGATGCCGTCGTTGTTGATGCCGAACGTATAGATATATCCGCCGCTTATGGTGAGATTCTTGGCCGAGTTGATGGCATCGTCGTATGCATACACCTCCACGTCGCCGCCGGTAATGGTCATGGTACCTTTCGCCTCCATTCCCTCCGAACCTTCGCCACCCGTGGCCTTTATCATCACCGCACCGCCATTCACCGTGATATTGCCATCGGCCTTGATGCCCTTTGCCTTGCTGTCTAAGCTGCTCGAATAGGTATAGGTCGAGCCTGTGGTGATGGCCTTGATGGTGCCGTCGTTGATGGTCATGTCCATATCCACACTGATGCCTTTGCCACCCTTGCCGCTACTCTTTACATAGAGTGCGCCTCCGTTCATGGTGAATGTAGAATCTGCCTTCAGGCCGGCCGAGGCACTTACGTCCTTCTCGTCGGAGTCATACTCGCCGCCGCCCGTAGTGATGGCCACCACGCGGCCGCCGCTTTGGGTGTAGTGTCCGTCGGTCGAAAGACCCTTGGCTGCCGTTGCCGACACCTCCACATTGACCACGCCGCCGGTGATGGTGATGGCATCGTTACCCTTGATACCGTTGCCACTGGTCGACTTCACATAGATGTTGCTGTTGGGGCGGATAAAGATGTAATCATCGCTCACGATACCTGCTTTCGTGTTGGCGTTCACTTTGATGTGTCCGGAACCCGAGAAGAGCAGCTGCCCCTCGCTGAATATCGTGCCTTTCTGGTCTTCAGTGCTGCTGGCGTAACTCGTGCCGTCGCTGAAATTGTTGTATGTGCCGTCTTTCGCCACCACGTATACGCGCTTGCCCGACTGGATGTTGATGGCCGGGCCGTCGCTGTTGTGAATGCTGACACCGGCCAGTGTCAGCTGGAATTTCTTGTTGTTGTCGCCGCTGGCCATCTTGAACGAGCCGTCAGAGGTCGAGCCGCTGAGCACATAGTTGACGCCTGCGGTGGTGGAAGTCACCGTCACGTCAGCACCGCTAACGTTGATTGTCACGCCCGAAACCTCGGGGGTATAGCTGGCCGAAGTGCCGTTGTAGGTCACATAGATAGTGTATTTCTCCGTATAATTCTCCACATAGTCTTCATTGCTTGATGGTACGGTTTCCGTTTCGCTGAGTGCTGTCGAATCAATGGCCACGCTGAGGTTGGAAAGATCTGAGTTAGTGGTTGAACTGCTTGCTGAACTTGAGCTTGATGTTGTGCCTGTGTTGTTGTCATAACTGTCCAGATAGTCGTCACCCGAGCTGCATGCTGCAAGAATCGTTGCAACAGCCATAATTAGCAAATTAAAATTCTTTTTCATAATCTCTGGGCTTTTTTATATCAATTAAAAAATCTAAAAACTGCCACAAAGATATGAAATATATAAGGTGTATAACAAAAATATTCAGCGAAGGAGGCTTTTGCTTCAGCAGATTGGTCTTGGGGAGGAAAGTTGTAGGGAAGTCAGAGGGCCGGAGAAGATAGCGTCTAAAAAATCCCGCTAATCATCTCTATCAGCATGACTGTGAGCTTGATCAGCAGCGCGATGATTACAATAAACACTGCGATGAATCCTAATGAAAGCCACATCTTGCGGTTCACCTCGCGAATCATCTCCGCATCGTTGTTCACAAAGCCTTGTATCAACTTCATGTTCTTCATGTAGGATCGGTTGAGCACGTCGAGAATGTCGCCCACAAAGAATGGGATCAGCCCCACGGCGACGTCGCGCAGCACATTATATATAATAGCCACCGTGAGCGGTATCGAACGCACGACAAACATGCTGAACCAGATAAACGGTATCGTCATCAGCACCGACAGGGTGTCACCCCACCCTCCCGGGATGAGCCCCAGTATCGGGTCAATGTAGTAGCGGTCCATCCTTTCTGATATGGTGGCGAGTATCCGATACGACCGTTTGCCCGTCACCCTTCGGCGTCGAGCCTCCCTCTGCAGTGCGTTTACCTCGCTGTAGTTTGCCATTCCGTCTATGCTTTATGGTTGTTTTGCCCCTCTTCGTCTTGCGATAGCATAGCTTTCGCATCGCGAAACCAATGGTTTTGCACCACGAAACCATTGGTTTGACACTATGAAACCATTGGTTTTGCATCACGAAACCATTGGTTTGATACTACGAAACCATTGGTTTCTCCGCCACCGCTTTCATTGTCTTCATCCAGCTGCCGCGCCGGATGCGCACAAGGAAGAGGATGCCGCGGAAAGTGAGCTCGCATGCCATGGCAACCCAGACGCCTTTCAGCCCATGACTTTGGGCTAACCAATAGGCCAGCGTGAGACGAATGCACCACATGGAAACGAGGTTCATGATGGCGGGTTTCAGCGTGTCGCCCGCACCCACACACACGCTATAGCTCACGATGGAGGCTGCGAAGAAAGGCTCGGCAAAGGCTTCGATGCGGAGCACGGCAGTGCCGAGCTCGCGGATTTCGGCCACAGGCGAGAGAAATCCGATCATCTCGGGGGCGAAAATATACATTATCACGCCCATGAAAGCCATGACGAGCATGCCGATGCTGATGGTCATGTGGGCGAAGCTCTTACAGAGATCCATGCGGTTGGCACCGTGGGCTTGGCCGACGAGTGTTGTGGCGGCTTCGCCGATACCATAGCCCGGCATGTAACAAAGACTCTCTGCGGTGATGGCAAACGAGTGAGCGGCGATGGCGATATTGCCCAGTGGTGCCACGATGAGGGTACTCACCACCTGTGCGCCGCTCATCAGGACAGACTGTACGGCGATGGGCAGGCTGATTTTGAGGGCATTGCGCACATAGTTCCACACCCATTTGAAAGGCACGGTGTCGTGGTGCAGGGCAAGAATCTTGTTCTTGCACAGGGCGATGTAGCACATCGGCGCTACGGCAACGGCATAGGCCGACAGCGTGCCGAGAGCAGCGCCGCGCACGCCCCACCCCATGATGTAGATGTAGAAGTAATTGAAAGCCACGTCTAAAGTGCAGAGCAGGATGCTCAGGATGCTGGGCACACGCATGTCGCCCGAGCTCTTGAGCATGTCGCTCATGAGATGAAAGAGGAGTACGATGGGCAGTGTGGCGGAATAAATGAGGAAGTAGGCCGAAGCATCTTCGGCAATGTCATCTCCTCCTCCGAGCCAATAGGGTAGGGGATTGTGGATGGCAATGCCCACCGCGCATACGAAGAGCGAGAAAAGGATGCCGCATGCCAAGCCGTGGCGGAACACTTGCCGTGCCTTGAAAAAGTCGTTGGCACCGATGAAGTGGGCTGCCTGCACGGAAAAACCCACACAAACTGCACTCATTACAGAGCCCATGAGCCATGTCGTGGTCTCCACCAAGCCGATGCTGGCCGATGCTGCTGCGCCGAGATGACCCACCATGGAGGCATCGATGAAGAACATCAGCACGGTGGTGATCTGCGCCAACATGGAAGGAATACTTAACTCGACGATGAGATTCAGCTTCTCTCTGCTTGTGAGAGGAAGGCTCTCCCTTATCTTAGCCAGTAAGGCCTCACTTTTCTTGTTGCTTAACATAAATACGTGTTGGAGAGGCAAAGTTACTTAGTTTTCGGCAAAATGCAAAGGCAAAAGCATGGTTTTGTGGGATAAAATAAAGAGGATCTCCACATGGGAAATCGTCTTCTGACTATCTAAACTCTATGAAACTTCTCTTAAGAATCCTCTCTTGTCATGCCTTCGGCAGATGGTCGTCCATCCACCAAAGTGCTGCGGCAATTGCCGCACACACTATATACATCATGTTATCCTTGACCTTCCTACCTATTGATTTTGTCATCCTTCAGACGTAGTCCTCACGACTGGTCAGTCTCAATCTTTACCTCTCAGGCCTGATAGCCTATTTGTTTTCCTTGATTCTACAACTCTCTACCTTAAAACTAATACTCTATCGTATGCTTTGTAATAACTTATTTCTATGTTCTCTCCAAATCTCTCTGTTTATCTTTCCTATTCCTGTCGCACCGAAGCGCGGTGAAGGCTTTTCTCTTTTGACGATGCAAAGATAGGATGATTTGCGATAGCCCGCAACAGTTTTACCCCACTTTTCGCCGAAAAACGCCCCTTTCTTGACCTAAATCAACACGGTGTGCACGCACACATGACCAGCACGAATAGCACAAACAACACATTTGTTGTTTTAGGTTTTCTGTTCATACTTAAAGCAAATAAAGGTTAGGTTGATACTATTGACCCGATGGGGATAAAAGAATAAAATGATAATTGGTTAGGTTTTAGGCTTTAAATATAAATAAAAATCTTAATAAAAGGTGTTTTTGTTAAGGTTTATTAGTAAGATAGTTATGTCCTGTGGCGAATGCTTGCAAACAAACCCATCCGGACATATTGTGGATCTTTCAGCCGGTAAGCATCTTCGCGCCATCGCTTTTACGTCCGTTTCTTCGATGTTTTCCGTTCCGACGGTGACGCACGCCGAACGCCGTACACACGTACACCGAGCGGCGTACGTGCGTACACCGACCGTTGTACGTGCATACGCCGAACGTTGTACGTCGCCATTCCTACCTGACGGTAAGGCCTAAGCGGTGGACAGGCGTACAAAAACGATAGCGCCCGGCTGCTCCCAAGAACCTCGCCGAAGGGCGAGCAGGAGCGGCAGGGCGCTATGATGCCGGGGTAGAGATCCGCAAAGGGAACCTTATTTCATACGGTTATTCCTCAAACTAGAAGTTCGCTTGCTTGGCCTTGAAGTCTGGCACGTCGTAGCCCGCACGGTAATAAGATACCAAAATGATGTTGAAAATCAGTGTAGAATAACCGGGTATGCTCGAACTGCCACTCGTGCCATAGCCCAACTGATAGGGAATATACACTTCCCATTCGTCGCCGATGCACATATTCTGCAGGGCTGTGGCAAAGCCTTTGACCAGCCCCCCTACAAGAAACTGTGCAGGTGCGGCCGTGGCGGTAGACGTTGCTTTGCCGTAAGAAGAATCAAATTGGTAGCCCGTGGGATAAGAGGTGGACGGGAGGAGTTTGCCCGTATAGTGCACACGCACGGAGTCCGTATAGAGCGGACTGCCCGAACCTGTGCCGGCAGTGACCACATGAACGATGATATAATCGGTGTTGGCAGTGGCCTGCGCTTCCTCCAAGCTCCAGCTTCTGATGATTTTCCATGAGGTATCGCCTGCCGCAATCTTCTGCTGGGTGGCGGTGTAGAGACTATCCCAATAGGCTTCGTTGGTGCTCTGCCAGTTGGGGAACTCTTCTACGTCGTCCGACTCTTCCGAGCAAGAGGCGAAAGAGAGTAAAAGGGTAAACAGGAATAGGGGCAGGAGTTTGACCTTACCCTTTGCCATACTGACAGCGGCGATATTTATATTTCGGGTGAAACTCATGTTTTCTTCTATGTTTAATGGTTGTTTTTATTTATCCTTCTACCTTATTTATATTGTTATTCTCCGCAGATTTAGGCATCGAGACCCTCGATGTCCTTGCCCAACTTCTTCAAAACGGAGGTGATGCTTACGCGATCTTCGATGATGGCGCGCAGATCTTTGATAGCCACACGCTCCTGCTCCATAGTGTCGCGATGGCGTAAGGTGACCATGCCATCGTTTGGTGTGTCGTGGTCTACGGTCACGCAGTAAGGCGTGCCCACCGCATCCTGACGGCGATAGCGCTTGCCGATGGAGTCTTTCGGGTCGCCATAGTGGGTGTTGAAGTGGAATTTGAGATCGTCTACAATCTGATGAGCCAGCTCGGGCAGGCCGTCTTTCTTGTCGAGCGGGAATACGGCGCACTTCACGGGAGCCAGTGCCTCGGGCAGCTTCAGCACCACACGGGAGTCGCCGTTGGGCAACTGCTCCTCGGTATAGGCGTGACACATCACGCTGAGAAACATGCGGTCTACGCCGATTGAGGTCTCCACCACATACGGTGTATAGCTCTCATTGGTCTCGGGATCGAAATATTTGATGCTGCGCCCGCTGAACTTCTCATGCTGAGACAGGTCGAAATCGGTGCGGCTATGGATTCCCTCCACCTCCTTAAAGCCGAAAGGCATCTTAAATTCTATGTCGGTAGCAGCGTTGGCATAATGTGCCAGCTTCTCGTGGTCGTGGAAACGGTAGTTCTCGTTGCCCATGCCCAAGTCCTGATGCCATGCCAGACGCACGGCTTTCCAGTAGCTGAACCACTTCATTTCAGTGCCGGGCTGGCAGAAAAACTGCATCTCCATCTGCTCGAACTCACGCATGCGGAACACAAACTGACGCGCCACAATCTCGTTGCGGAATGCTTTGCCAATCTGAGCGATACCGAAAGGCAGCTTCATGCGGCCTGTCTTCTGCACGTTCAGATAGTTTACGAAGATGCCCTGAGCAGTCTCCGGGCGCAGGAAAATCTTGTTGGCGGCATCGCTCACCGAACCCATTTCGGTAGAAAACATCAGGTTAAACTGACGCACATCAGTCCAGTTCTTGGTGCCGGAGATGGGATCGGCAATCTCTTCATCAATGATAATCTGCTTCAGCGCCTCCAAATCTGAGTGCTGCATGGCCTCGGCATAGCGGGCATGCAGCGCGTCGCGCTTCTTCAGATTCTCTAACACGCGAGGGTTAGTGGTACGAAACTGTGCCTCGTCGAAAGCTTCGCCAAATTTCTTAGCGGCCTTAGCCACCTCTTTCTCTATCTTTTCCTCGTACTTGGCAAGCTGGTCTTCGATCAGCACATCGGCACGATAGCGCTTCTTGGAATCACGGTTGTCGATCAAAGGATCGTTGAACGCGTCGACGTGACCGCTGGCCTTCCATGTGGTGGGGTGCATGAAGATGGCGGCGTCGACACCCACGATGTTTTCGTGGAGCAACACCATTGACTGCCACCAATACTGTTTGATATTGTTTTTTAGCTCTACACCGTTCTGCCCGTAGTCGTAAACGGCGGCGAGGCCATCATAAATTTCTGAACTTGGGAAGACGAAGCCATACTCCTTGCAATGGCTTACGATTTTCTTGAAAACATCTTCTTGTGCCATGTTTCTGATTAAATTGTATAATAATTTGGGTGCAAAGGTACATTATTTTGACGAATAAAGCATACGCAAGACGTTAAAATAGAGTAAAATAGATATGCATGTCAGACATAGGCAAGAAGCGGCAATAGTGTAAACAAAAACCGAAAAAAACGGTCTTCAAAACATCATGGCCGGTGGATGGATGAGGATAGAGGTCGTCTTTGGGGGTGACAGACCGACCGGAAGTCAGCGCATGGTGAGGGAAATGCGATGCCGTCGACGGTCTACCTCCAGCACTTTCACCCGCACATGCTGGTGGAGCTTCACCACATCGTTAGGATCTTTCACATAATGATTGGCGAGTTGGGAGATATGCACCAGTCCGTCTTGGTGCACGCCGATATCGACGAAAGCGCCGAAGTTGGTGATATTGGTCACGATCCCCGGCAGTTCCATACCCGCCACGAGGTCATCCGGGGTCTTCACACGCGGGTCGAACTCGAAAGTCTCAATCTTTTCGCGTGGGTCGAGCCCCGGTTTCTCCAGTTCGCTCATGATGTCGTGCAGGGTGGGAAGACCCACCTGTGGGGTTACGTAGCGCTGGATATCGATCTTCTTGCGTTGCTCCGGATCTTTCATCAGGTCGTTTACTGTACATCCGCAGTCGGTCGCCATCCGCTCCACGATGGCATAACTCTCGGGGTGTACGGCACTGCCGTCGAGCGGGTTTCTGGCTCCGGGTATGCGGAGGAATCCGGCACACTGCTGAAAGGCGACGGAACCGAGGCGCGGCACCTTCTTCAGCTGAGCACGTGAAGTGAACGCACCATTCTCCTTGCGGTAATTCACGATATTTTGTGCCAGTGCCGCGCCCAATCCACTGACGTAGGTCAGCAGGTTTTTGCTGGCCGTATTGAGGTTCACCCCCACCGAATTGACACACGATTCCACCGTTTGGTCGAGGCTGTGCTTGAGTTTAGACTGATCCACGTCATGCTGATACTGCCCTACGCCGATGCTTTTCGGATCGATTTTCACTAACTCGGCCAGCGGATCTATCAGTCGACGGCCAATGCTCACGGCACCGCGCACGGTAACATCCTCATCGGGAAACTCCTCGCGCGCCACCTCGGAAGCTGAGTAGATGCTGGCTCCGTCCTCACTGACAACGTAGGTCGGCGCTTCTGTTATCTGTCTGAGAATGTCGGATGTCTCGCGCGACCCGGTGCCGTTACCCACGGCGATGGCTTCCACCTTATATTTCCGGACAAGTTCTTGGAATCGTTGCAAAGGTGTTTGGGCATCGTGCTTGACCTTTTCGGCAGGGTTGCCCACGGCAAATACCACGTCATGATGCAACAGATTGCCCTGCGCATCGAGCACCACCACCTTGCATCCCGTGCGTATGCCGGGGTCTACGCCCATCACACGCTTCTGTCCCAATGGGGCGGCCAGCAACAGTTGGCGCAGGTTTTCCTTAAACACCTTGATAGCTTCATCATCGGCGCGCTCCTTGCTCAGCGCAGCAAACTCGGTCTCCATGGAGGGACGGATGAGCCGTTTGTAGGAATCCTCGACGGCTTCACCCATCAATGTCTGACAGAGACCGTGCCCATGCACATAGTATCGCTTGAGTTTGTCGATGCAAGTGTCATCATCCACGGTGATACTCACACGAAGCACACCTTCATCTTCGCCGCGACGCATGGCCAGCAGGCGGTGTGACGAACAGTGTCGAAGCTCTTCGCTGAAGAAGAAATAGTCGGAAAACTTCTGCGATTTTTCCTCTTCTTTCATCTTGGCAACCACTCTTGACGATATGGTAGCCTCACGACGAAACACGCTGCGCACGCTCCGACGCGAGCCTTCATCCTCACTGATGCGTTCGGCAATGATGTCTTTAGCCCCCTTGAGCGCCATTTCCTCATCTGTCACCCCATTCTTCACAAATCGGGCAGCAACTCCTTTCGGATTCTGCTCACGCTGCTGCATGATGATGGCAGCCAGCGGTTCCAATCCTTGCTCGCGTGCCACCTGTGCCTTGGTGCGGCGGTGAGGCTTGAAGGGCATGTAGATATCCTCCAGTTCGGTGGCGTTCCATGTATCGGCGATACGCTGACGCAGGTCATCGGTCAGCTTTCCCTGCTCGTCGATGGTCTTCAGTATCGTGTCTTTGCGCTTTTGCATCTCTTTGAGTCTGTCGTTCAAATCGCTGATGGCAGCTATCTGCACTTCATTGAGATTACCCGTTGCTTCCTTGCGATAACGGCTGATGAAAGGTATCGTACAGCCTGCTTCCAGCAGGTCGAGCGTAGCATCCACCTGTTCTTTGCGGATGTTGAGCTTCTCGGAGATATAAGATGTAAATAGGTTCATAGTGAATTCTGTATTATCAATTGTGCATTAACGAGCGTGCTGCCTCGATGATTGTGTCACGCCCTTTGATGAAGTCGGCATCGGTGAGCGATACGGACACATCGGGAACGATACCGTTTTCCGTACTCTGTTTGTTCTTATCGTACATCGGGCAGGCAGAGAAACGTACGCTCCAACCGTTGGGCAACTCGCTGGAGAAAGGCAGTCCGGCACCGCCACCAGTCTTATCTCCCACGATCGTCACATTGTCGAAGCACATCATATACTTCACAAACTCGTTAGCCGCAGAATATACTTGTCGGTTGGTAAGCACCGCCACCTTTTTCTGCCAGCGTACGCCACGGCTGGGTTTGACATGCTGTTCTTGCAGCGCGGAGAAGTCGTTATGCCCCTTTCCCGTCTTGTGCTGCATATAGCCTACCAGTGTTTTCTCATTGGTGAATCGTGCGGCGAGCTCCTCTGCCGACGTGATCATACCGCCGCCATTGTCGCGAAGGTCGATGATAAGCCCCTGACAAGGCGCTAAGTAGAGCAATATCGCATCGAGATTACCTGAGCCTAACGCCGAGGTGAAGGTACTGCAACGCACATACCCCACGTTGTCGTCAAGAATGCGATAACGGAATCCGTTGGCAATCTTATAGTCAGTGCCGAGGTATCGGTTGATCAGCGTATCGCTATAGTTGCTGGGATAATCTTCATGCCAGCCCCAATAACGGCCGACGTCGAATGAGGTGTAGAGGTTCACATGCCCGTCTCGCAGTTCGGCCACCATATTACCCAACACCTCCAGCAGCTGGTTCTCGGTCATACCAGCATCAATCTGCTTGGCGTAGCGGGCATGCACCTCATCCCAATCCACCCCTTTCTCATTGAAAAAGCAATAGTGCTCATCCATGATCTTCCACAAAGCCTCGAAGTTGCCCTGCGGATTATCGGCAAATTCCTCCTCATCTATACAAGAGGTGAAAAGGAAAAGGGTAAAAAGGAAGAGAGGGAAAAAGGCAGAAAAGCGTACTGCCGTTTTATATCCCCTATATTGTCTGCTGCCCAAAATCATTGTAAATCGTGTGTTGCAAATTATGAATTGTGAATTACGAATTATGAATTTGCTCAATACGTCCAGCCCAAAACAATGGCGTGGGTATATTGATGATACTTCAAGCTGTTGACTTCCATCTGCCGAATATCGCCCAAATAGCCCACACGGAAAGTAGCGCGCCACAATGGAAAGTCAAGGGTGAGCATACAATGAAGCTGCGGAGCATTGAACGGCGAGGTGAAAACCACATTGTGGTCGTAGTTGCCACGTGAGAAAATCTCATAATACGACTGTCCGTAGTTGGGTGAGAAAGCAAGTCCTGCCAGCGGAGTGGTGAGTTGATAACGTAGTGCGAACGGTCGCTGCTTGATGTGAAAATGCCACGACAGGCGCGCCGTAGGGTCGACAGACAGCGAGATACGAGCCTGTGCAGGATTATTGGAGTTGCGCGTATTGTACATGCCGCCCAGTGTTCCATCAACCAGTCCGCCCACCTTGAGATTCAATCCCTGCGCAGGGAACTCCCAATTGTATTGCCAACCCAGCTGGATGTTATACATCGCGGAGAGCAGCGAGTTGCTGTTGCTGCGCGTGCCTACCATCGAACCGAACACCTGATGCGTTACCATCCGCGACACCCTGCTGCCCTCTTTCTGCCTGAACATCTGTGAAACGAAACGCAGCTCCATGCCGCTGAACTTCTCCTGCGAGAGGTAAGTGTCGAGAATGTTGGTGTAGCCGATACCGAACAGATACGCCTTCTCAGTATTGGCACGCGGTTTCGTCGGCTCCACAGCCTCATCTTGGGCATAAACAAAAATGCTCACCATGAGCCCGATGGTCATGATAAGCATTCTCATAATATGATAGTGGTTAGTCATTGCTATTTTCTTCTGGGAATAGACTGAGTTGTCCGGTCATCTCGTCGATTATCTGCTGCTGGCTCTTGCCGGCATCGGGGTCGAGGTTTTCCTCTTCCTCGCCGTTGTCTTCCTCGTCCGGATTGATAGATTTCGGTTCGGGTTGACGCAGTGGCTCCAGTTCCTCGATACGTGCAATCTGCCATGTGGTGATGCGCTTGCCCTTGGCCTTGAAGCCTTTCACGCCGACAAAGCTGTCTACATCGATCTCCATCGGTGCACGCTTCTCATCGGCTCCGCCAAAGACCACGTTGAGACGAGGATAAACCGTGTCGGTGAGCATCACCTCTTTGCTGTTTGGATTCTCACCCAAGTAGTTCTGATGACGCCTGCCGCCCTCCATGATAAAGCGCTTGATATAGGCGTAGCCCTCATTGTCGGCATCATAAAGCACGGCTGTCCACACCTTGTCGGCATCCCATTTCTCGATGATACGGATGTTATCTTCAAAGTGATTGTTCGCATCGAAGTCTGTGGTATAGAACTCCCCGTTGTCAAGAACGACAAGGATGCTGTCGCCATCGTTGAATTCGCCGAGCAGGCGACCGTGCTCCTCATAGTTAAGCCGCTTCACGTCGGGATCAAACCACACCTTGCGCCCACCGAGCGTAGAACGCCCGTGGCTCTTCAGCGATACGCGCAGCACGCTCTTCTTCGACAGGATGTTGCCCTTAGCCGTGCGCATTCGGATGGGCACCTCCGAGAAGTCGCGGGTGAGGAATATGCTTTGCCGCTTCTTGGTGGGGTCGGGATTGAGCGTCACCTTGACCACCTCTGCCTCGCCGTTGGGGTTGGCCGAGAAGTAGAGCACCCGTGAACCCGGCTTGCCCTGCGTCAGGTCATACTCGCGGTCACGGGTCATGCTAGTCATATTGAATCGTTTGATAAAGGTATGTCCGTCCTTGCCGTCGCGATAAATCACGTTGTAGATGGTGCGGCTGTCATTCTTCTTGAACACCTGTACCCATATAATGTTCTTACCCACGAATATCTTATCGGCCACTTTCAGTATCTTGAACTTACCGTCGCGATAGAAAATGATCACGTCGTCGATATCGGAGCAATTGCAGACAAACTCGTCTTTCTTCAGGCTTGTGCCGATGAAGCCGTCCTGACGGTTGATGTAGAGCTTCTCGTTGGCCTCCACCACCTTCACCGCCTCGATGGTATCGAAGTTGCGAATGTCTGTCAGGCGCGGGTGATCCTTGCCGTATGCCTCCTTCAGATGCTTGTACCAAGCGATGGTAACGTCCGTCATGTGTGCCAAGTCATGGTTCACTCCCTTGATCTCGGCATGAATCTTGGCAATGAGCTGCTCCGCTTTGTCCTTATTGAACTTCAGGATTCGCTGCATCTTGATTTCGAGCAGGCGCAGGTAATCGTCGCGCGTGATGTCGCGTATAAGGTCTTTCTTGAATGGGTCGAAGGCCTTGTCGAGGAACTTCACCACGGCATCCTGACTGGCTGCCGTCTCAAACTTCTTCTCCTTATACATGCGTTCTTCAATGAAAATGCGCTCCAGCGAGGCGAAGAACAACTGCTCCTCCAGCTCACTCTTGCGTATCTGAAGTTCCAGTCGCAGCAATCCCATCGTGCGATCGGTGCTATGGCGCAGCACATCGCTCACTGTGAGGAAGCAGGGCTTGTTATCCTCGATGACGCAACAGTTGGGCGAGATATTGATTTCACAATCGGTGAAGGCATAAAGTGCGTCGATGGTCTTATCCGATGACACGCCCGGAGCCAGCTGTACCTGTATCTCCACCTCGGCAGCTGTCATGTCTATCACGCGGCGCGCCTTAATCTTGCCTTTCTCGATAGCTCTCGTGATCGACTCCTGCAACGTGGCAGCCGTCTTGGTGAACGGCACCTCACGAATCACGAGCGTCTTGTTGTCGAGCTTCTCTATCTTGGCACGCACACGCAGGCTGCCTCCACGCTGGCCATCGTTGTATTTGCTCACATCGATCGAGCCGCCTGTGGGGAAGTCGGGATAAAGGGCGAACTCCTTGCCCCGCAGGTAACTGATGGCGGCATCGCACAGCTCGTTGAAGTTGTGAGGCAACACCTTGCTCGACAATCCCACGGCAATGCCTTCGGCACCCTGCGCCAGAAGCAGCGGAAACTTCACCGGGAGGGTGATCGGTTCCTTGTTGCGCCCATCATAGCTCAGCTGCCATTCGGTGGTCTTCGGGTTGAAAACTGTCTCCAAAGCAAACTTAGAGAGGCGCGCCTCAATGTATCGCGGAGCTGCCGCACGGTCGCCCGTCAGGATGTTTCCCCAATTGCCCTGCGTATCGATCAGCAGGTTTTTCTGCCCCAACTGCACCAGCGCGTCACCGATGGAGGCATCGCCGTGAGGGTGAAACTGCATGGTGTGCCCCACCACGTTGGCCACTTTATTGTATCGACCGTCATCCATGCGCTTCATGGAATGGAGTATACGGCGCTGCACGGGTTTCAGTCCGTCGCCGATATGGGGCACGGCACGCTCGAGAATCACGTAGGAGGCATAGTCAAGAAACCAGTTCTTATACATGCCCGACAGATGATGCACCGCTGATGCGTCGAAGCGGTCGGCCGGTTTATAATCGGAGTGCTGATCATCTGCCAGCTCCTCGTCGCGCCCGTCGCCCTCCGTTGCGGCATCGCCGTCTGCTGTTTCCGTGTCTTCAGGTGTAAGCGGATTTTCATCCTCAAGATTGTCCTTGTCTTTAGTCTTATCGTCGTCCATGCTGTGAATGGTAAATGTTTCGAGCCTCAAAGGTAATTAAAAAAAACAAGAATGCAATGTAAAAAGAAAATAAATCCGCATTTTTGGGGAAAGAGGGGAAGCCGCCGCAAGCGTCAAGGATTGTTGCACTTCGTTTTTGAATCTCCAAAACACGCTAAATCCTCACATTTGGCGATACCTGAAAATACGTTTCAAAACACACGGCAGAGGGCTGCAATGGCACCCCCTGACCGTTGCTCCGGCCTTGCCGTCAGGCGGGAACGGCGACGTACAGCGTTCGACGTACGCACGCACGGCGTTCGGTGTACGTGCGTACATCGTTCGGTGTACGTGTGTACGTCGTTCGGCGTACGTCACCGTCGAAACAGAAAGCGCTGAAGAGACGGCCGTGGAGGCGATGCCGCCGGCAACATTTCGGGCAGACAAAAGGATTGTCGCCATTATGAAGTTGCAGATAAGCTATTGAGCGGTCGAGCGGTTACTTTGTTGCTGCCAGCCTTGAACGTATGTTAAATATCATCGTTTTACGATAATTTTTTGTTGTTTTTCTTGTATGATATGATGTAAAAACCTATCTTTGCATTATCGGAAACGATAGTTATGCGATGGGTTCCGACAACTTTTATTATAGATATAAGAAGCTGAAGATATGAAAAGATTTAACCTGCTTTCTACGTTGCTGCTGGTGGCTATGGTGTTTGTGTTTTGCTCGGAAACGATGCTGGGAATCAACGATGCCGTGCGCGGATTTAAGGAAGGAAGGAGGAAAGCAGCGGCGGAGTGGAAAGACGGCGATACGATAGCGACGTTTCAAAGCGATGTAGTGGCAGTGGCCGACACCTTTAATAACACCGTGCAGAATGGCAAAAGCGGTGAGCCGGTACGCTATAACG
>CAUTTP010000041.1:0-23463 GCA_963541305.1 uncultured Prevotella sp.
AACTCCATAGGGGATAAATAACCATAGTAAGTACTTTTGCAGAGGTCTCATTCTATGAGATATACCCTTGACAAGGCCTATCAGCAGGTTATCAACGAATTCGGACTGGGTCTGGCGGAGATTCTCCGCCAGACCCGGCTTCCCGAAGATATCTTCGGGCGTGACGATGCCACCGTAACGGCAGAGGAATATTATCGTTTTGTAGATACCATCGGTTGTTATATCAAGAATGACGAAGAAATGATACGCATGATGACGATGGACGGCATCGAGACATTCTCTCCGCCGATTTTTGCTGCATATTGTTCAAGTGATATGATACATTGCGTGAACCGTCTTGCGCAATTTAAGCGTATCGTCGGCCCTTTGCGTCTGAGCAGCCGCCAAGATGCGACGACCTATACCGTAATCCTTTCTTCCGCGGAAGATGTTGAGATTCCGCCGTTTATGGTGGAGATGGAGCTGGTTTTTATGGTCAATATGTTCTCCAAAGCAACCAAAGCGGTCGTCCGTCCCATTTCTGTTTCCGTACATGAGCAACCGAAGAACCATGTCTTGAAGGCATACTTGGGTGTTGAGCCCGTCATTGGTGATGAGATTTCGATGACTTTCAACCTCGGTGATGCCAAGCGACATTTCATCAGTGAGAACGAGACCATGTTCAAATATTTTGAGCCGGAGCTCAACCGCCGCCTCTCCGAAATGGAAGTGGATGACAGTATGGCTGCCCGCGTGCGCAGCGCCCTCGTGGAAATACTGCCTGCAGGCGAGTCTTCTGTAGATGCCGTGGCGCGGAAGCTGTTTCTGAGCAAGCGAACCTTACAGCGGCGCTTGGCCGAAGAGAACACTTCCTTTCAGAAACAGCTGAACCATGTGCGTGAACTTCTTGCCAAGAATTATCTGGAGGATTCGAATTTGCGCACCGAGGACATTGCCTATCTGCTCGGCTATCAAGACCTTGCCTCCTTCAACCGCGCTTTCAACCTTTGGACGGGCATGTCTACGGCACACTTCAAGGAAAGAATCAAAGGTAATATCCGTCAAAGAAAATAAGATGAAGAAATATCGAAAACGGAAAATGACTCTGTATATCATTATTGGAATCATCGGCGTACTGACTGTAGGTACCCTGTTGTTCACCAACCAAAAAGACTTCGGTCGTTTGCCAACCGGAGACCGTAAAGCCCGAATGGAAAAGTCATGGCATTATAAGGATGGCGAATGGAAGAATGAGTTGCCCACCACGCAGGTCACGGGCAACTATGTTGCTGCCATGTGGGATTTCCTCTTTGGAAAACACCCTAACCTCCGGCCGAAGCAGCCCATCAAGGCCATTAAGACCGATGTGAAGGCGCTGTCCCGTGACTTAGATCTTATTGTATGGTTCGGCCATAGCAGCTATCTGCTCCAGCTCTCGGGCAAGCGTATCCTTGTGGATCCTGTTTTTGTTCAGAGCTCACCGGTTTCTTTCGCCAACAGACCCTTCAAAGGAACAGATATTTACAAACCTGAGGATATGCCAGCTGTAGACTATATGATTATTACCCATGATCATTGGGAGCATCTTGATTACAAGACACAGATGCAGATGAAAGCTCGTATCGGTGAAGTCATCGTTCCATTGGGTATCGGTGAAGACTTTGAATATTGGGGCTTCGAACCCAAGCATATCACAGATCTTGACTGGTATGAGAGTAAGGAATTCAACGACGGTTTTGTTTTCCACTGCATGCCGGCGCGCCATTTCTCAGGGCGTGGGCTGAAGACAAATCAGACCTTATGGGGCTCTTTCGTCATAGAAGCACCTGATGGCAAGAAAGTGTATGTCGGCGGTGACAGTGGTTACAGCACGCATTTCAAGAAGATTGGTGAGATGTATCCTGACATCAACCTTGCCATCCTCGAAAATGGACAGTATGACAAGACATGGGCGCAGATTCACACCATGCCCAATCAGCTTGCAAAGGAGATGAAAGAGCTGGGAGCCAAACACTATATTACCGTTCACCATAGTAAGTTCGCCCTTGGTAATCATCCATGGAACGAGCCTCTGAGCAATGAGAAAGAAGCCGCCCGAGAGTCTGGTGCCCATCTCTCTGTGCTGACTATCGGGCAGGTGCAGGAAATTGAGTAAAGACTTTTATTTGACCCAAACGACGTAACATTAGAGGTTGTATTTACCCATTTCTCTATTGACCTGAGACTTTCAAACAGCAGGTGGGTGGTTTATAGAAACTTTTATTGACGGGAAACTAAACTTAAAGAATCTGTCCAAAGTCTACAGGAGGCATATATTTTTTTATGTATTTCTTTCCGTCCCCCACTTTTCTGCCTTTGTTTTGTCAAGAATTCATTACAGTTTTTCTGTACGGATTTTCGTTCATTCTAGAGCGAAAAATAGGGGTGGTCTGGTCAATTTTGGGCAGCGGATGGTCGAAAATTTTGAGATAGGGTTGCGATAGCATAGCTTTCGCATGGCGATAACGGCCTAATCGCAGTGCGATCTCAATGTTCTCGCATCGCGATAACTATGCTTTCGCGATGCGAAAGCTATGCTATCGCAAGGCAAGAAGATGAATATCTATGGTATATTTTTACTTTTCGTGCGTAACTCACTGATGCTCCGAGGTTTACGTAAACCCCTCTAATTTTCGCGTATTTCGGACAAAAGATTTTCAATTTTGCTACACGCGATTCTCCAGAGGGCCTTTGTCAAGATAATTCGCAACCTCTGCAGCCTTCTGTTTCTCCGGTTAATTGATGCTCCTCCGGTGCTTCAAGGCATATTCGGTGATAGCGTTACAGAAGTATAGAGCGTGATGCTGCTCACTCCCGATAGAGCCACAGGCAGAAGCGGTTGATCCATCTGATGGTAAAACTGAACCATCGGTATTTGCCCACAGGCTTGCCGCCAAAGCTAAGGATGAACCTGCGGAATGGATTTTTGGAATAGGGAAGACCTACGTCGAGGAAGTAAATGTGGGCATAATTGTGTTCCCACGCCCACATGATTGCTTGCCAAACGGTCATCATATTGGGATGTAACAGTGCATAGCTCTTGCGTTTGGATGCAAGATACCATAGGTAAGCATTGCCCTCGGTATAGACACAGAGACACCCCCCAATCGTCTTTCCCTTATAAGTAGTGATGAAAATGCGGCCGTTCTCGCTCTCGTACAAGGCGTTGATCTGGTCTTCGGGTGGGATGAGGCGGTGTATCTTGAACCGATAGAAGCCGTTGAGAAGTCTGTAAAACGCGTGCACTTCCTCTGTAGTCCGGGCTTCGCGTGTTTCCACACCGAGGTCATAGATGCGGTCTATCTGCGCTCTCATTCTACCGGTGAGCCGTTCGCGCGGTGGCATGGAGTGGAGCGAGTTGTGCACTTCCTGCCAAGCAATGGGGAAATAGCTGTTGTCCTTGAAGAGCTTATAGCCGAACATCTTCTTTGACACGTCGCTCAGTTCGATATATAGGCATAGTCGGCGACGCAGTTTGCGGGTGATTCGCCGCAACAGCAGACCGAAGATTTCCTCTTTGTTCGCCTCATCGGCATACTCGCCCTCGCCATAAATGCGCCCCTGCGTGTAGAGATAGGGTGGCAACCATGACCCGCGGCGGCGGATGAACGCCAGCAGATGTCCCACCACCGCGCCGCTGTCGTCGGTCGCTACAGCCATGTAGGGTCGCTGACCGGGTGTTTTCTCGATGATGTGAAAAAACTCGGCGCTATGGAAGAAGTTGCTGCACGTCATTTCCGGCAACTCATCTCCCTGTGTGTATAGGGTCACATAATAGGTGTTCACATGGCAAATATAGCAAAAATTATCCATTGCACCACCATCCGAATACAATCTTTTTCGTATCTTTGCGCTGTTGCCATCGGTTGGAAAAGTGCAATTTTGTGCTATAAGGAACCTCAGGACGTCAAATTATGATCTTGGAACCGACGGATGGAAGCATCTTTAAATTACGAAAAGACATGATTAACTACGACTTGAAAAAAATCAAAGCCATCATCTTCGATGTCGATGGCGTGCTCTCTTCTGCCACCATCGGCACGGACAATGAAGGCATGCCTCTGCGCACAGTCAACATCAAGGACGGCTATGCCATACAACTTGCCTGCAAGATGGGCATGCGCATTGCCATCATGACGGGTGGCAACTCGGTGGCGATACAGAGGCGTTACAGTTATTTAGGCGTGGAAGATGTCTACATGAAGTGTGCGGTGAAGATCCGAACATACGAGGCTTTCGTCGAGAAATACGGTCTCAGGGATGACGAAATCATTTTTATGGGTGATGATATTCCCGATTATGAGGTGATGAAGCGTGTGGGATGTTCTTGCTGCCCGGCTGATTCGTGTCCGGAGGTTAAGTCGATTTCGTGCTACATATCGCAGGTTCGTGGCGGCTTCGGCTGTGCCCGCGACGTGATAGAGCAGGTACTTCAGGCGCAAGGCAAATGGTTGAGTGACGAGAAAGCGTTTGGATGGTAGCCGCTTTCTGATGTTTTTTATTACAGCATTCCGTTCAATGAAAAAGATAATTTTAGCCAGCAATTCTCCCCGGCGTTGTGAATTGCTTGCAGGATTGGGTTATGCGTTTGAGGTAAAAGTGATACCGGGTATTGACGAGAGCTATCCGGATGATCTGCCGATGGAACAAATTCCGCAATATATCTCGCAGCAGAAAGCAGCGGCATACGAGGTCGCCGCAGACGAAATCGTCCTCACTGCCGATACCGTGGTGGTGCTGGGCAAAGAGGTGTTGGGCAAACCTGCCGATGCTGCCGATGCCTGCCATATGCTCCGTAAATTGAGCGGCAAGACCCATCAGGTGATTACAGGCGTGTGTCTCACTACCGGCACCCGGCAGAAAACCTTTGCCGTGACGACCGATGTGACGTTCAAGGATCTGTCGGACGATGAAATCAGGTATTACGTCGACAACTACCGCCCTTATGACAAGGCGGGCGCCTATGGCATACAGGAGTGGATAGGCTATATCGGGGTGACGGGCTTGCGGGGCAGCTACTTTAATGTGATGGGGCTGCCCGTACAGCGAATATACACCGAATTGCAGAAACTCGATGATGAATAAAACTGCAAATCCCTGAAAGTGCATCCGCATGGGAATGGCTTTCAGGGATTTTTATGTAAGCAAATCGACTTGAAACAGTTGTCTTACAGTTCTGCCCGTTGGCTTACAGGGCAAACTTATAGCCCAGTGTAATCTGGAATACGCTGTTTCTTGTGTTCTCTCCGGCAGCCGATATAGCCTTGGTCACGCTCCAGTTGTAGCGTGCATCGAGCTGCACATTCTTGTATTCGTAGGACAGCCCGACAGGGATAGCCAGATCAAATGACTTCACGCTGGCATCTACGCCGGCGTTGCGCAAGGCCTCTTTTATACCCATCTCAGCGGAGGTTCCACCTGAGCTCACCTTCACCTTATCGTTGACAAGGAATCCCGGCTGTAGACCCACCTTCACTGCAAAGCCCGGCAGAACATACACATTGGCGAGGATGGGTACATTGATATAGTCCATCTTGAACGTGCTCTTTATGCCGAAAGCATCTGCCTTGATGCCTTGCTGCGAATATAATACGCCTGCGGTGACAGACAGAAGGTCGGTTGCCTGATACTCCGCTTCGGCTCCGACTACGAATCCTACGCGTGGGTCGCTGCCATCAGAGTTGGTCATCGTGGCGATGTTGAGGCCAATCTTGGGCTGAATGTTCAAACTGCCCACTTCGTGCTGGGCAAACGTACCGACCGATGCAAGCAAAAGGGCTGCAATAAGAATTTTTCTCTTCATGACTTTTAATTTTAAAGTTGTTTATAAATACATTAGTTACTCTTTAATTCTGTTACAACTTCACTATTCGAAGCAAAAGTAAAAAGAATAATCTAAAGTTCCAACGAAAAAACGTAAAATCTTTGTCATGAACTGAAAATCGTTTTTAAGGTCAATAGGCGTGATGAACCGTAGGGAAAATAAAAAAACAGGAACCTAAGGCTTAGATTCCTGTTGAGGTGCGTGGCGGAGTCGAACCGCCTTGAGCGGTTTTGCAGACCGGTACCTAACCGTTCGGACAACGCACCATATCCTCTGTGATTAAGTGGGTGCAAAGGTAGTGCTTAAAACTGATATTGCCAAATAATATTTGATGTTTTTCTGCGACACCACCTAAATTCCGCTAAATTCCAATCTTGCCCTAAACGTTTCAAGGGTACGAAAAGGCATCCTGACGGCACTCCTAATTCGCTGCTTCGGCCTCGCCAGCAGATGGAAACGCCGACGTACGTCGTTCGGTGTACGCACGTACAGCGTTCGATGTACATGCGTACATCGTTCGGCGTACGTCACCGTCAGGGCAGAAAGCGACGGCGGAACGAGTACAAAGGGAGTGATGCAAGGGTGTTTTCTGTCTGAGAAAGCACGAAATACTCGAACGGACGACCTAAAAATGGTCAGGGCAGGGCAGCTGAACCATGATGCTTGATGGAAACGTTCGGAAAATATTTAGGACAATATGGCCTAAATTCATTACTTTACAGCATGCCCTTTGTAGATGGCAATTCAAAATGGTAGATATCCCGTCGTACGGCCATCTTGAGGCTGCGCGCCAAGGCTTTGAATATACCTTCTATCTTATGATGCTCGTTCTCTCCTTCAGCCTTGATGTTGAGATTCATCTTGGCGGAATCGCTCAGGCTCTTGAAGAAGTGGGGAAACATCTCCGTGGGCATGTCTCCAACCTTTTCGCGGTGGAACTCGGCATCCCAGACAAGCCATGGGCGTCCGCCGAAATCGAGCGCCACCTGACACAGACAGTCGTCCATGGGGAGCGAATAGCCATAGCGTTCGATGCCCCTCTTGTCGCCTAAGGCATGCAGGATGCACTCGCCGAGAGCAATGGCGGTATCTTCGATGGTGTGGTGTTCGTCGACCTGAAGATCTCCTTTGGTGTGGATGGTCAGGTCTATCATGCCATGCTTGCCAATCTGCTCCAGCATGTGGTCGAAGAATCCAAGTCCTGTCGATATGTCGCATTTGCCTGATCCGTCCAAATTGAGCCTGACATGGATGTCGGTCTCCTTGGTGGTGCGCGTGACTTCTGCTATGCGCTCGCCTGCAAAGAGAATCTCTGCAATCTTATCCCATGTGATGTTGTTGCGGCCAATGATCAGTGATTTGCAGCCAATGTTGTCGGCGAGTTGAGCATCGGTGTCTCGATCGCCGATGACATAGCTGTTTGGCAAGTCATACACCTCGTTGTCGAGATATGCCGTCAGCATTCCTGTGCCGGGTTTGCGCATAGGAGAATTGTCCTCGGGGAAGTGTCGGTCGATGAGGATTTCATCAAATGTCACGCCTTCTCCTTGCAGTGTCTGGAGGATGAAATTGTGGACAGGCCAAAAGGTTTCCTCGGGGAAGGTATCGGTACCGAGGCCATCCTGATTGCTCACCATGACCAGCTTGAAGTCGAGGTGCTGCCGGATAAATCCGAGATTCTTGAATACACCCTTGACGAATTTGAGTTTGTCGAAGCTGTCTATCTGCTCGTCGTACGGTTCCTCGATGAGAGTTCCGTCACGGTCGATGAACAAGACGCGTTGCTGTTTCATTCTGTTGAAATGATGATGGTGAATTTATGATTTCTTGATTTGCCGGAGTTTAGCTTCTATACTGCCGTATGCGAAATAGTAAACAAAGTCTGCCCATATTATGACATACATCCAGATGATCTGACAGATGAATGTGGCCGCAAAAGTTAGAACGGCGAAATAGGAGGGAAGTCCGGTTGCGTCGCCCAGACTCAATCCATTGTTATCAAATTGTTTTGCTGTTGCCAATATCACCGATGGCATTTGCGATATGCAGAAGATGATGGCAACGATGATAACAACCAATAGAAACAACACAAATAAAAATCCCCAATGGCGAAGTCCGATGCGATAGGATTTACCTAAAACACGTGATAATTTCTGTTCGGGCTCCATGAGATATTTGAACGAGGAGTAAAACGTGGGAATGAGGAATGCGACAAATAGCAAAAAGATAACAGTGCCAAGGGTCAAAGCATAGAACGGGGTCATGGGTGAAACGGCACCTTCCTCGCTTGTAAATAGATATGGAATGCCGGATGCTATGCCTGTAATAGCCAGTCCTGTAACCCATAATCCCACAAAGAGAAGGGTTAGCCGGATGACGCGAGGTGCATTTTTCGCACGATTACGACCATTGAGCAACGACACCACGGTCGTGTTCAACCATACGGATACCACGACCATAAGTAGCACAATAATACCTGTGGCAAGGAAATATCGACCGTATTCGAGCATCAGCTGAGATGTGGATTCGAGCAGATTGGCTTGAGGCAACGAGACAAAAGCCGTCAGTGCGGCGAGCAAAGCCACCGCGATGACCGGAAGCCATGTGCGTCGGAATATTGTTTTCAGGTTCTTGCCGAACAAGTCGTAGGCAGTTTGGATACAGCTGCCAAAGCTGCGTATTTTGTAGATTTCTGTTTCCATAATTGATTATCTTCTTCTAAATTCAGCGCAGGTAATAGCTGTGGCTATTGCCACATTGAGGCTCTCAGCCGTGTTGCGCCCTTTTGGATAATTGGGGATAAGGAGTTTTCGGTTGACGATTTGCCGGATGTCGGGCGATATTCCATTCCCTTCATTACCCATGATGATCATGCCCTCGCCGGATAATGATTGGGTGTAGATGTCATCACCGTCAAGCAACGTGCCGTAAATGGGGTAGGTGTCGGGCATGGAGCGAAGCATCGACTTCAAATCAACGTAATGCACCTTGACCCTCATCATACTGCCCATTGTGGCCTGCACCACCTTCGGATTGTAAACGTCTGCTGTGTCTTCCGAGCAAAATATATGCTCAATGCCAAACCAATCAGCAATGCGGATAATCGTACCGAGATTGCCTGGGTCTTGCACACCATCGAGAGCCAAACTTAATTGGGCGGATAGAACTTGCGGAGGTGGCACCTGCTCTGCACTTGGGATGGGAAAAACGCCTATCACCTGCTGCGGATGCTGCAGAAAAGAAGCCTTGCACAGTTCCTCCTCTTTCACATTGATAAGCTCCGTTCCCGCCAAAGATTGAATTTTATGGCTGTTTTGACGCATCCAATCCTCCGTGCCCACGAGCATCTTTGGGCTTATCATGTTCATGATGTCGCCCACAACTTTCAGACCCTCCGCAACGAAAAGACCCTCCCGTCGTCGATTTTTTTTCAGCTCAAGCGACCGTATGAATTTGATTTTGGCTTTGCTTATCATAGTGCAAAGTTAAGTAATAATGTTGGAAGTGAAGTCAAAAAACGTTTTAATGTATGTCATCTATAGATAAAAAACATTATCTTTGCACACAAATTTTACACGATTGAAGACCAAGTCCATTATCATATTTACTATTGTGCTGTGCCTGCTGGCAGCATGCAGCAGCACAAAATACATCCCCGAAGAGCAATATTTGCTGGAAAGCGTAGAGTTGAAATCGGATGCAAAAGATTTCAATGCGTCCAGCCTTGAGCCGTATATCCGACAGAAAGCCAACTCCAAATGGTTCTCTATGTTCAAGATTCCCCTCGGTACATACTCGCTTTCGGGACGTGACACCACAAAGTGGATTAACCGAATGCTTCAAAAAATTGGAGAGAAACCGGTGGTGTTCGACACTGTGCAGGCGCGTTTGTCGATGGATGACCTGCGTACCGCTATGCAAAACTTGAGCTATATGCACGCCGATGTGGATCTCAAGACTAAGGTGAAGGGCAAGAAACTGAAGGCTATCTACACCTTGCATCCTCGTGAGCCTTACTATATTGATAAGGTGAAGTATGAGATCGAAGATCCTAACATTGAGAAAATATTGGAAAACTACGAGCAGTATGGCTCGAAGCATAGGGGGTATAAGGTATTGGGGCTGCATCAGGGCGACCGCTTCACGGTAACGCGTCTGGATGAGGAACGTAAGCGCATCACTAATGTTCTCATGGATTCGGGCTATTACAGATTTCACAAGGACTTTATCATGTATTCTGCAGATTCCGCATCGAATAGTCAAGACATCAACCTCACGCTCCGACTGCTGAAATACAAGACGTCGAACAGTTCGCCCGAGACGTTGCACCCGCGTTACACAATTCGCAACATCAACTATTCAGGTAATGAGGGAGGCAATGTGAACCTGCGGCCACGCGTATTGCAATATAGCACGGCGATAAAGAGCGGTAGCCCTTTCAGTGCCTCCGACTTGCAGAAAACGTATAACAATTTTGGTAAGATGCAGGCGGTGAGATACACCAACATCCGTTTCCGTGAGGTGCCCGACACGTCACTGCTCGATTGCGATATACAGATCAGTACCAACAAACCATCCACCATTTCCTTCCAACCGGAGGGTACGAATACGGCGGGCGACCTCGGCGCAGCCGCCTCCGTGACCTATTCCAACCGCAATCTTTTCAGGGGCTCCGAGTTGTTGAGCGTCACTTTCCGTATGGCCTACGAAGCCATCACAGGGCTGGAGGGCTACCGCGACAAGAACTTTCTGGAGTATAGTCTGGAAGGTAAGCTCTCCTTTCCGCGTTTCATTGCTCCTTTCCTCTCCAATACTTTCCGTCGCCGCAGCAATGCCACGTCAGAACTGGCAGTGATGTGGGACTGGCAGAACCGGCCGGAGTTTCACCGCCGCGTCTTCACCACGGCTTGGCGATACCGATGGGCTGAGCCTCATCACAACATCTCCTATCGTTTCGATCTGCTCGACTTGAACTATATTTACATGCCGTGGATCAGCGAAACTTTCAAGAATGACTATCTCGATAACGTGTCGAGCCGCAACGCTATCCTGCGTTACAACTATGAAGACCTGTTCATCATGAAGATAGGATTTGGCATTACCTATAACAATGGCACCGATGTGATCAGGGCAAATATCGAGACCGCAGGCAATATTCTCAACGGATTGGCGAAGGCTGCGAGCTTCAAGAAGAATAGTAGCAACCAATACACCTTATTTAATATAGCCTATGCGCAGTATGCCAAGTTTGATTTTGACTACTCTCGGCTATTCCATCTGGATACCCACAACACGTTGGTGCTGCATGGCGGCTTTGGCATCGCATATCCCTACGGCAACAGCACCATCCTGCCTTTTGAGAAGCGATACTTCTCTGGAGGTGCCAACAGTATGCGCGGATGGAGCGTGCGCGAGTTGGGGCCGGGTAAGTACCGGGGTACAGGTAGTGGCATCGACTTCATCAACCAGACGGGAGACATGAAGCTCGACCTCAATGTGGAATACCGCACCTTCCTATTTTGGAAACTCTATGGAGCCCTTTTTGTCGATGCCGGCAACATCTGGACGCTGCGCGAATACGAAGACCAGCCCGGCGGCCAGTTCAAGTTCAATGAATTCTATAAGCAGATTGCCGCAGCATACGGTTTAGGCTTCCGTCTGAACTTCGATTATTTTATCCTCCGTTTCGATATGGGCATGAAAGCCATCAATCCCGCCTACGAAACCAAGGAGGAGCACTGGGCTGTGTTCCATCCCAAGTTCAGCCGCGACTTCTCCTTTCATTTTGCCGTAGGTTTGCCTTTCTGACCGCTAAAAGTTGAAAGCAAACAATACGAATCCGCCTGTTGGCATTTGCAGTTTTCTTCTTCATATAGTGGCTGAGTTGCCCGGCAGAATGCCGCGTCATAATCTTAACGGATGATTATTTTGAATGTGAGGTTATGCCATCATGCCCGGGCATATAGTTCTCCAAGTGCTTAACACACTCTCCGAGTGCATGTTTCGTAGCCGCTCTACATACATTTCGCGGCGTATTTCGTTCGGTGTACGCACATACGTCGAACGCTGTACGCACATACACCGAACGCTGTACGTGCGTACACCGAACGTCGTACGTCGGCACCACCATGAGATTGGTGTGCCGTTTGGTGCACGCGATGCTCAGACAAGCCCCTTCCGGGTAAAATTGCTTGTAGGAATGATACACAAAGGATTTCCGAACCGGCAATCCGGTTTTAGCGAGCAGTAATAACTTTTTTACCCTTTTTACATCAGGTTGAATATTTCTGAAGGCGTTTTCCGTTTCAATACGTCGAGTTTGAAATCTGCTCCCGGCAGGTCACCCGCTAAGATGCCGTTGGCATGCAGAATTTGCTTCACCGTTTTTTCCGCCAGTTCCGGATGGTTATTCTCATTGCTCAAGTGGCAAAGCCATACGTGGCGGAGCGCCGGCGTGGCACATTCCACGAGCGTCTGCCCGCATTCGATATTGCTCATGTGGCCTTTCGGCCCGCGGATACGCTCCTTCAAATGCTCGGGATAAGGTCCTTGTTCGAGCATCTCCTTCTCGTAATCGGCCTCAATCACCAGATAGTTGGCACGTCCGATGAATTGCTTGATCTCCTCCGTCAGATGTCCAACATCGGTCAGCAGCACGAATGTGATGCCTTGACACTCTATGCAGTATCCCACGTTGTCGGAACTGTCGTGGGGTACGGCAAATGCGATAATGTTGAAATTACCTATATGGAAAGGCACGTTTTTCTCTACGAATTTGGCTCTTGAGGGCAGTATCTTGTTGCGGACACACCAGTTGCGGTCAATACCCGTATGCACCTGCTGGGTGGTGTAGACCGTCATCTCATAATCTTTGCTGAGGCTTCCCACTGATTTCACGTGGTCAGCATGGTCGTGCGTAATCAGTATGTCTTTTACATTGGCTATCTGCAGGCCATAATTTTTGAAATGTTTCTTCAATGTTCGGATGCCCAGCCCGGCATCAATAAGGAGTCCCTGATCCTCTGTATAAAGGAAGCTACAGTTACCGCTGCTTCCACTGCCGAAAGAAATGTAATGCAGCATGTGTCTTAAATTTTCCGCAAAGTTAGTAAAATCGTGCTATAAATTCAACTTTTTACGTACAAAAAAGAAGCTAATTTTGCTATGATGGCGTAGTGATGTATGGGTGCAGAATAATAAAAAATAATGGTCGTATAGGTCTTTTTCTATCTAATTGGTTAACTTTGCGGCAAAATGTTGAAGTTTATCTGTATGAAATTAAAGCCATATCTCACTTTCGGCCGCCCGTCAGTCGCTGTTCTTAGTATGTTGCTGCCCATGATTTTCGCACTTTCATCATGCCATCGGGATGAAGAGTCTCAACTGAAAACCGACATCGATGTCTTTGCCACGGCCTATTTCAATTGGCGTTTTTTCGAGGCTCTGCCAGCCTGCACCCCATCCTCACGGCCGTGGTTAAGCTATATGGCCTCGCAGGTGACACAGGCCGACATTGACGTGCTAAGGGCACAGGCAGAGGGTGCTGCCTACGAGATTGACGACATTCAATACGCTGAGGACGACCGGTCGGCAACAGTGAAAGTTACCGTACGCAACTTCCTGCCTATGGATTCCATCGGTTCTACCTCCAAGATAATGCCGAAAGCCCAGTTTAATATTCCTGTTGTGCGTACGGGAGAGGTGTGGAAAGTGGAGTTGAGCGGAGTGCTTCGAAGTGTCACGCCACGCTCCTCTCGCGAGCACAGGCCGGAATAATTGCCTGACAAGTGCGTTTTTCTTGTACCTCTTCACAAATTCAAGCGGGAGGTGTCTTATGGGCAAAAACAGGTACAGCCCGTGTGTTTTTGATTTCACCAATCACAAACACGCTATGCAAGCTACCCACACATTCTATCTTTCCCAATGTGTTGAGCATGAACTGCTGGTAGGCTTTCATGTCTTGCGCATACACTTTGATGAGAAAATCGAAGTCGCCGCTGGTGTTATAGCACTCGGTAATCTCATCTATCTGCTGTACGGCATCCATAAATTCCTGAATCAATTGCTGCGTGTGCTGCTTCAGTCTGATGTTGCAAAGCACGACGATGCCATTGCCCACTTTCTCGGAATTGATTACCGCCATATAGCGCTCAATGTAACCTTCGCGCTCGAGTCGTTTCTGCCGCTCAAACGTGGGAGAAGGGGAGAGATGGATTCTGGCCGCCAATTCCTTCACCGTGAGATGCGAATCTTTCTGCAAAAGTTTTAATATCTGTATGTCGATATCATCGAGTGTTTCTGCTATTGCCATATTGTGAAGCCTTGATATTGTAGAATAATATTCTGCAAATGTAGGTATAATGCTGCTAATAAAAGCATATTTTGCCGAATTTAACAAAATATTTGTTGGTTTTATAGAGCCTTATTAACTTTGCATCACGTTTCCAACGATTTGTCGAAACGGCAATGAGGTAAGAACAGACATTAGTAACACATAAATGATAAAGACAATGGGCAACAATCACATCAATGCCCCGTTTAGGGCAGACATCGTGGGCAGCTTCTTGCGCCCGGCAGAATTGAAAGCCACTCGTGAGGCTTTTGCAAAAGGAAGCATCGGTGCTGGCGAACTGAAAGCAGTGGAAGACCGACTGATTACGGAACTAATCGACAAGCAGAAAGCATGCGGATTGCAGGTGATTACTGACGGAGAGTTTCGTCGTAGCTATTGGCATCTGGACTTCATGTGGGGCTTTGGCGGTGTGGAACACATTGAGTTGGCACACGGCTACCAGTTTCATGGTGAGGAGACAACGAAAGGCTCGCTCAAACTGACGGGTAAGATCACGGGCGACAATCACCCCTTTGTGGAGCATTTCAAGTTTGTGAAGCAGTTTGAGGAGGATGGCGTGGTGGCACGTCAGACCATTCCCGCCCCTGCCCAATTCCTCGCAGAGCTCTTTCGCGGCGACAATCAGCTCAACACCCGACACTTCTATCCTGATTTGGAGGAGCTGGAACACGACATCGCCAAGGCCTACCAGACCGTGATACGCGACCTCCGTGAGGCGGGCTGTCGCAACATTCAGTTGGACGATTGCACGTGGGGCATGATCGTGGATGACGACTTTTGGAAGTTGATGCACGTGCAGGGCTTCACCCTGAAAGGAGAGGCGGAACGCTATCTGCGTGTGAATAACCTTGCGTTGGCAGGGCGTCCTGCCGATGTGGCGATCACTACGCACATCTGCCGCGGTAATTATCACTCCACATACGCCACCAAAGGGGCTTACGATCCTGTAGCGCCTTATGTCTTTGCACAGGAAAATGTCGATGCCCTATATTTGGAATACGACGACGAGCGCTCGGGCAGCTTCGAACCTTTGCAGCTTGTTTCTCCGAACAAGAAGGTGGTGTTGGGATTGATAACCACCAAGTCGCCTGTGCTTGAAGACCGGGCTGCTGTTATCAAACGAATCGAAGAGGCATCCCGCTTTGTGCCTCTCGAGCGTCTGTACCTCAGTCCGCAGTGCGGCTTCGCCTCTTGCGAGATTGGCAATAAGCTGACCGAGGAGGAACAATGGGCTAAGATTCGATTGGTGCAGAGTATCGCCAAAGAGGTTTGGGGATAAGCAGAGTATGATAGAATAAAAGGGTAAGAGAGTAATCGCTTTGCTCCGTGAAAAGGCCAAATGCCGGATAAACAATCGTTTATACGATTCTGTTTGTGCATAAAGTAATGGCTTTTATACGGAGCGAAGCGATTCTTCTTTTATCCTATTTACCTTTACTCCTGCATCACCGCGTAGCCAAACAGCGCAAAGTCTCCACGCAAGGGGTCGTCGGGAAAGGCTTTGCGTAGTTCCTGCGTGAGTTTGATGGCTGTGCGCATGTTGGCAGATTTTGTCCGGATGAGGCCGAGTCTCCGGGCTTCTTTCATCACATGCGTGTCAAGGGGTATCAGTAGGGTGCGTTTGTCAATGAATGTCCATAGGCCGAGATCGACCGCAGACCCATCGCGCACCATCCAGCGCAGAAACATGCAAAGGCGCTTGCACGATGACAGCGTGTTCTTGGGGATGAGATGCCCGGTGTCAAAATGTTGGAAATATGCCGTCAGCACCTCCAGTGCAGTGATGCCCGTGGTGGCTGTCTGCTGCACGTAGGCTCCGATGCTGCCATGCTTGATGATGAGCTGACGGATGCCTTCGAGCAGTTGGCGGGTGTGATGATTGGTAGCAAGACGATAGAAACAAACGCTATCATCGGGTATGTGCTGCTCAAACCATCGGTTGCCAATCCATGCTTCAAGATTGCCTCCCGAGACATCGAGTATGGTCTGTATCTTCGGCAGGAACTGTTTGCGCGAGCCATAGCTTATACACGAGGCGATGAGTGCCATGATCTCCTGATTGCCCGTACCCCTTACTTGGTGCATGAACCAGCCGGGATCGCCTTTGAGAAAGTCTGCATTCTCGTAGAGCGAGGCATATTCGATGAGCTGTTGCTTGGTCTTTACTCTCATGATGATATGCAGGTAAACGCAGCGTATGCCCGATTTATTATTACTATTCTGTTAAAACGGATTGCCGGCTCGGGAATCCTTTATCCATCATTCCTCTAAGCGCTTCTGCTGCAGAGGGCTTACTTAGGCGGCCATGTATATCAAACGGCACACCGTTCTCATTCTGATGCCGACGTACGTCGAACGCTGTACGCACGTACACCGAACGACGTATGCACGTACGCCGAACGCCGTATGCACGTACACCGTACGACGTACGTCGCCGTTTGGGCGTGAAGCGGCAACGAAACGTGCAAAAAGAAAGGATGGGCTCACCCTGAAGGAGGAGTATGACTATATGTATTCTTTTTCGTTTGTCCGTCTTTTGGACAAATGACGCTGTCTATCTTTTGATGAAAACCAGTTCCTTAGGCATCTTTATCCATTTCCGGTCGCGGGCAATCTTGAGCGCACTGCCCCTGTTTTGCCTGAGCACGTAGGTGGAGTCGTTCTTTTTCTGGAGGGTGGCGGTGAGATCTTCGCTGCCGTAATCATTGATGATCTCTATCGTTGCCGATGTGGGGCTGGTGATTTCTGCTGATGTGAACAGCCACTTGCGGGCATCCTGATTGTCGCCGAAATATCCTGCTATCTCGCCAAATATCTCTTGGTTAGGAACGATGACATTATTCTTGTAGAAATCGAAGATGATGAACACATTGTATTCTTTGTTTACCAAATGCCCCTTGAAAGTGGTGGAATCTGCCATGACACTTTCTTTTTGGGCGCCGGCGGTTATGGATAGCAGAAAGAGTACCGTATATAAGATGATTTTTTTCATTATGGTAATGTGTTGATTGATGCAAAGTTAGTCGATTAAATCAAGAAAACACGTATTTTGGGAAATTTATTTCGGTTATCGTTTGAGTTTCTTCTTTTTTTAATTATCTTTGCAAGCAAGACATTAGTTTTATAAGATGACAGGAAAAATATTTCCCGATTATATATTTGAATCAAGTTGGGAAGTTTGTAATAAAGTAGGCGGTATCTACGCCGTGCTATCTACACGTGCAAAAACATTACAGGATAAGATACATGATCATCTCATTTTTATTGGTCCTGATTGTTGGAAAGGGGCAGAATGCCCGTATTTTGCGGAAGATGCCCTGCTGTTTGCAGATTGGAAAAGCAAGGCCGATGGAGAGGGATTGAACGTGAGGATAGGCCGTTGGACAGTGCCGGGGAATCCTATTGCCGTACTTGTAGATTTCGCTCCCTACTTCTCTCGGAAAAATGAGATTTACGCGCAGCTGTGGCAAGACTATCAGGTGGATAGCCTGCATGCCTACGGCGACTATGACGAGGCTTCGATGTTTTCGTATGCAGCTGCGCTGGTTGTAGAGAGCTTCTACAAGCATTACCTGAACGATACGCAGAAGGTGGTCTATCATGGCAATGAGTGGATGACGGGCTTGGGGTTGCTTTACATTCAGAAGCAGGTGCCCCGGATAGCCACGGTCTTCACGACTCATGCCACGAGCATCGGCCGAAGCATTGCCGGCAACAACAAGCCGCTCTATGATTATCTGTTTGCCTACAATGGCGACCAGATGGCCGCCGAACTCAATATGCAGAGCAAGCACTCGATAGAAAAGCAGACGGCACACCACGTAGATTGCTTCACGACCGTGAGCGACATCACGGCTCGCGAGTGTGCGGAGCTGCTGGACAGGCCTGTCGACGCGGTCTTACCCAATGGTTTCGAGAATAACTTTGTTCCGCAAGGCGCAGATTTTACACGAAAACGCAAGACGGCGCGCAAGCGTTTGCTTGATGTGGCTAACGCGCTGATAGGTGCTGATTTAGGCGATGACGCCTTGATAGTTTCTACAAGCGGTCGTTACGAGTTTCGCAACAAGGGTATCGATGTGTTTATCGAGGCGTTGAACCGACTGCGGCACGACAAGGAGTTGAAGAAAGATGTGGTTGCTTTCATCGAAGTGCCGGGTTGGGTGAGCGAGCCTCGTCATGACTTGCAGGAGCGTCTGGCCGGTGGCAGAAAGTTTGATACGCCGCTCGAAATGCCCGAGATCACCCATTGGCTGCACAATATGAGCCATGACAACGTGCTGAGCATGCTCAGATATCTCGACATGCACAACGCTAAGGACGACAGGGTGAAGCTGATTTTCCTGCCGTGTTATCTCACGGGTGACGACGGAATCGTCAACCTGAGTTATTATGACGTTATCTTGGGCAACGACCTTTGCGTTTATCCCTCTTATTATGAGCCTTGGGGCTACACTCCGCTGGAGTCTATCGCCTTCAAAGTGCCCTGCATCACGACCGATTTGGCAGGCTTCGGCCTGTGGGTAAACGCAGAGAAGGGTCATGTGAGCGAAATAGAAGATGGTGTGAAAGTGATACATCGCACGGATTACAACTATTCGGAAGTGGCAGATGCCATTAAGGATACCGTAGCGAAATATTCCGCATTTACCGATGCCGAGGTGAAAAAGATTCGTACGAATGCTGATAAACTGTCGAAGAAAGCATTGTGGAGCCATTTTATCAAGCATTATGAGGAGGCGTATGACATAGCCCTCCGTCATGCCAGAGAAAGAAATTCATTAAAGAAATAAATATTTTCAGTTAAATTAAGTAGTTATGAAAATCAAAGCAGATTATGCTAATACTCCCCAGTGGAAGGAGTTGAACATCAAGTCGAGCCTCCCTAAGGAGTTGCAATGTTTGGATGAACTTGCACACAACATGTGGTGGGCTTGGAATTACGAGGCACGCAACTTGTTCAAAAGTCTCGACGAAGAGCTTTACGAGCAGGTTGGTCACAACCCCGTGTTGCTCCTTGACCGTCTGGATTACGACCGCAAGGAAGCCATCGTGAAGGATAAGACTATTATGAAAAAGGTGAAGGACGTATATACGAAATTCCGCACCTACATGAATGTGAAACCCAATACAAAGCGTCCTTCTGTGGCTTATTTCTGCATGGAGTTCGGCATCAACCAGTCGCTCAAGATCTATTCGGGCGGTCTCGGCATGCTTGCCGGCGATTATCTGAAAGAGGCTTCCGACTCTAATGTGGATATGTGCGCCGTTGGTTTCTTGTATCGGTTCGGCTATTTCACGCAGACCCTGTCGATAGATGGCCAGCAGATTGCAAAGTATGACGCACAGAACTTCAACTCCCTGCCCATCGAGCGTGTGTTGGATGAGAACGGCAATCAGGTGGTTGTGGATGTTCCTTATACCAATTATCAGGTTCACGCATTGGTGTGGGTGGCTAATGTGGGTCGCATCAAACTGTATTTGCTCGACACCGATAATGACATGAACTCCGAGTTTGACAGACCTATCACTCATTCACTCTATGGCGGCGACTGGGAGAACCGCCTGAAACAGGAGATTCTGCTCGGTATCGGCGGTACGCTTGCACTGAAGAAGATGGGTGTGAACAAGGAGATATACCATTGCAATGAGGGGCACGCCGCATTGTGTAACCTCCAGCGTCTGTGTGATTATATTGCTGGCGGACTGACTTTCAATCAGGCTTTGGAGCTCGTTCGCGCTTCATCTCTCTATACCGTACACACCCCGGTGCCCGCCGGCCACGACTATTTCGACGAGGCATTGTTCGGTAAGTACATGGGTGGCTATCCCGAGAGGCTCGGCATCTCATGGGATGAATTCATCGGTATGGGTCGCGAGAATCCGGACGACCATAGCGAGCGTTTCTGCATGAGTACGTTTGCCTGCAACACTTGTCAGGAGGTGAATGGTGTAAGTAAGCTCCACGGATGGGTGAGTCAGAAGATGTTTGCCCCCATTTGGAAAGGTTATTACCCCGAAGAGAATCATGTTGGCTATGTGACCAATGGCGTGCACTTCCCATCTTGGACTGCTACGGAGTGGCGTAAAGTGTATGACAAGTTTTTCGATCCTAAGTTTATGGGCGACCAGAGCAATGAGGATATATGGCATGCTATTTACAATGTGGCTGACGATGAGATATGGAACACACGTCTCACGTTGAAGAAAAAGCTTGTAGATTATATCCGCGAGAAGTTCACGAAGTCTTGGTTACGCAATCAGGGCGACCCTGCCCGTGTGGTTTCGTTGCTTGAACGCATCAATCCCAATGCGCTGATGATCGGTTTCTGCCGTCGGTTCGCTACCTATAAGCGTGCCCATCTGCTTTTCACCGACCTCGATCGGCTCAACAAGATCGTAAATGATCCCGAGCATCCCGTGCTGTTTTTCTTCTCCGGCAAGGCTCATCCCGCTGACGGCGCAGGTCAGGGCTTGATCAAGAAGATATACGAAATCAGTCAGCGTCCGGAGTTCTTGGGCAAGATTATCTTCCTTGAGGATTACGATATGCAGTTGGCTCGTCGCTTGGTTTCGGGCGTAGACATCTGGATGAACACCCCGACGCGCCCTCTTGAGGCATCCGGAACTTCCGGTGAGAAAGCCGAGATGAACGGTGTGGTGAATCTCTCCGTGCTTGACGGATGGTGGGTTGAGGGCTATCGCAAGGGTGCCGGTTGGGCTCTCCCCGAGCAGCGCACGTACGAGAATCAGGGTTATCAGGATCAACTTGATGCTGCGACAATCTACTCTCTGCTTGAGAATGAGATCATTCCTCTCTATTACAACAAGAATAAGAAGGGTTACAGCGAGAACTGGATCAAGGTGATCAAGAACTCTATCGCTACTATCGCTCCCCATTATACGATGAAGCGCCAGCTCGATGAATACTACGACAAGTTCTACATTCGGCTGGCTGATCGTTTCAAGAAGCTACAGGCCAAAGACAACCAGCTTGCCAAGGAGATTGCGCAGTGGAAAGAAACTGTTGCAGAGCGTTGGGATAGCATCCATGTAGTGAGCAAGGACGCTTCTATCTTCGAGCATGGTGGAGAGACCGGAAAGACTTATAAGCTCCGGTATGTGATCGATGAGCAAGGGCTTGATGATGCTATCGGTCTGGAATTCGTATCTCTGAAACCGGACACTGAAAATACAGACCGTCACATTCATAATGTGCGTGAGTTCAAGATGGTAGGCCATGAGGGCAACAACTACACTTTCGAGTTGAAAATCGAGCCTTCTCAAGCCGGTACGTTCAAGACCGCTATCCGTATGTTCCCGAAGAATGCCAACCTGCCTCACCGTCAGGACTTCTCATACGTGAAGTGGATCGACTAACGAGGTAACTCGCAGTAGGATACATTAGAGAGGGTGTGTCAGAATGGAATAAGCGAATAATAGAATAATCGCTTCGCTTAGAACCGGAGGTCACTGTTCTCGGCATATATGCCGAGAGGGAAAGTAATAAAAGCCAAATGCCGGATAAACATCCGTTCATTTGGCTTTATTCGGGCATCAAGTAATGGCTTTTATTCTTTTATTCTCTTGTTCTTCTATTCTGGCACTCCCTCCTTTTATATTGAGTATGCGGATGTCATTGCGTCAGAATCTCACACAATTTGCGTTGCAATACGCGGGCATCGAGCACCGACATGTCGCAGTCCATGATGGCGAAAGCTAACGTATGCCCATCGCTGGCTTTACAATATCCGGCAAGCGAACTGATGCCGTAGGGGTGGGAGAGGGTGCCCGTCTTGGCGCGAATCTTGCCGCGCGTCTTCGGTCCGGTCATCTCGCGTGCCAGCGTGCCGTCCACGCCGGCAATGGAAAGCTGTCTGTTCAGCATGTCGTAGATGGGCTTGTGCTGGTAGCCATAGCGCAGGATGGTGGTGAGCGCCAGAGGCGACAGCTTGTTGTGCGTGCAGAGTCCGCAGCCATCGTGCACCACGAGTGCGGAGTCAGTCAGCCCCAAGTCATCTCGCAGAAACTTACGCAAGTAATCCAAACCAGCCTTTGTTGGTTCGGCACTGGGGCTTATTTTGCGTCCGATGGTATAGAGCATAGCGGTGGCTTGCGTGTTGGAACTGTTTTTCCACATGCGTTGCGTTACCCTGTCGATACTTCGGATGAATCTGTAGATACAGTGAGAACCTTTCGGCACTCTCCCCAAGACCAGCTGACTGTCGGTCACGGCAATGCCTTGAGCACGCAACGCGTGTTTCAGTTCGGTCACGACGCGTGGCGCACCTTTATATAACAGGCCATATTTGCTGAAATTCAGATCCCACGGATACCAGTGTTCCTCGCTCCTGACAGGCTCGTGCAGAAAGAGGTCTACATAGACTCGACCTTCCACATCCCTAATTCCTTTACGTCTAAGTGCCTGTGCAAACTGTCTCAAATCGGGCTCATTGAGTTGCGGATCGAGATCGGCCTGAAAGGTAACATCGCCTTTCAGCGTGTTGTCTGCAACCTTTCCTCGGGTATAGATGGACGTCTGGTAGACGTATTTGGTACCCAGCAGTTGCAATCCTGCCACGCCACTGAGCAACTTCATGCAGGAGGCCGACGACTGTGCTTCCCTCTCGTTGAAACCATACACGGGTTTGTCGGCGGTGAGGTCATAGACGTAGAAACCAAACTGCCCCTCCGCACGTGGCTGACGGGCAAACTCCTCCAGCCTGTCACGTATGCTGTAGTCGATGGCGATGGTGTCTCGACGGGCTGCTTCTGCGCCTTTATGTTCCGACCTTTTGCTACAGCCACATGCTGTCAGCATCAATATTCCTACTATGGAAACAAGAAATCTGCTTATGGGATAGGTATGATATGTCAAATTCATCTTATTCTTTAGCTTTCGCACAAAGTTAGACAAATCTTTCCGTTCGTTTCGCCTAATGCTTGCAAATAAACTCTAATATGATTTAAACTGTCAATATAGGCCATATCCTGCTGTTGATTACGTTCCGCAGCAGTAGGCTTGCTCTCTTTCTCCATTTGTCTCCCTTACTGTTTAATCATTTACTTTTGTAAATAAATCATTATAAAAATTCTGTTCACTTTTTCGTTCATTCTAGAGCGAAAAATCGGGGTGGTTGGGCAAGATTCGGGTCACGGAAGGTCGAAAATTTTGAGACAGGGTTGCGATAGCATAGCTTTCGCATCGCGATAACGGCCTAATCGCAGTGCGATCTCAATGTTCTCGCGATGCGATAACGGTACTTTC
>CAUTTP010000042.1:0-23156 GCA_963541305.1 uncultured Prevotella sp.
TTTTGGGGGTTATCGTGGTGTGGGGAGAGTTCATAGAGAATTCTTTTAAACAGGGGCGCAATCAAAACCCAAACCCTTTCCCCTCTCCTCTCTCCCCTCTCCTCTCTCCCCCAAAAGATTCCGTACCTTATTCCTCGTAATCATCAATAACGCCGTTGGTAAAATCAACCATCGGCTTAGCAACCTGAAAGATCTTGACCATCTCTTTGAGCCATTTATCGCCCTCAAAGAGGCTGTCTTCTACCGTGCGCCATGCACAATAATCCTTCATTTTGAGATATTGCAGGTACGCATAATCACTCGGAAAGTCTTTCGGTGCCTTTTTCAGACAGGTCATACCGAACCCTCTGGGCGCCGCATGTTCGTCTGTCCATTCCGAATCATTAGGGTAACCGAAATATTTCACGAACTTTCCGTCTTCCACACACCGTCGCCACTCGTCAATGTTTCCCATAATCTCATTGCGCATGGAGGTCAAAATATTGTTGGGCAACCAGTATGCTCCCGCTGCAAACAGGCACTGGCCGGGTTGCAGATGGATGTAGTAGCCGGCATGCAGACTTTTCTTTCCATGTGCCGAGATATAGGCAGCGAAATGCCGCTTGTAGGGTGATTTGTCGGGCGAAAACCTAATGTCACGATAGAATCGGTAACAACAGTCTTTCGCCGTGAGGTGAGCCACCGAGCTGTCAAACACACTAATCGCCTCGATTGCCTTATCCACGCCCGCCTCGAACGACTGCCTTGCAGCCTCATACTGCTTCTTATGCTCCTGAAACCATGGGCGATTGTTATTCGCCGCAATGTCTCTCAGAAAGTCCATGATAAGTTTTGTATCCATAATTATATGCTTTTGAAAGAGCCAGTTCTTCTCTATTCCAACTCTTATTCCAATTTGCTGCCGTCCATCAGTTTAGGACAGAAAGTATCAAACGGGCACTTCTCGCATTTCGGCCGCGCACTCTGGCAGATGTAGCGCCCATGCAGCAACAGCCAGTGGTGGGCATCGGGGATGTCGTTCTCGGGGATGTGCGCCATGAGGCTCTGCTCTACCTTTAGCGGAGTGTTCGCCGTCTTGGGCACTAATCCCAACCTGTGCGACACACGATAGACGTGCGTATCCACCGCCATCACAGCCTTGCCGAACCACACGGCCTGCAACACGTTTGCCGTCTTGCGCCCCACACCCGGCAACTTCACCAGTTCTTTTGGGTCATCGGGCACCTCCCCTCCATAATTTTCCATCAGCATGCGCGCCATCTCTACAAGGTGTCTCGACTTTGCATTGGGATAACTTACCGACCGCACATACTCGAAAATCTCATCCACCTCGGCATGCGCCATCTCCTTAGCAGTGGGATAAGCCCGAAACAGCGCGGGCGTGATGGCATTGATGCGCTTGTCGGTGCACTGTGCCGACAGCAGTGTGGCCACCAACAGCTGGAAAGCAGAGACAAAATTCAGCTCCGTCGTCACATGTGATGCCTGCTCACGGAAATATTGAAGTATGGCATCATATCTTTCTTTGCGCGTCATCTATCATCCTGTTATCTTGTTCACAGCAAAAGTAGCATTATTTTTTGGATTGAAAAAATGTCAAATGGAAAATCGCAATAAGTTTTGAAAAGACATGACAAACATACTCAAAACATCAGCCGAATTTCAAAATTACAAGCCCGAGCCTCAAAATTCGCGAAAAAATCGGCATGTTTTGATTTTCACTGATTATCAGTAAGTTACATCCGCAGCACCGAAAAATACATCATTTTTCCATGACGCTCGTCTTGCGATAACATAGGTTTCGCATGGCGAAAGCATAGTTATCGCAGTGCGAGAGCATTGAGATCGCATCGCGATTAGGCCGTTATCGCGATGCGAAAGCTATGCTATCGCAAGATAATCTCAGAAATCTCGACCAATCATCACCATTTTTCCGACCATTCATCGCGATATTTTTGCTACAACGAAAGCAAAAAATGACAGGAAAATCATCATGTTTCTTGACACGAGAATGGGTAGAAAAGGGAAATTACGACTTATATGCCAAAGAGATCTTAGGGCAACGATCGGCATGGATGCAAGAGAAAAGCGCGTGCGTCAGAATAAGAGAATAAAAGCATAAAAGAATAAAAACCATTAGTTTATGCACGAATAAAGCCATATAAACGATTGTTTATCCAGCATTTGGCTTTTATTCTGAGCGCAGCGATTATTCTTTTATGCTTTTATTCTATTCTGATACACCCGCTTTGTTTCACTATCAATCGGATGATAAGTGCCGCTCACATTTTACTTGATCATGTCGACGCTGCGCTTCAGGAAGCGGTCGAGGGCTTCGCCTTTCAGCATGCCGTTTTGAAGCAGTGCAAGATCGATGAGCTGATGCACCACGTTATTGCTCTTGGCATAAGCGGAAAGTATCTCATTCTTCTTGCTCACCTGCTCGTTCACGGCCTTCTCCGTGTTCTGCACATCGTCTTTCTCCTCCTGTGTCACCTCCTCGGGCTTCTTGGCTTGCTGCGACTGGCGCAGTGCTGCCAGACGAGCCTGCTGCCCTTTAATCTCGCTCTCCACAGGTTGCAAAGCCTCTGCCGTGGCGCTGTTGGTATCGCTGAGCACACCTTTCACCAAAGGATGGTCGGCATTCAGCACCACTGTGTAGCTGTCGGGCATCTGGTCGTAAAAACTCATACCGGGCTGGAAATGGCTCATCTCCTTCATACGACGCATATACTCACTCTGCGTGATAAGCACCGGAGAGGCTGTCTCTCCCAATGCCTCCACATCCACATTGAATGTGGCCTTGTCGACTTTTGGCATCTGCGAACGGAATACCTCTGACAATTTGGCACGGTCATCGGCTGCAATAGCCTCGTTCTTGTTGTCCTCCTTCACGATCAGACGCTCCACGATGTCAGCATCCACACGCGAGAAACGGCTCTTCTCCAACTTCTGTTCAAAAAGATTCACCATAGGCACATCAAGCTGACCTTCGAACAGAAGCACGCTGTAGCCCTTGTCTTCGGCCGCCTTGATATATGAATACTGCTCCTCCTTATTGGTTGCATAAAGATAAATCAGGTCGCCGTTCTTGTCCGTCTGGTTGTCCTTAATCAGCGTCTTGTATTCCTCATACGTGAAATACTTTCCGCCTACATCCTCCATCAGCGCGAAATCCTTAGCGCGATCGTAGAAATCTTCCTGCGACAACATGCCGTAATTGATGAAGAGCTTCAGCCCGCCCCACTTGCTTTCATAGTCTTTGCGGTCGTCCTTGAAGGTCTGCTGCAAACGGTCGGCCACCTTCTTGGTGATGTAAGTAGAGATCTTCTTCACGTTGGCATCACTCTGCAGATAGCTGCGGCTCACGTTCAGCGGAATGTCCGGCGAGTCGATCACACCGTGGAGCAGTGTCAGGAAGTCGGGCACAATGCCTTCTACCTGATCTGTCACAAACACCTGATTGCTGTAAAGCTGAATCTTGTTGCGTTGCAGCTCAAGGTTGTTCTGAATGTGCGGGAAGTAGAGAATACCCGTAAGATGGAATGGGAAATCCACATTGAGGTGAATCCAAAACAGTGGCTCATCAGCCATGGGATACAAGATGCGATAGAACTCCTTGTAATCCTCATCCTTCAACGACGACGGCGCCTTGGTCCAAAGCGGCTCAACAGCATTGATGATATTGTCATCCTCGGTATCCACCAGCTTGCCATCCTTCCATTCTGTCTTCTTACCAAAAGCGACAGGTACCGCCACGAACTTGCAATACTTGTTGAGCAACTGCTCTATACGTGCTTTATCCAAAAACTCCTGACAGTCGTCAGAGATGTGCAAGATGATATCTGAACCGCGCTCTGCCTTCTCTGCGTCTTCAAGCGTGAACTCCGGCGAGCCGTCGCAGCTCCAGCGCACAGCCCGGGCATCATCCTGATAGCTCTTGGTCACAATCTCCACTTTGTCGGCCACCATGAAGGCGGAATAGAATCCAAGCCCGAAATGACCGATAATGGCATTGGCGTTGTCTTTATATTGGTCAAGAAAGTCGGTCACGCCAGAGAAAGCTATCTGGTTGATATACTTGTCGATCTCCTCGGCCGTCATGCCGATGCCATGATCGCTGATGGTCAGTGTCTTTGCCTCCTTATCGAGAGAGATGCGAATTGTCACATCGCCCATGTTGCCCGTGAACGCACCTTTCTGTGCGAGGGTCTTCAGTTTCTGCGTGGCATCGACAGCATTCGACACCATCTCACGCAGGAATATCTCATGGTCAGAATAGAGAAACTTTTTGATGACGGGGAAGATGTTCTCGGTTGTAACCCCAATGTTACCTTTTTTCATATCCTATTTGATTATATTACATTTCGTTTTTGTCCTTGTATTTTACAAATACCGTGCCAAGAGCATGGGCACAAAAGCGCATATATGATGATTAAACGAATATTTTTTAAAATTTACCGAAATCTTGACAACATGTATTTAAAAATCTATTATATTTGCGATATAGATTCATTTCAATAGGTTAAGGTTAGTTTTTAAAAGGTTAAAGAGCCCCAATCAGAGTAGTGATTACTGTGGATTGGGGTATTTTCGTGGAGTGAAACCACCGGTATGGAGAGAGAAGTGGAACGGCATATACCCCTTACAAATATGAGATTCTGTCAAAAAAATGCACTTCGTTGTGGAGAAAAAGTAATAACTTTGTCGAGGATTTCATACGATAATGAGATTTTTTCAGATAACCATGCAACAAAAAAGCATATTCCAACGCCCTCTATGGGTGTCGTTTTTTGCCCTCACCGCAGCCATTGCTTGGGGGTGGGCATACCCTCTCATCAAGCTTGGATTCGCAGCTTTCGCTATCACCCCCGACATGACGGGCAGCAAGATGCTGTTTGCCGGAATCAGGTTTTGCACCTCCGGGCTGATCATCCTTGCCGTAGCAAAAAGCTCGCACAGGAGTTTTGCGGTGAGAAACAAGCACGACTGGTGGTACATCCTGAGCTTTGCCCTGCTCAACACCACGCTCCATTATACCTTTTTCTATATAGGTCTGTCGCATAGTGAAGGTGCAAGAGCCGCCATCCTCAATTCTCTCAGCGTGTTCTTGGTGGTGATTCTGTCCTGCATCTTTTTCAAAGACGACAAGATGAACATGCGGAAAGCCGCAGGTTGTCTCATCGGACTCTCCGGAATAATGGCACTGAACATGGGCAGCGAGGACAGCGGGCGGTTCACGCTACTGGGTGATGGCATGATCATTCTGAATGCAATATGCGGTGCATCGGCCTCTCTCCTGACACGCGGACTGAACAAACGTGTCAACGTATTTGTAGGCACGGGTTACAGTCTGGCCATCGGCGGACTGCTCCTCATCATTCCCGCACTCTTGACAGGCGGATATCTGCCACAGGTCACACCCGCGGGCTGCCTCTACCTGCTGCTGTTGATTGGCATTAGCACCATTGGTTTCACCTTATATAACAAACTGCTGACGTGCAACCCCGTGGGCAAGGTGGCTATCTACAATTCACTGATTCCTGTGGTCGGCGCCATCACCTCATGCCTCTGTCTGGGTGAACAGTTCTATTGGAAGTATGTGATTGCAGGCGCATTGGCTGCCACGGGTATCTATATCATCAATAAAGACAAGAAATAAAGCGTAGATTGGCTGCAAATCATAACAAAATTATCGGTGTGCTAACAGCAAACCGACAAGTCGGTAACGCTTTATAACTGCAAACACTATCTATCGCACTTTTGGCTTTTTCGTTTTACAGCAAACAACAATATAATAAAACAAAGAGGATGTGTCAGAATGGAATACGAGAATAAGAGAATAATCGCTTCGCTCGGTATAAAAGCCAAATGCCGGATAAACAACTGTTTATATGAGTTTTATCTGTGCATAGAGTGATGGCTTTTATTCTTTTATTCTTTTATTCTTTAATTCTGACACACCCTCTTGTCTAAATGATGCTCAAACGTTCGCCGAGAGCGGTGCCTGCCGCTTATTTGGCAGGAATATTCTTGAGGATTTCGAGCAGATGATCCCATACCATCTGAACGGTCGGGATGAGCAAACGCTCGTCGGGAGTGTGGACAAAACGGAGCGTCGGGCCGAAGCTCACCATATCAATATTAGGATATTTCTCCGAGAACAGGCCACACTCAAGGCCGGCATGGATTCCCTTAACCAAAGGAGCTTTGCCAAACAACTTCTTGTAAGCGTCTACAGTAATCTTCACCAGCTTGGAATGGGGATTCATCTTCCATGCGGGATAACCATCGTTCTGTACCACGGTCGCTCTGGCAAGCTGGAATACCGACTTCACGGTATCTGCCATGTTGCGGAGATTACTCATCACATTGGAACGCTGGCTGGCCACGACGATAACCTGTGCATCGTCGCTCTGGACGCTGGCCACATTGCTTGAAGTCTCGACCATCCATGCCAGTTCCTCGTCCTGACACATCGAGAACACACCGTTATCCAATGCCTGAAGGGCACGGATAAGATTCTCGCTGGTAGCCTTTGGCATCACAGCCTGAGCATTTGTGCTCTCAAGATTCCACACCATCAGGGTGTCGGTCACATGATACTCGTCTTCCACATCTTTAGTAAATATGTTCCAATCGGCCTTCACCTCCTCCTTCTTGTCGAAGGGCACGGCAAAGATGATCTTACCATCACGTGGAATGGCATTGTGCATCTTGCCGGAATTCCACTGAGCCAACCGAATGTCCATCTTCTCCTGCAAGGTATAGAGGAAGCGGGCAAGAATCTTGATGGCGTTGGCACGCTTCTTCTCAATGTCGTCACCGGAGTGCCCGCCAATCAAACCTTTCAGAGAACCTTCCATGAAGAAGTAGCCCTCGGGTGCAGCCTCACGGACAAACTCAAACTTGGCATTGGTGTTGATGCCGCCAGCACATGAAACGAACACCTGCCCCTCATCCTCAGAGTCGAGATTTATAAGATAATCGCCAGTCATAAAGCCCGACTTCAAACCGAAAGCACCTGTCAATCCTGTCTCTTCATCAACAGTGAAAAGACACTCCAATGGGCCATGAGCTATGTCATCCGAATCGAGAATAGCCAGCTCGATGGCACAACCTATTCCGTCATCAGCACCCAGAGTCGTACCTTTGGCACGCAACCAGTCGCCCTCAACGTAGGTCTGGATAGGGTCTTTATGGAAATCGAACTCCACATCCACTAACTTGTCACACACCATATCCATGTGGCTCTGCAGAATTGTCGTGGCACGATTCTCAAAACCGGGAGTTGCAGGTTTGATGATCAGTACATTACCAACCTCATCTACCTTTGTTGTGAAGCCATGCTCCTTACCAAAATTAACCAAGTATTCTATGATTCGCTCTTCATGTTTTGAAGGACGGGGAATGTTGTTGATTTTTGCAAATTGCTCGAAAACACGAGCTGGTTTCAATTCTACCATAACTTATTTTTATAAAGGTTTATCATTTTTTATTTTGCTCTTTCCTGTTTTTACACTATCTTTGCAGCGTTTACAAGTACTCGTGTACTGCAAAATTACGAAAAATGACAGAAAATCTGCTTTACACCATGTTAATAATTGCTATTGCAATAGCATTATTATCGGTAAAGATTCTCTTCAAAAAAAACGGGAAGTTCACCTCTCAGCATATCCATGACAGTGAGGCAATGAAAGATCGTGATATTCATTGTGTAGTAGACCAAGACCGTGAGGCAAGAAGAGTTGGTAAGGCTTATTAACGTCAAAAATCATGTTGAACGGATATCAACCCCAAACGAAATAAAAATAAAACATAATAATCGAGATGAACAAGAAAAATGTTTTCCGCGCACTAACTATTGCTACTGTTGCAACAATTGGTTTGGTATCGTGCGACAAGAGTAATCCTCAGATGGATCAGAAAGCTACACCAGCAACTTCTAATGCTGCACCAAGCAGTAAGATAGCTTTCATAGAGGTAGATTCTATTATGACAAAGTATAAATTCTGTATTGAATATAGCAAGATTCTTGAGCAGAAAGGCAACAACATACAGAAGACCCTCGCATCAAAACAGCAGCAGCTCCAGACCGCAGCCAACAACTTCCAGCAAAAGATTCAGCAAAATGCTTATACACGTGAGCAGGCAGAGGCTGTTCAAGCCGGTCTTCAGAAGCAGAATAATGACCTTCAAGCCCTCAACCAGCGTTTGAGCAATGAGTTTCAGACTGAGACGGAAGAATTCAATCAGGCATTGCGCGATTCCATCCAACACTACCTTGCCATATATAATAAGGATAAGAAATACGGTATGATTTTTGCCAAGCAGGGTGATAACCTTCTTTATGCAGATAAGGCATTTGACATTACCAATGAAGTTGTTGCTGGTTTGAACAAGGCTTATAAGGGAAAGCCTGTAACTCCAGCTAAGGAGAAAAAATAAGGCTACGCAAAGGTTTTGGTGAAAAAGAACATCAAATTATTTGGCTGTTCAGAAAAAACATTTTACCTTTGCAGTCGCTTACAAAAAGGTATGGTTCCGTAGCTCAACTGAATAGAGCATCTGACTACGGATCAGAAGGTTGTGGGTTTGAATCCCGCCGGAATCACACTGGACATGTAAAGCGAGCCAATTATTATGGATTGGTTCCGTAGCTCAACTGAATAGAGCATCTGACTACGGATCAGAAGGTTGTGGGTTTGAATCCCGCCGGAATCACAAGGACAGAAAGCTGTAGAACCATATCTGCAGCTTTCTTTTATGTCGGTATTATAACATACCACTCTTCGTCGTACGAGCATACTTAGGCAGAGAGTTTTATTAACAACTTGAATATTAGATACTTTGATATTGCTTTTTGGAATGAAAAGCAGAAAAAAACTAAAATATATTTCCTTATCACACGAAAAACTCGTATCTTTGCATACTCAAAAGGAAAGGTTACGATTTAGTTATCAATAACAAAGAAACAAGTATAAATAAAAATGACAAAGGCAGATATTATCAGCGAGATTACCGATCAGACCGGCCTACAGAAAAGAGAGGTCGCTGTCGTGGTAGAGAGCTTTATGGAGACCGTAAAGAAATGTATGCTTGAAAAGAAAGAAAACGTGTACCTACGCGGTTTCGGTAGTTTTATCATCAAGCACCGTGCAGAAAAAACAGCACGTGACATTGGTAAGAATACAACCATCACCATTGCAGCTCATGATATGCCGGGCTTCAAGCCTGCCAAAGCCTTTGTCGAGGAAATGAAAGGCTAACAAGAAATTAGACAATATCAATATAACAATTAAAAATTAAAAGCTATGCCAAACGGAAAGAAGAAGAAGGGTCACAAGATGGCTACGCATAAGCGTAAAAAGAGATTACGTAAGAATCGTCATAAGAGCAAGTAAGCCCAAGAGACAATTCTAAGAAGGGGTGTGCCTCCAAGGCCTGCCCCTTTCTTTTATCATTTAATTATCAAGAGATGACAAGTGAAGTTGTTATAGACGTTAAACCGAAAGAGATCTCCATCGCATTATTAGAGGATAAGCGACTGGTGGAATACCAGAACGAGCCTCGCTCTGCCAACTTCTCCGTAGGTAACATCTACATCGCCAAGGTGAAGAAGCTCATGCCGGGCTTGAATGCCTGCTTTGTGGATGTGGGATATGAGCGTGACGCTTTCTTGCATTATCTTGACTTAGGAAGTCAATTCAATTCTTACGCTAAGTATCTAAAACAGGTGCAGAGCGATCGCAAGCGGCTTTATCCTTTCGAGAAAGCCTCATGCCAACCCGATCTCAAGAAAGACGGCAGCGTGCAGCAAACGCTGACTGTCGGACAAGAGGTACTGGTGCAAATCGTAAAGGAGCCTATCTCCACAAAAGGGCCACGCCTGACAGGAGAACTCAGCTTTGCCGGTCGATATCTGGTTCTTATCCCATTTGGTGATAAGGTTTCTGTATCGTCGAAGATCAAAAGCGGAGAAGAGAGAGCACGACTGAAACAACTCATCCACAGCATCAAGCCTAAAAACTGCGGCGTGATCGTACGCACGGTAGCCGAAGGCAAGCGTGTAGCCGAACTGGATGGCGAACTGAAAATCTTGGCTAAACGTTGGGAGGACGCTATTGTCAAGGTTCAGAAGACACAGATCCGGCCGCAACTCGTATATGAGGAGACAGGAAGAGCCGTTGCATTATTACGCGACCTTTTTAATCCAAGTTACGAGAACATATTTGTAAACGATGAGGAAGTTTTCAAAGAAGTAAAGGATTATGTTTCGCTGATTGCCCCAGAAAAGGCTGTCATAGTGAAGCAATACAAGGGCAAAGTGCCAATCTTTGACAACTTCAACGTTACAAAACAGATTAAGTCTAGCTTCGGTAAGACCGTGAACTATGCTCATGGAGCCTACCTCATCATTGAGCACACCGAAGCTATGCACGTTGTGGATGTGAACAGTGGTAACCGTTCAAAGAGTGAAAAAGGACAGGAAGCGACGGCGCTGGATACCAATCTTGGTGCTGCCGACGAGTTGGCCCGACAGCTGAGACTACGAGATATGGGAGGAATTATCGTAGTAGATTTCATTGATATGAACCTCGCGGAAGACCGACAAATGCTTTATGAGCGCATGTGCAAGGCCATGCAAAAGGATAGAGCACGCCACAACATCCTGCCACTGAGTAAGTTCGGATTGATGCAGATCACCCGACAGCGCGTACGTCCGGCTATGGACGTGAACGTTGAGGAGAACTGTCCATCATGCAACGGCACTGGGAAAATCAAGTCAAGCATTCTCTTTACCGATCAGTTAGAAGGTAAAATTGACCGCCTAATCAACAAGATTGGTGTCAAGAAAATCTATCTGCATGTTCATCCTTATGTTGCCGCCTTCATCAACCGGGGCGTTATCAGCCTCAAGCGCAGGTGGCAACTCAAATATGGATTTGGAGTTCATATCGTTCCTTCACAGAAATTAGCCTTTTTGCAATATGAGTTCTATGATGCAAAGGGGCAATTCATTGACATGAAGGAAGAGATTGAGACGAAATAGCCCGCTCTTGCCGCTCCACATTAACAGAGGAGAAAGAGCTAATCAGTATAGGAAAAGCCTCACTTGGAGAGTTCTAAGTGAGGCTTTTCTTTATGTTTATGTTATTTTAGCTTATCGTATCAAGTCGATTAAAACCGTCTGTAGAAGATTACGGAATTACCTTAAATCGGATTCTAAAATTCATCTTAGACTGATCCCAATTCGTTCCCAACAACTCAAATCTACCAATCTGAGACGTTGAGCGCACATGTTTGCCAATGCAAGGACACACATCGAAATTACCGATACGCACCAGACGAATCATTTCTGAAGCATCCTTTGGCAATCGATCCAGCTTCACGCCCTTAGGCAGATGCTCCCGATCGACATACTCGTATGTGATTGGAAGATCGGCAGTAATCAGTTCATTCATCTTATCAACGATAGCTTTCTCCTCCTGACGCGTAGGCTTATGATTGAGCACGAATGTCATCTTACTCTTCTTGCGCTCGATATGCGCATTCTTAGAACGTTCGCATCCAAACATCTGCATCATAATCTGATTCAGCAAATGCTCTGCCGTATGAGCGGGCGGGAATTCTTCTTTGTTATGCTCATTCAGCATATAATTATTATCTTCCATCTTCATATTAAACTTAAGGACTCTTCCACTATAAGGCTTCATATCAATGTGGACAGCGGCATCTTTCATCAAAGCCAATGGCAGTTCCTCCCCAGACAGCAAATCCACACTCATCACCTCTCTCTCTGGCATGCTGAAGAAATCGAAAGCATGTTCGGGAATCGTCACACCCACGTTGACACGTTCCTGAGCGAAATTGCTCACAATCAGCAAGACCTCATCTCCTGCCTTACGGATGAAAGCAAACTGACAATGCGGATTGAACATCCACGACAGGGGATTTACATACATCAGATCAAAGAACTCACCCTCGTAAATGGCTTTCTCCCGATTGGCAATGTTCAATATTTGCTTATACTTCAGTTGCAACTGCTTCTCCTCATACGTCATCTTACGACGGTCAAAGAATCCGCGAAAAACCTTATCCACAGACCAATAATCGAATATCGACGTACGACCGTCGCGCCCCGAAAATCCTTCCTCATCCATTCCCGCCTCGCCGAACTCCTGACCGGAGTAGACCATAAAAGGATTCTTCCGCATCAACACCGACACAATCACACCGGGTATTGCTTTACGCCCATCACCACAGAAGAAGTCGCTCGCTATGCGCTGTTCGTCATGATTCTCCAAGAAATAGAGCATGTGATCCTTAATATCATCTACATTCTGCCAATAATAAGTGATGCTGCTTGCAGAACGATGTCCACAAATCACGTCTCGCACACAATCGTACATTCCCACCTTATCATAAAGATAGTCAAAACCCGACCGGATGTACGCGCGATATTGGTTTGTATCATATACCTCGCCAATAAACAGGACATGTGGATAGCGCGCTCTCACTCTTTGGGTCGCATACGTCCAGAAAGCCAACGGCACCATCTCTGCCATGTCGCAACGGAAGCCGTCAATACCTTTTGCAGCCCAGAACAGCAGAATATCTGTCATCTTGTTCCATGTATCAGGAATGGGGTCGAAATGGTAACTCCTACCACCGGCATCAAGATAGTCAATGCCATAATTGAGCTTTACCGTCTCATACCAGTCGCTCACACTCGGGCAGTTGTCAAATCGGTCATTACCCGTGCACTTGGCTGGATTCTCCACATACTGATCCGCCGCTTCCTGTGTAGCATTTGGTCCTACGAAAGGTTGCCCCGGACAATAATAGAAGTTGTTACGCACAGAGAAGTGCATACTCGTATCATCGTCTTCACCCAGATCTTTCACGCCGGCAGGACGACATGTCGATTTATATTCGCGTGCCACATGATTAGGTACAAAATCGATGATCACCTTCATGTTGGCAGAATGGGTGCGCTTCAAAAGGCGTTCAAACTCCTCCATGCGATGTTCCACATGCTCCGCAATATCCGGATCTATGTCATAATAATCGGTTATGGCGTATGGCGAGCCAGCCAGCCCCTTAACCACCGAAGCATGTTGACGCGGAATGGCATATCGGCTATAATCAGTGGTGGTGGCATGGCGAATCACTCCCGTATACCACACATGAGTAAATCCCATATCATGAATGCGATGAAGCTGGGTAGAATCTAAATCGTTCATCTTCCCCACTCCATTCTCAACTATCGTACCATTCTTCTTTCTGTTGGAATTCTTATTGCCAAAGATCCGCGGGAGAACCTGATAAATTAAAATCTTCTTATCCATTAAAAACTATAACCGTTCCCGTTATCGAAAGAACATGTCTATAATAATGGTCTATATAATATAGCAGATTGCTTAAAAAAGAATTAGAAGACCTGCCAGCCTCAATTCAAGGGACAAGACTCCTATCCGTAATTCAGTTATGCAATGCCGTGCACGCTGACCGTCTTGTCAATTCGGCCTATCATACCCTGCAAGGCCTTACCCGGGCCACACTCGGTGAAATCGTCAGCACCATCGGCTATCATGTTCTGCACGCTTGATGTCCAACGCACCGACCCCGTAAGCTGAGCTATCAAATTCCGCTTAATCTCCTCTGCATCGGTATGAGGTTTGCCATCCACATTCTGGTACACCGGGCATTGAGGCACAGAGAATGCTGTCTGCTCAATGGCCTTCTGCAACTCATCTTTGGCAGGCTGCATCAATGGCGAATGGAATGCTCCACCCACCGGCAGAGGAAGCGCCCGTTTGGCTCCAGCCTCCTTCAGCCTGTCGCAGGCAGCAAGCACAGCCTCCCGATTACCGGAGATCACCAACTGACCGGGACAGTTGTAATTGGCACAAATCACGATCTTTCCATCGACAGACACTTCAGCACACACCTCCTCGATCTTCTCATCGGGCAGCCCCATGATGGCAGCCATCGTGCCCGGATTCTGCTCGCAAGCTTTCTGCATGGCATTGGCACGTGCGGCAACCAGTTTCAAACCATCCTCAAAGGTCAGTGCACCCACTGCCACAAGGGCAGAAAACTCGCCCAACGAGTGGCCTGCAACCATATCGGGCTTGAACTCATCGCCCAAACAGAGTGCAGAGATCACACTGTGGAGAAACACTGCAGGCTGTGTCACCTTCGTCTCCTTCAGTTGTTCGTCTGTTCCGGCAAACATTATCTCCGTAATCTTGAAACCCAAAATCTCATCTGCCTCATCGAAAAGTTTCTTTGCCAAAGGATTGGTATCATAAAGTTCCTTGCCCATCCCTACAAACTGGGAACCCTGACCGGGAAAAACAAACGCTTTCATATTTCTATTGGTTTAACATATTGTAATTTATATTGCTGCATGCAAAGTTACGAAAAAAAGAAAACATAATGGATGAATATAACGAAAAAATCCCTTTCACCCGAAGGTGAAAGGGAGCTATATAGATTTGCTTTACAGTGCTAAAAACTGCCTTTTCGATTACTCCGCTACCGGAGCTTCCTCAACTGCTGCGGGAGCTTCCTCAGCAGGAGCCTCTTCTGCTGCAACTGCAACAGGGGCATCCTCGGCTACAACTTTGACTGGCACCTTAACTTCAACCTCCTTGTGGAAATGAACTATTGCCTCATAGTCGCCAACCTTCTTGGCCTCGCGCATAGTGATGATCTTGCGATCGATCTCGATACCCAGCTTACCCAACTCAACAGCTACGGCAGAAGCGTTCACCGAACCATAGAGGTGACCTGTTGTTGCAACCTTTGCCGTAACAACGATGGCCACATCTTTCAAAGCCTCGGCCTTTTTCTCTGCCTCTGCCTTCTGTGCGGCGAGCTTGCTTGCCTGCTGACGCAGATTCTCAGCCAGCACCTTCTTTGCACTCTCAGAGGCAATAACTGCTTTTCCCTGAGGAATGAGGTAATTGCGGCCGTAACCGTTCTTTACGGTTACAATCTCGTTCTTGTATCCAAGACCGATGATATCTTCTTTCAGTATAATTTCCATATCTTAGCCTCCTTTTCAATTACTTCATCATGTCGGTTACGTATGGAAGCAACGCTATCTGGCGGGCACGCTTTACAGCCTGTGCCACACGGCGCTGATATTTCAAAGATGTACCGGTGATACGACGCGGAAGGATCTTGCCCTGCTCGTTCAAGAACTTCTTGAGGAACTCGGGATCCTTGTAGTCTATATACTTGATGCCGCTTTTCTTGAAACGGCAATACTTCTTCTTCTTGGTATCGATAGAAGGAGCTGTCAAATAACGGATTTCTGATTTCTCTGCCATAATTTATGCCTCCTTTTTAGCTGCCCACTTAGCACGACGCTTTTCTGCGTATGCCACTGCATACTTGTCGAGCTTCACGGTCATAAAACGAATAACTTTCTCGTCACGGCGGAAGCCTGTTTCGAGCGTGTCAATTACTGATGGCTCAGCCTTGAATTCCAACAGGCCATAGAAACCTGTAGACTTCTTTTCAATTGCATAAGCCATCTTCTTGAGTCCCCAAGCCTCCGCATTCAGAATCTCAGCACCATTATCGGTGAGCAGCTTCGTGAATTTAGCGACCGTTTCCTTCATCTGTTCATCAGACAAAACGGGAGTCAAAATGAAAACGGTTTCGTATTGATTCATACTACTTGAAATGAATTAAATGTGTTAATTTTGCAAAATGCGAGTGCAAAAGTACGAAAAATATTGCAAACAGCATATCCCGGCCAATTGTTTTTTTGCTTTTTAACACATATCGAGGGCATAACCACTGCATTATTCGTAAATTTGCAGCCGTAATGAAGAAGTTTGCGCTGGACATCAAAAAGTTATTCCACAAAATCCGTCCTCTCATCGGCCTGCCATTGGTCTATGCAGGTTGCCTGTTGTCGGCTCTGCTCTACGCTTTCAATCTTACCAACAACAACATTGTGCTTCTCCTCCCCGCCATCATGATATTGGCTGGCATCGTAGGGCAAATTTGCAGACAGAAATCGGAAGACAATTATTGATTATACGACCATTAGCCGCATCCCACATCTCGCCGGACAGGCTGATACCCATAATCACGAAATCGACAATTTTATTATTTCACGCCGCATTTCCTTCTTTCTATTATGCTGAAACAAATCAACAAACACCCTCAAAACATGGCCTGTTTTTCAAAATTGAAAGCGCTTGGCTCAAAATTTGCAAAATTTTCGGCTTATTTAGACTGGCGCTGATTATCAGCAGGTTACAAAGATTTCGCCAAAAACTTCATTCCGTAAAATAATTTAAGGTTTGCGATAGCATAGGTTTCGCGTCGCGAAAGCATAGCTATCGCAGTGCGATACCATTGAGATCGCGTTGCGATTAGGCCGTTATCGCGATGCGAAACCTATGCTATCGCGGAGCCGATACAACGTTTTCAACCTGCCGCAGCCCGATTATTGACAAACCGGAACGATTTTACGCTCTGGAATGAACGAGAAAGTGAACAGGATTTTTATAATGATTTGTTTACAAAAGGCAGAAGATACAAAGCCCTGCAAGGCAAAACGAATCACATGTAAATTGGAAATATAGCTGCAAGTGTCAAAGAATCGCCACTGCGGCATGCCATTGCATTAGTATTATTTAACTATTAAATTATAGATGCAATGCTGCTTTATTCGTGATAAAAAATTAACTTTGCAGCAAACAAGAAACATTATGTATTTAGAATTATTATAACTCACAGGTAACATTTATTTAAACAGAAAACATTATGAAGAAGTATGAGTGCACAGTCTGCAACTGGATATATGATCCGGAGGTAGGCGATCCGGAGAACGGAATTGAACCGGGAACAGCTTTCGAAGACCTCCCAGATGATTGGGGTTGCCCATTGTGCGGCGTAGGCAAGGAAGATTTCGTTCCTGTTGAAGACTAAATAAACGCAAAAAGAAATGGATGGTTCGTGTCACACGAAACCATCCATTTCTCCTTTTTAGCTACTCTGTCGATAAACACAATATCTTATTCTGTCTCACAGATTATCGGTTCAATCTTCTTCAGGCACAATAAGTTTGTAGCCCTGACCGTGGATATTGATAATCTCAATCTGGTCATCATCTTTCAAATGCTTGCGCAGCTTGGTGATGTAAACATCCATAGAGCGGGCATTGAAGTAGTTGTCGTCAATCCAGATGGTGCGGAGTGCATCATTGCGCTTCAATATCTCATTGGCATGAGAGCAGAGCAGAGCCAAGAGCTCGTTCTCTTTGGTGGTCAGCTTGGTCATCTTGTCGCCAATGGTGAGCAACTGCTTCTGGGTGTCGAAGGTGTAGCGACCAATCTTATACATGGTGCTCTCCTTGTTCTTCTTACCACGCACACGGCGGAGGATAGCCTCCACACGCTTCACCAACTCCTCCATGGAGAATGGCTTGGTGATGTAATCATCGGCGCCCTTGTCGAAACCTTCCAGCACGTCTTCCTTCTGCACGCGAGCGGTGAGGAACACAATTGGCACCTGTGTGTTGATCTGACGAATGTCTTGTGCGAGGCTGAAGCCATCCTTTTTAGGCATCATCACGTCGAGAACACAGATATCAAACTTATCTTTGGTAAATTCCTTATAGCCAACCTCGCCATCGGGACAAAGCACGGCATCATAGCCTTTGGCAATCAGATACTCACAAAGCAGTGTACCCAAGTTCTCATCATCCTCGCAAAGCAAGATTTTTACTTTCTCTTCCATAACTTTTTCGGTTTTAATAATTGATATTTTTATTATTATATTGTTCTTTTGATTCTTATTCCACAGTCGGTCAAACGCCCATCCCCTCATCAGTGAATGCCTCATCGGTGATAACCGGCAGTTTGATGGTGAAGGTTGTGCCTTTGCCGTAAATACTTTCTACCTTGATCTCGCCATCGTGCAGGTCGATCACTTTCTTAACATAGGCCAACCCCAACCCGAAACCTTTCACATCGTGCACATTGCCGGTATGTACGCGGTAAAACTTATCGAATATCTTTTTCAGGTCGTCTTTCTTCATGCCGATACCCGTGTCTCGCACCGAGAGGTAGAGGTGCTGGCTATCGTTCCACGTCTTGAGATAGATGTCGATGGGCTGATCGGCCTTACGATACTTCACTGCATTATCCATCAGATTGAAGATCATGTTTTGAAAATGCACCTCATCCACATAGATGGCAGAGTCGATTGCCTCTACCTCCACATAGATCTTACCGCCCGTAGCCTCCACTCGCAGGCCAAAGGAGTTGGCTGCCGTCTCAACCATCTCATTGAGATCGAGATGCTTCTTTTTGAACGAGGCTTTCTGTCGGTCGAACATTGACATCTGCAAGACTTTCTCTACGAGGAAGCGCAGGCGCTTGGTCTCATCATCCACCACCCCTACAAGATGCTTCATCATCTTCTCGCTCTTGGTCACGGAGTCGTCGCCGAGCATCTGTGCAGCTAATGATATGCTTGCTATGGGTGTCTTCAGCTCATGCGTCATATTGTTGATGAAGTCGTTTTTAATCTCACTATACCGCTTCTGTCGGAAGATTACGACAATGGTGAAGATAAACGTGATGAGCAGAATGAAGGTGAACACCACACTCGGAATCATAAAGCGGACGCTGGAGTAGATATAGCTGTTGATATCGGGAAAATGCACGCGAACAACGCCCATCTTGGAAGAGGGGTCATTGCGGAACAGCGTCTGCGCGTAGGTATACTCGATTCCATCATCCGTATAGTCCGGACAGCGATATACTTCACGGCCATCTTGGGTAGATACGGTGAAGTGATAAGGTATCTTGATGCCATTGTTGATCAACTCTGATTTGAGGTCTTGGTCAAGCTGTTTGAAGTTGACACGCTCTTTCAGCGGCTTATCGGACGCAGAATAGAGCATGGTCATCACCACCTCATCAAGCAAAGCCTTCTGATAGACATAGCGATTCTTCACAATCTCTTTCAACGAACGGCTCGCCTCAGTGTTAGAATTCTTGTCTGTGCGCAAGATCATCGCTTTAGGAGCTTGATTAGGATTGGATGAGAGGGTCTTCAGTTCAAAGGAGGAATATGAAGTGCTGTCTTTCTCGGGCATAGCGTACACTGATCCGCTGCCTGACTTTTGCCCGTCATTAGCCATCTTTTCATCCACACGCTGTGCTATACGCTCTGCCTTGTGTACATCCTTCTCCAAATAGCGGAGTGTTTCGTTCAATTCCAAATTGCGCGACGCCTGATAGAGAGCGCGGTTAACACTCTCATCAAACTGTTCCTTTTTCATGTTGGCCATCTCCTGAATATACTTCAGCTGGAGACCTAATAGTATGATAAAGGACAAGCCCATAATTATGGCGATAGCCCAAATTGTTCTTTGCTTCATATTGGCAAAGGTAATAAAAACCTTAACTAATTAACAGTCAACTGTTAACTAAATAACAACAAATTAACTAAATTAACTTACGATAAATGTTTTAGTTAACTATACGGCATTTAAATATTACGTGGCCATAATAAAAGTCTTATAGTCATAACGTATGTACAAGCACAAAATAAAATACCCCCGCAGTATCCTTTTGGGACTTGCGGGGATATTCAATCCGAATGTTATCTTTTAATTTATGCACGAAGCAGACCTAACGATTCTATTCGTCTTCGGCAGCCTCGGCGATATGCTCGGCAATCAACTTCTGCTGTATGTCATTCGGTACAAGCTCGTAGCTGGCAAACTTGGTCATGAAACTGGCACGTCCACCGGTCAGAGAACTTAAAGCCACACTATAGTTAGACAATTCCTTCAAAGGTATCTTGGCCGACAGTTTCTGGTATCCGGCCTCTGTGTCCATACCCATGATGATGGCGCGGCGACCTTGCAGATCACTCATCACATCACCCATATAATCGGCCGGAACATACACTTCAAGATCATAGATTGGCTCAAGAATCTTCGGGCCAGCCTCCTTGAACGCATCAGAAAAAGCATGGCGGGCGGCTAAAGTGAACGAAAGCTCATTGGAATCCACGGGGTGCATCTTACCATCGTAGACCACCACACGCACGTCACGTGCATAACTTCCTGTGAGCGGACCGCGTTCCATGCAGTCCAACACCCCTTTCAAGATGGCGGGCATAAAGCGCAGGTCAATGGCTCCACCCACTACGGAATTGATGAAGACCAATTTACCACCCCACGGCATATCCTTTTCTTCCTTTGATTTAATGTTCATCTTGAACTCCTGCCCACCAAAATTATAGCTTATTGGGTCGGGCATGCCTTCTGCATAAGGCTCGACAATGAGATGAACCTCGCCGAATTGCCCGGCTCCACCACTTTGTTTCTTATGTCGATACTCTGCCTTTGCTTTCTTGGTAATAGTTTCGCGATAAGGAATCTTGGGCTCGCCAAACACCACGGCAATCTTCTCGTTATTCTCCAAACGCCACTTCAATGTGCGCAAATGGAATTCACCTTGCCCATGGACGATGGTCTGGCGCAATTCCTTGCTCTGCTCTACTACCCACGTGGGATCTTCCTGATGCATCTTGAGCAAGGCTGCCATCAGCTTCTCCATCTCCTGCGGGTTCACCGCCTTGATGGCACGACTATACTTGGAGTTAGGATATTTGATGAAGTCGAAATGCTGCTCCACATCCTTTCCATTCAGGGTGTTACCCGTTTTCACGTCTTTCAGTTTCACCGTGCAGCCGATATCGCCCGCATTCAACTGGTCAACAGGGATACGATTGGCACCTGCCGATACATATATCTGCCCGAGACGTTCCTTTGAGCCACGGTCTGCATTGCTCAAATCATCACCTGTTTTCACACTGCCGCTCATCACCTTGAAATAGGACACCTCACCGATGTGTGGCTCCACGCCGCTCTTGAAGAAGTAGATACTCTCCGGCCCGTCGGACACAGGCTCAACCTCTTCACCACGAGTATTGCGCACCTTAGGCATCTCGCTCACAAAAGGCACCACGTTACCGAGGAATTCCATCAGCCGCTGCACACCCATGTCCTTATGGGCATCCACACAGAAGACGGGGAAAATGCTACGTGTCACCAAGCCCTTACGGATACCTTCACGCATCTCGTCTTCGGTCAGTGCCTCGCTTTCAAAGAACTTCTCCATCAGGGCGTCGTCGTTCTCGGCCGCAGCCTCCACGAGAATCTTATGCAGCTTCATCGCCTTGTCCATCTCCCCGGCAGGAATCTCCTCACGTTTTGGAGCACCGCCATCCGGCCCCCAAGAGAGTTTCTTCATGATGAGCACATCAATAATCTCGTGAAAATCAGGCCCAGTCTGGACGGGATACTGTATCTGCACACACTTGGAACCATAGATCTCCTGCATCGTTGAGATGACATTATCGAAGTCGCATTTATCCGAATCCAACTGATTTACCAAAAAGATAACCGGCTTCTTGAGCTTCTCCGTATAACGGAAAATATTCTGCGTACCCACCTCCGGCCCATACTGACCATTGATGAGAATCACAGCCTGATCGGTCACATTGAGCGACGTGATTGCTCCACCTACGAAATCGTCCGAACCCGGGCAGTCTATTATATTCAGTTTCTTGTTATTCCATTCCACATGAAAGACTGTCGGGAAAACGGAATAGCCATACTCTAACTCCACCGGGAAATAATCACTAACGGTATTTTTTGCTTCCACTGTACCGCGTCGCTTAATGATGCCGGCTTCAAACAGCATACTCTCGGCAAGTGTGGTCTTGCCGCTACCCGCACTGCCAAGAAGGGCAATGTTTTTAATTTCGTTGGTCTGATATACTCTCATATCAAAAGATTTAAAGTGTTAGTAATATATTTTATAGTTAAGGTTAGGAGTTTTTGTGCTCCAATTTCGATGCTAAAGATAGGTAAAAAACAAATACACTCCAAAAGAATACCCTCAAAAAAAGTATTATTTTAAAACAAATTAGTATTTTTGCTGTTATAACAACATCTATTTATGGCAGGACTATACATTCACATTCCTTTTTGTGCAAGCAGATGTATCTATTGCGGTTTCTATTCAACGACCCAACCGGAGATGCAAGATAGGTATGTGGACGCACTGTGTCGGGAGATGGATTTGATTCCGGAGAAACCGAAAATCGGTACCATCTACTTGGGGGGAGGAACGCCCAGCCTGCTGTCTCAAAAGAATCTGCATCGTCTGTTCCATTATATATATAAGGTATACGACGTGACCGAGGATGCAGAGGTCACTATGGAGTGCAATCCTGATGATATTGTCGAAGGTATGTTTCAAGGGCTACCCATCAACCGCATTAGCATGGGGGCACAGACTTTCTCTGCCGACCGACTCCGATTCCTCCATCGCAGGCATACGGCAACGCAGGTAGATACCGCTGTCGACATCCTCCGCAAGGAAGGAATATCAAATATCAGCATTGACCTAATGTTCGGTTTCCCAAAGGAAACTTTGTCGGAATGGACTGAAGACATTGAGCACGCACTATGTCTGACCCCCACACACCTATCGGCTTACAGCCTCATGTATGAGGAGGGAACGCCACTCTACAGGATGCTGCAATATAATAAGGTGGAGGAAATTGATGAGGACGTGAGTTTGAGAATGTACGACAAACTTATCGACAGGCTCTGTGCTGCAGGTTACGAGCATTACGAAATCAGCAATTTCGCCCTACCCCATTATCGCAGTCGGCACAACTCCAGCTACTGGCACAACATTCCCTACATGGGTATAGGGGCTTCTGCGCATTCCTATGACATCAAATCGCGCCGATGGAATGTCGACAACATCAATGAATATATAGAAAAGATAGAACAAGGCATACTGCCCTGTGAGGGGGAATGGCTCGACGACAATACCCGATACGATGATCTTGTCACCACTGCTCTACGAACCTGCGAAGGTATCTGTCTGAAGAAAATGCATCCCATCTATCGCGAATATCTCCTTGAGAATGCTAAAGAATATATCCGGCAGGGCTGTTTAGCTATCGAAAACGGATATATTCACCTTACCCGCCGCGGCATCAATATCAGCAATACTATCATGAGCGACCTCATGTTCGTGTGATTTTTTTGAAGGAACTTGCTGCAAAGACAAATATTTTTT
>CAUTTP010000043.1:0-23087 GCA_963541305.1 uncultured Prevotella sp.
GCGATAGCATAGTTATCGCCATGCGAAAGCATTGAGATCGCAGTGCGATAAGCACCAAATGGGAAGACGAAAGCATAGGTATCGCGAGGTGCTCTCAAGGTTTTCTATCACAAATTGACACTTTCTTGACAAAACAGACCTATTTTCCTGCTTTTTAAAACGTTAAATAACCTTTAATTCCAAGCAGAGAATTGAACAAAGGCAAGGAGAACAAGGACGGGAAAGCAAAAGAGTGAAAAGGGAAGAAAAAGGTTGGTGTTTCAAATGGCAGGTAATCTTTGAGATCTGAGCTCATTGTTTAGCATTCATCGAACTGACGTTAAAATAAGAAGTGTTTTGCTAAAAATCAGTATTGTGGTTTTGCAAATAAAATAATTATATGTAAATTTGCATTCCAAAATAACCATTATGAAGAAGACCCTTCTCTTAGTTCTGACGGTATTGCTGATATTCAGTAGCTGTGCCAAGGAATTCAATCAGGTATATAAATCGACGGACTATCGTTATAAATATGAGTTTGCCAAAGAATGCTTTGCCAAAGGCAAATATACGCAAGCCGTCACTTTGCTGCAAGAACTGATCGTTCAGGAGAAGGGTGGTGTCAATGCACAGGAGAGCCTATATATGCTGGCTATGGCAGAATATTGCAACCGTGATTATGCAACGGCAGCTGAGGCTTTCAAGAGATACGTGAAATCTTATCCCCGTGGCATCTATGCAGAATTGGCACAGTATTATGTAGGGCAGAGTCTGTATATGAGTACGCCGGAAGCGCGGCTTGACCAGACGGAGACCATACAGGCCATTGCTGCTTTTCAGGAATATCTGGATATCTATCCCGACGCAAAAATGAAAGAGCAGGCACAGAGAAATCTGTTTACCTTGCAAGATAAGTTGGTCGAAAAGGAATTGAAGTCGGCACAGCTCTATTATGACCTCGGCCCTTATTTCGGCAACTGCACCAGCGGCGGTAACAATTATGAGGCCTGCATCATCACATCGCAGAACGCACTGAAAGATTATCCTTATTCGGACAAGCGCGAGGATTTTGCCGTGCTGATCATGAAGAGCAAGTATGAGCTGGCACAGCAGAGTGTGGATACGAGGAAGCTGGAGCGATTTCAGGACGCGGAAGATGAGTGCTACGGTTTTATCAACGAGTATCCCGATTCTAAGGAGCGCAAGAGTGCCGAGCAATACATCGAGAAGTGCAAGAAGATTATTTCGGGGATGACAGATTAGGCGATTGTCTTGCCTTTGGCGTTGGTCTGCGTCCATGATCGATTGTGGATAGGAAAGAAGCCGGGTGACATCGTATGTTCTAACAGTAAAAAAATAAAATCAAATAATAGAATGGATTACAAAAAATCAAAGGCGCCCACAAATACCGTTACATGTAACACCAATGATTTGTGCGACGAAACCAATAACATTTACGAGACTATCGTTATCGTAGGAAAGCGTGCCAACCAGATCGCTGTGGAGATCAAGCAGGATCTGAACAAGAAACTCGCGGAGTTTGCTTCCTATAATGATTCGCTGGAGGAGGTGTTTGAGAATCGTGAGCAGATTGAGATCAGCCGCTATTACGAGAAACTTCCAAAGCCCACATTGCTCGCCATGCAGGAGTTTGTAGAGGGTAATGTGTATTGGAGAGATCCTTCTCAGGACAGTCAGAGCGAGTTCTTATAATGATACAGCGCAAACAGACCATCTACCTTCTGTTGGCATTTGTCGTCATCGTGGTATGCCTTTGCATGCCCATCGGTACGATCGAGCCGGAGGGAATGGGTAAGTCGGCCGTGTGGTATAACCTCGGAATCTCTACGGAGGAGGGCTTTTCAGTGCAGCCGGCACTGTTTGTCATCCTCGTTCTTGCCGGTGCTTTGGGCTTCGGCAATATCTTCCGTTACAACAATCGGCCTCAGCAGGCACGGCTTTGTGTGGTCAGTGTGGTGCTCTGCGTGGTTTGGTATGGCTGGTATGCTTACTGTTTTTGGGCTGGAAACCATGACTTGGGCACGCCGCATATCGGTTTTGCAACCTGCCTGCCATTGGTAGCGATCATCTTTTTCATGATGGCACGTAAGGGTATCAAGGCTGATGAAGCACTTGTAAGAGCTTCAGACCGTATTCGGTGATACGTTGTTCCTCATGCTGTCTGTTGGATAGGATAGATAGACAAATAGAAATAAACAGCCCACTTCTGGCTTTGAGCATCAGAAGTGGGCTGCTTTATTTTATGTTTTGCCCTAATTAGGAAGTATGGTTCGAACAACCGATACATCCCGAAATGGTTTTGCAGATTATATGCCAAGATCTTTAGCAGCCTTGCTTGCAGCTTTGCTTGCCTTAGACTTTGCATCATCTACGGCCTCGTCCACTTTCTCCGTTGCTTTCTCTTTGGCGCTTTCGACTTTCTCTTTGGCATTTTCGACCTTCTCCTTCACCTTGGTTTCTACAGATTCCTTAGTGGTTCCGGCTGCATCTTTTACTGTGTTTGTAACGGAAGCAGGTGCTGCTTTCGCGGCTGCTGCAGCCTCTTCAGCAGTGGTTGAAGTTGATGAAGGCAGACTGTTGATACCATCTACGAGTGAAGAAATCGTCGAATTGTCACCGGCCACGCCCTTGATGGCATCAGCATTCTCGCTGATCAGCGTCTTTATTTGGCTGGCATAGTTCTTCGCCTCTTCCAATTTGCCGGACTTAACCAATGAAGCGTATGTAGCCTGAAAATTGGTCAGGACAGCAGAGAGAGTGCCTGCATCCTTTGAATCGATGGCTCGCTTGAGCTGGTCGACGAGTGCATTGAGTGAACTGTCGCCCTCTCCGTAAGGAATTACTGCCGAAGTATCTACGGCCTCGGCATTGGCATTAGTCTTGTTGCCACAACTTGATACAGTCAATGCAGCTACTGCGAGAGCTGCGAAGAAGATTTTTTTCATGTTTTCTCTAATTTTATAATAAAACTTATACAACTCCCCTCGTTGAGGAGTTATTTACAAATCGTCTACAAATATAGGGTAAAAAGAATAATGTGTACTGTTTTTTTTAGGAGTTTTAACGTAAAAAAGCCGAAGCATCATTGATGCCTCGGCTTTGATATATAGATTTAATCAGTTCTGATTAAACTTCCTCATTCCAGTCTTCCTTGCTCTTGCGGACGTATGTCTGGTAGCGCAACTTAGCCATCTTTTCGGCAGCAGCGAACAGCTCTTCTGCCTCATCAGGATAAGCCTTAGCCACGGAAGAGTAACGAACTTCGCCGAGGAGGAAGTCACGGAAGTCTTCCCACTTAGGTGCTTTGCTGTCAAGCAGGAATGGATTCTTGCCCTCATCTGCCAACAGCGGGTTGTAACGCCACAAGTGCCAGTAACCGCAGGCTACTGCAAGCTCTTCCTCACGCTGTGAAGTACCCATATTACGCTTCATCTTCTTAGTACCCTTGATACCATGGTTGATACATGGTGCGTAAGCGATAATCAGCGATGGGCCGGGATAAGCCTCTGCCTCACGGATAGCCTTGAGGGTCTGGTTGTTGTCGGCACCCATAGCGATTTGGGCTACATACACATAGCCGTAGGTGGCCTGCATCAGACCAAGATCCTTCTTGCGCACGCGCTTGCCTTGAGCGGCAAACTGGGCGATGGCACCGAGAGGGGTGGATTTGGATGACTGACCACCCGTGTTGGAGTAAACTTCAGTGTCGAGCACGAGGATGTTTACGTCTTCACCGGTAGAAAGCACGTGGTCAAGACCGCCGTAGCCGATGTCGTACGAGGCACCGTCACCACCGATAATCCATTGGCTGCGCTTCACCAGATAGTGGTCAAGAGTCTTAAGCTCGGTGCAGATAGAGCATCCCTGTGCTGCGCCCTCTGCAATCAGCGGCTTCAGTATTGCTGCTGCGGCTTTGGAACCGGCGGCATCATTCTTTTGCTCAATCCACTGCTGGGCAGCTTCTTTCATATTGGCCGGCGTTGTGTCCTCGGCAATCAGCTCGTTGAGCAGCACGGTGATACGCTCCTTCATCTTCTTGTTGCCGATGGCCATACCAAGTCCGAACTCACAGAAGTCTTCAAACAAAGAGTTGTCGAATGCAGGACCTTGCCCCTGAGGATTGGTAGTATATGGAGTGGAAGGAATGGATGCAGAGTAGATAGAAGAACATCCCGTAGCGTTGGAAATCATTTCACGATCGCCGAAAAGCTGCGAGATGAGCTTCACGTAAGGCGTCTCGCCACAACCGGCACATGCACCGGAGAACTCGAAGAGCGGAGTGGCAAACTGGGAGTTCTTAGGACTTTGAGCCACATCAATCAGGTCTTGCTTAGAGGTAACGTTCTTCACCATGTAGTTCCAGTTCTTGGCTTCCTGCACCATATCGGGTGCATCCACATTGAATGGAATCATCTTGAGCGCTTTCTCTATCTCGCCTGTCTCGCGGTTCTTCTTGCCGGGACAAACGTCGGCACAGTTCCCGCAGCCCAAGCAATCGAGTACGGCCACCTGAATGCGGAACTGCATGCCCTTGAGCTGCTTAGGAGCCATGATGTCGATAGAGGTAAGACCTGCCTCTTTCGCCTCGTTTTCATCCATCACGAATGGGCGGATAGTAGCATGAGGACATGAATAAGCACACTTGTTACATTGAATACAGTTCTCGGGATTCCATATTGGCACGAATGCCTCAACACCACGCTTTTCGTAAGCTGCCGTACCGTTCTTCCATGTACCGTCTACGGTACCGTGCTTCACGAAGTCGGATACTTTCAGCAAGTCGCCGGCCTGAGCGTTGATAGGACGTACCATCTCCTTCACGAATGCAGGTGCATCGTCGGTGTCGTTATTGTCGTCGGCTAAGTCAGCCCATGCAGAATCGACCTCCAACTGCTTGTACTCACCACCGCGGTCAACGGCTGCGTAATTCAAGTTTACCACATCCTCACCTTTCTTACCATACGATTTCACGATGAAAGCCTTCATCTGCTCAATGGCAAGGTCGATTGGGATAACGTTGGTAATGCGGAAGAATGCAGACTGGAGGATAGTGTTGGTACGGTTGCCCAAGCCAATCTCCTGAGCAATCTTGGTGGCATTGATATAGTAAACGCGGATATTGTGCTTGGCGAAATGACGCTTTACCTTATTGGGGATGAAGTTTACCAGCTCCTCGCCCTCAAAGATGGTATTGAGTAGGAATGTACCGTTGTCGCGAAGACCGCGGATCACGTCATACATGTGGAGGTAAGCCTGAACGTGGCAGGCCACGAAGTTGGGCGTATTTACCTGATAGGTAGAATGGATTGGCTCATCACCGAAACGGAGGTGAGAGCAGGTGAAACCGCCCGACTTCTTTGAATCGTACGAGAAATAGGCCTGACAATACTTATTGGTGTTGTTACCGATGATCTGCACAGAGTTCTTGTTGGCACCCACAGTACCGTCGGCACCCAGACCGTAGAACTTGGCCTCATAGAGAGTTGCACCGCCCATAGGAATCTCCTCGACCTCGGGCAGAGAAGTGAAGGTCACGTCGTCAACGATACCCACAGTGAAATGGTTCTTCGGCATGGGCATCTCCAAATTGTTGAACACGGAAATAATCTTGGCAGGTGTGGTATCTGACGAACCCAGACCATAGCGACCGCCGACGATCAAAGGCTTGCGTGGGTCTTCATAGAGTGCCGACTTCACGTCAAGATACAACGGCTCACCTTCTGCACCCGGCTCCTTGGTACGGTCAAGTACGGCAATGCGCTTCACGGTATCGGGGATGGCTTTGCGGATGGCCTCTACGGAGAATGGACGATAGAGGTGTACGGCAACCATACCCACCTTCTTGCCCTGTGCCGTCAGGTAGTCGATGGCCTCGCGGGCGGCCTCTGTGGCAGAACCCATCAGGATGATGATGTTCTCTGCATCCTTTGCGCCGTAGTAATTAAAGAGGTGATACTCACGCCCTGTAATCTTGGAAATCTCACTCAGATAGTGCTCTACGACCTCCGGAACCCGGTTGTAGTATTCGTTGCTTGCTTCACGATGCGTGAAGAAAGTCTCCGGATTTTCGGCCGTGCCTCGTGTTACGGGACGTTCGGGAGAGAGTGCGCGGTCGCGGAAGCGCTGAATGTCTTCGATGTCGACCAGATTCTTGATAGCCTCTTCGTCGATAGCCTCAATCTTGTGATACTCATGCGAAGTGCGGAAACCATCGAAGAAATTGATGAAAGGCACAGATGTCTTCAGCGTAGCCAAGTGGGGTACGGCAGAGAGGTCCATTACCTCCTGAACAGAACCCGAGCAGAACATGGCGAAACCTGTCTGGCGACAAGCCATCACGTCCTGATGGTCGCCAAAGATACAGAGTGCATGGCTGGCCAGTGTGCGCGCAGAAACGTGGAACACACAGGGGAGCAATTCGCCGGCAATCTTGTACATGTTAGGAATCATCAGCAGCAAACCCTGTGAAGCTGTGTAGGTTGTGGTCAGTGCTCCGGCTTGGAGAGAACCGTGAACGGCACCTGCGGCACCACCCTCCGATTCCATTTCCTGCACGGTCACAGTTTGTCCGAACATGTTCTTGCGACCTCTTGCAGCCCATTCGTCCACATGCTCGGCCATCGTCGATGACGGCGTAATAGGATAAATGGCGGCAACCTCGCTAAACATGTAGCTGATATGAGACGCAGCGGTATTACCGTCGCAAGTCATAAATTTCTTTTCTTTTGCCATTTTAAATAGATAAATAAAAGTTTATAATGTTCTTGTAATCTACTAATGAATATATCATTCAATCGGTATTTTCAAATTAAGAATGTGCATAGCACTAATACAGGAAGCCCAAAAGCCAGAGCGGTATTTGGTTGTCATGGCCTATCTCCGTGTTATAGCGCACATATATCGTATCGTTGTTTACGCGTAGTTTGCCCGTGGTATGCGCCTCGCACACACGGAATTTCTTGTTCTCGTCGATGATATAATACTGGGCTTTCGGTCCCTGACTCACGATGTGATCTTTCCACATCGCATTCACGAAGAAAGTCTCCATCACATCTTGTTCGTCCACTTGTATGGGATAGATGGCATACATCAAGTTCGTGTTGTGCATCATCACCTTAGCCGGTTTCTTGGGAAACTCCTGCCCTATATGATAAATCATGTTGGTCAGGCGGGCGTCGGTGAGGTATTTGATATAGTTCATCACCGTGGCGCGGCTGGTGTCGATATGCTGTGCCAGCGTGCTGACATTGGGCGACTGCGGGCCTTCCACTGCGAGCAGATAAAACAGTTTCTTGATCTTCGGCAGATATTTCAGCTCAATCTGCTTGATCAGCAAGATGTCCACCTCGGTCATCATGTTCATAGTCTTCAGCAGATTTTCCGAGAACGAGCGGTTTTCCAAGAAGAAAGGATAGAAGCCGTGGTGCAGATACTTCCTGAAATACTCGTGCGGGCTCACCTGTGGCAGAATCTTCTTCACGATGTGCTCATGGTTGTTGATGATTTCGTCCAGTGTGTAAGGCTTGAAGTCCAGACCTGTCTGCAGGTTGAGATATTCGCGAAAGGAGAAACCGCGGAGGTTATAACTCTTCACGATGCCATTGAGTTCAGGATTCTCCTCCTTCAGGCGCATCACGCTCGAACCTGTAAACACGATCTTGAGTTGCGGGAAGAGGTCGTAGCATCTGCGCAGTTCCGTGCTCCAGTCGGTCAGTTTGAAAATCTGGTCGAAGAGCAGCACCTTGCCGCCCTGATTCACAAAATCACGTGCAAACTCGGTGATTCCGCGGCCTTGAAAGTAGAAGTTGTTCATGTTGACATAGAGACACTGGCGGTCGTCCTTGCCAAACTTCTCTTTGGCATATTGCAGCAGAAAAGTTGTTTTACCCACTCCTCTCGTACCTTTTATACCTATCATGCGGTCATCCCAGTTTATTTCATCCATGAGGATTCTACGAACCGGTGCGTTGGTGTTTTCAACGAGGTACGCGTGTGTCTGAAAGAATGCTTCCATTGACTCGTTTTTGTTTGTTGGGTAATCTTAATGCAAAGATAATATATTATTTTAAAATTGCAAACTGTAGATTGCAAAAGTTTTGTATTTTAGTTTTTTTTACATTAGAAAGTGCCCGTTATGCGCATGCCTGTCTATGAATTTTGTAAATAAATCATTATAAAAATTCTGTTCACTTTTTCGTTCATTCTAGAGCGGAAAATCGGGGTGGTTCGATCAAATTTTGGTCGTGGGTGCTCGAAAATTTTGAGGTAAGGTTGCGATAGCATAGGTTTCGCATCGCGATAACGGCCTAATCGCAGTGCGATCTCAATGTTCTCGCATCGCGATAACTATGCTTTCGCGATGCGAAAAGGGTGCTATCGCAAAACGAAAAGATGAATATCTATGGTATATTCTTACTTTTTGCTCGTAACTCACTGATGCTCCGAGGTTTACGTAAACCCCTCTGATTTTCGCGTATTTCGGACAAAAGATTTTCAATTTTGCTACACGCGATTCTACAGAGGGTGTTTGTCGTATTTTTTCAGAGGCTTTGGCCTCTGAAAAAAGGGGGAGAGAGGAGAGGGGAGAGAGGAGAGAGAAATGCCTTGCGGGCGTTCAGTCTATACAACTGCCGGAGTATTCTCTCTCCTCATTCCCCTCTCCTCTCTCCCCCCAAAAAAATCATTCCCCTCTCCTCCTAACCATATAAAAAACAAAAATATACTAAAAAGTTTTCTTGTGTTACTCATAATAGCTACCTTTGTACTTTAATATTAGAGGTATATATTGTAAATGAAGTTTGCGATCATAGCAGCAGGGGAGGGCTCCCGCCTTGCCGCCGAGGGCATCGAAGCCCCCAAACCCCTTGTAAGCGTAGCTGGTGAATACCTGATAGACAGGCTGATTCGTATTTTCATGGATAATCGTGCCGAGGAGGTTGATGTGATTTGCAATGATCTCACCGCACAGGTTAGTCGGCACCTGTTCCACATTCAGGAGGACGGGTTGAAAGGTCGCCCCGTGCCTTTACAGTTCAAGGTTAAGAGCACCCCCAGTTCCATGCATTCCTTTTTCGAGCTTAGCCCGTTGCTGGCCGACGGGGCGTTTGTGCTGACCACAGTCGATACGATTTTTCATGAGGCGGAGTTTGCAGAATATATCAAGTGCTTTGAGCAGGTGCTGGCTGCGGGCGGCGACGGTCTGATGGGGGTAACCGACTATATAGATGATGAGAAACCGCTCTATGTGGGCACCGACAGCGAGATGAACGTCACCGGGTTTTATGATGACAACAACGCCGGTTACAAGTATATCTCGGGCGGAATCTATGGTCTGGCGGCCAATGCCATCGACACGCTGAACGGTTGCATGGCTCGCGGCGAAGCCCGCATGCGCAATTTCCAGCGCGGCTTGGTGAGAGACCACCGCCGTCTCAAGGCGTTCAACTTCTCTAAGGTGCTCGACATTGACCATGCGTCAGACATCCGGAAGGCAGAGCAGTTTCTTGCCGCAAGCCGATAGACAGGTATCATGACGCATAAAAGGATAATCGCTATACGCCGTGACGATCGGTTCTCGCCCCACTCTGTGGAGGCAGACCGGATGATTCTGCAAGCCGTCTGCCAAGCATTGCAACGGTCGGGTGTGGCCGAGGGTGCGATAGCGATGGTCGATGAGGCCGACTTCGCCTGCCGTCCGGCAGAAGCGGAAGTATATGTGTCGATGGCACGATCGACGGAAACGTTGCAGGTGCTGGACGTTCTGGAGCAGCAGGGACGTATGGTAGTCAACAGCGCAAGGGCGGTGCGGATGTGCCGTCGCTCACAGCTCGACGCTCTGATGCGCGGGCATGGCATCGCGATGCCGCCGCTCCACGGCGATGCCGGCTATTGGCTCAAGCGTGGAGACGAGGCGGCACAGCATAAGGCAGACATCATATTCTGTAAGGACAGGACGGCGCTGGAGGCTGCCTTTCGGCAGTTTGAGGCACGTGGCATCACCGATTGTGTGGTTAGCGCGCATGTGCCGGGCGATCTGGTGAAGTTTTATGGCGTAGGCACGGAGATGTTTCGTTATTTTTATCCCAGTGATGACGGCATCTCGAAGTTTGGCGACGAGAAGCGTAACGGCAAGGCACATCATTATGTCTTTGACGCAAGCCGCCTGCAGGCAGAAGCAGTTCGTCTGTCGCAACTCACGGGCATGGCGGTCTATGGCGGCGATGCCATCATCGATGAGGATGGAAATTTCTACATCATCGACTTCAACGACTGGCCTAGTTTCTCCAGATGCAGAGACGAGGCGGCTGTGGCGATTGCATCACTGATAGCCAATGCCATCAAGAGATTATAAAACAGACATATTCAGAATAAAAAGATTTAGACAGATAATGGCAACTTTCAAAGAACTGTTACAAGCATCGTTCAAGTCGGAAGACACCGAAGAGTGGCTCGATGTGCATTTTAATCGCCCCATCGGCTTGGTGTTTGCCCTGCTGTGGAACAAGCTCGGCATCCATCCCAATGCCATCACCATCCTCTCAATCTTTCTTGGGGCGGCAGCCGGTTGGATGTTCTATTACACCGACTTGGTGCACAACCTCATGGGTGTGGTGCTGCTGATGCTTGCCGATTTCTGCGATTCCACCGACGGCCAGATGGCTCGTCTCACAGGAAAGAAGACCTTGGTGGGTCGTGTGCTCGACGGCCTTTCGGGCGACGTATGGTTTTTTGCCATCTATGTGGCGTTGGCTTTGCGTTTGCAGGGACAGCAGATTCCGGGGCTTCCGGGCGTGAACTGGGGTCTTGGCGCGTGGGCATTGGCCATTGTAGCGGGTGTGATAAGCCATTCTCCGCAGTCGCGTTATGCCGATTATTACAGGCAGATCCACCTCTTCTTCCTCAAGGGCGAAGAGGGGTCAGAGTTGGATACCTCTGCCCGGCAGTTTGCCATCTATGAGAATACGCCCAAGAGCCAGATTCTGGCACGCCTGTTCTATAGAGGCTATGGCAACTATTGTCGGAGTCAGGAGAATCATACGCCAAAGTTTCAAGCATTCTTTGCCGAATGGAAGAAGGCACGTACACGCTATGGAGCAGCGGAATTAGAGAGTGTGCGACAAGAGTTTCTGTCCGGCAGCCGCCCGCTGATGCCCTACACCAACATCCTGACGTTCAACACAAGAGCCATCGTCCTCTATATCACCGCCATGCTCAATTGTCCATGGGTCTATCTGATCTTCGAGATTGTCGTGCTGAATATACTCATGGTCTATATGATGAAGAAGCATGAAAGCCTGTGCGAACGGCTCACATCAAAGCTGGCGGAGATGAACAAAGCACCCCAATAAATATCTTAAACGAATACGGTTATGATTAAAGGATATATTTTCGACTATGGGGGTACGCTCGACACGGCCGGCTGCCATTGGGGCAAGGTGCTGTGGCATGCCTATCAGCGCCGGCAGATGCCCGTGACGGAGGAGCAGTTTCGCGATGCCTACGTCTATGGTGAGCGCATGCTCGGTAACAATCCTATCATCAAGCCCGATTACTCTTTCTGCAAAACGCTCGATATCAAGATACGTCTGGAGTTGGAAAAACTGTGCATGACAGGAGCATGGAACGCCGACGAGGCTATGCTGAAAGACGCACACGGTGCCATCTTGGAGGACGCTTACGGACAAGTGAAGACCATTGCAGCTCATAGTCGTGAGGTGTTAGCCGAGTTGGCAAAGAGGTATCCGATGGTGTTGGTGAGCAATTTCTACGGCAATGTAGAGGCTGTGGTCAGGGAGTTTGGCTTTGATCGCTATTTTCAGAGTATTGTCGAGTCGGCAACGGTAGGCATCCGTAAGCCCGATGCACGCATCTTCTCGATCGGCGTAGAGCGCTTGGGGCTGCAGCCCGAAGAGGTAGTGGTCGTAGGCGACAGCTTCTATAAGGACATCGAACCCGCTATCAAAGCCGGATGCCATGCCGTCTGGTTCAAGGGCGAAGGATGGACGGAGCAGCACTATGATGAGACCATTCCCGACAAGGTGATTACCGATTTGGCACAGTTGTTGGAGGAATAGGATTAGGATAATAATTGAAAGATAAGAGATGAACACATTCAGGATATATATAACAGCCTTGTTTCTGATGCTTGTGACAAGCGTCGGCGCACAGATTCACGGTGTCATCATTGACGCAGAGACTGGTGACACACTGCTCTATCCGAGCGCTTCTTACAAAGGACACCATGTGGCCGTGAGCGGAAACGCGATGGGTGAGTATGCCATTGAGCGCCATGAAGGGTGGCAACTCACGTTCTCAGCCGTAGGCTATAAGTCGAAAACCGTCAGTGTAAACTCGAAAACGCCGTCGAAGTTGGACGTAAAGCTCCAGCCCGATACCAAGCAACTCAGTGAGGTGGTGGTGAAATCGAGACGTGGTAAGTACACCCGCAAGGACAATCCCGCTGTGGAACTCATGAAGAGAGTGATTGCCGCCAAGAAGCGTACGCGCTTGGAGAATCATGATTACATGCGCTACATGAAGTATCAGAAACTCACCACGGCAATCAACGATATTACACAGGCCGATATCGACTCGGGTTTCATCAGCAGGCACAAGTGGATGCTCGATCAAGTGGAGACCTGCCCGTACAACAATAAGCTCATCCTGCCGCTCAGTGTAGACGAAACGGTGACGCAGCATATCTATCGGAAAGACCCGAAGAGCGAGAAAGACATCATTCAGGGAGAGAATTCTACGGGTATCAATCAGCTCATCCAGACGGGCGACATCATCACTGTGGCGGTAAAGGATATATTTTCCGATGTCGATATCTACGATGATCAGATACGCCTGTTGCAGTATCCGTTTACCTCTCCTATCGGTAAGGACGCGATCAGTTTCTACCGTTATTACATCGAAGACACTGTGTATGTAGACCAAGACTTGTGCTATCATTTGCAGTTTTTGCCCAACAACCAGCAGGACTTCGGATTTCGCGGCGACCTCTACATCCTTGCCGACACATCCTTGCATGTGAAACGCTGCACGCTGACCATTCCTCAGCGCAGCGATGTGAACTTCGTGGAGAACCTGCGCATAGAGCAGGAGTACCGCAAACTGCCTAACGGAGAGTGGGCATTGAGCGTGGACGACATGATTGTGGAGCTGAAGATTAACAAATTGTTATCCAAAGCACTGGTCATCAGAACCACCCGACTAAGCGATTACGCCTTCGACGAGTTGCCCAAACAGCTCTTCAAGGGTAAGGTGAAGCAGCGACGCGAGGCCAACTCGCAGATGCGCGACGAGGCTTTCTGGAATCAATACCGGTCGGTGGAGCTGACCCGAAGCGAGAGCTCGATGGACGCGTTTATCCATCGCATCGAGCAGCTCAAGGGATTCAAGTATATCATCTTTGGTGCGAAGGCGCTCATCGAGAACTTTGTCGAGACGGGCGATGCCAAACACCCCAGTAAAGTGGATATCGGCCCGGTGAACACGATGATTACCAAGAACTTCATCGACGGATGGCGCACACGTGTGAGTGCCCAGACCACGGCCAATCTTAACAAGCATTGGTTCTTTTCGGGCTACTATGCCCGCGGATGGCACTCGAAGAAGAATTACTATAAGGGTGAGGTTACCTATTCATTCAACAAGAAGGACTATCTGCCCCGCGAATTTCCGAAGCGCACCCTGACTTTCACCTCTACCTACGACATCAGCTCGCCGTCGGATAAGTTTGTCCATACGGATAAGGATAACGTGTTCACGGCATTCAAATGGGCGACCGTCGACAAGATGATGTTCTACAATCGTCAGCAGCTCCAGTTTGAGTATGAGCAGGAGTGGGGTCTGAAGACCACCATCGGGGTGAAGACGGAGGGCAACGAGGCGGCAGGCAGCCTGTTTTTCAACAAGCTCAGCAGTGGCACCACGTTCTCCTTCCCCAGTGGGACGGTGATGGGAGACCAACTGCATAATGGCAAGATTCGCACTACGGAGATGAACGTGCAGTTTCAGCTGGCACCGGGACGCACCTACATCAACACCAAGCAGCGCCGCATCCCGATCAATCTCGACGCACCAGTCTTCACCCTCGGACATACGATGGGATTGAAGAATGTGCTGGGCGGCGAATATAATTATAACCTTACCGAGGCAGGAATCTATAAGCGTTTCTGGATGAACAGCTGGGGAAAAATAGACCTTTACCTGAAGGGGGGCATTCAATGGAACAAGGTGCCCTATCCCTTGCTTATCATGCCGGCGGCCAACCTGAGCTACATCGTGGAGGATGAATCATTCAATCTCATTAACAACATGGAGTTTCTCAACGACCGCTACGCCAGTCTGGATGTGAGTTGGGACCTCAATGGCAAGATATTCAACCGCATACCGCTGCTCAAAAAACTCAAGTGGCGTGAGTATGTCGGTGTGAAAGCGCTGTGGGGAAAGCTCACCGATAAGAATAATCCCACCCTCGCAAGCAATGCCAACGATGACATTCTGATGCAGTTTCCTGACGGTTGCTACGTGATGGATCCCAATCGCCCATACGTGGAGTGGGTAGCCGGTATCCATAACATATTCAAGTTTTTGCACGTAGAGTATGTGCACCGTTGCAACTACACTTCATTGCCCACAAGCAAGCGCCATGGCATCCGATTCATGTTGCGCATGACATTCTGATTCGAATAAATTCTGATATGATAAACGTATTATTGGCCGACAGGCAGGACATCACCCGGGCAGGACTGATGTATATCCTCCAGCAAGTGAAAGACACGACTTCAAAATACACGGAGGACAAGGTGGAACTCATTGAGCAGTTGAAGGTGGCGCCCGACAGCGTGGTGCTCATCGACTATACGCTCTTCGACTTCAACGATGCCAACGAGCTTATCATCCTCGGGCAGCGTTTCCCCCAGTCGCATTGGGTCTTGTTTTGTGAGGAACTCAGTTTGGAGTTTATCCGTTTGGTTCTTGCCAGCAGTCCGCAGTTCAGCATATTGATGAAAGAATCGGCGATGTCCGAAATCAGAGAAGCCATTTTATACGCCATCAATCATCGTCGGTACATCTGCCAGCACACCACCGAACTCCTCCTTGCACCGGCAGTTGAGCAGGAGGAGCGTGTCAAACTCACTAAGACCGAGACCGAAATCTTGAAAGATATTGCTGTGGGAATGACGACCAAAGAGATTGCCGACAAACGCTTTTCCAGTTTCCATACGGTGAATACCCACCGTAAGAACATCTTCCGCAAGTTGGGCGTCAACAATGCCCATGAGGCCACGAAATATGCTCTGCGTGCCGGATTAGTCGATACAGCAGAGTATTATATCTGATCAAGAAGTCAAGAAATTACAGGTTAGGCATATTTTTTTAGGTCGAAAAGGCCTTTGCGTCGTTCCCTTTATACACGTTTCATCATCGCTTTCCACCCTGACGGTGACGTACGCCGTTCGGTGTACGCACGTATGCCGAACGCTGTACGCACGTACACCGTACGCTGTACGCATGTACGCCGAACGTCGTACGTCACGGGTCCTGCCTGATGACGGAAGCAAAACGATTGCCCGCGGGCATCGTCAGGGTGCTTTCTCGTGTTCTTGAAACGTTTAGGACGATATTGTACGGTGATATCAAAGATTAAACATTGGGCATTAAGCATCGTATTGTCTTCATGTATAATACATTTCCCAATGTTTAATCTTTAATCTTACAGGTCATCGAAAGTCACGGCCTCTTCTGTCTTTCGTTTAGATTCGGTTGATCTTTGATTCTCGCTATTTTCCGGTGTTGGCGTGCGGCTGATAGGATTACCGTCTTCGTCAAGCACGATTTCTTCTTCCGTGATGATGGTTGAGTCGTGCTCTGTCGTGTCGCGATGGGCTGACTGGTAATATCCCTGACAGTTGTACATATCGGCTGTAATATCCGTATCGGTCGGCTTCTGAAACTTGGCATGGTAGCTTTGGAAGGCAGGATCTCCGAATACCGATTTGATGAAATAGCCGCAGATGGGCAGGGCGGAACGGCTACCCTGCCCCATGCGCCCGCTCTTGAAGTGGATGTTGCGGTACTCGCCGCCCACCCATGCGCCCACGCAGAGCTTGGGGCTTACGGCAACAAACCATGCGTCGGCATGATTGTTGGATGTTCCCGTCTTGCCACCGAAGTCGGTGTCGCGGAAATAGGAACCGGCATAGTCGGCAGACGAGAGGCTGATAGAGGTGCCGCCTGCATCGCGCACACCACCCATGAGCATCTGCTGCATGAGGAATGCGCTTTTGGACGGGATGACCTGCGCGGCCTGACTGTCGTCCTTGTACACCTCTCTGCCGTCCTTGTCGACAATACGGGTGACGAGGACGGGCTCGTGGTGACGGCCATTATTGGCCACGGTGCAGTAGGCATTGACCAGTTCTACAATCTTCACATCACTGGCACCCAATGACAAGGCCGGTGCATCCTCAAGCGGGCTCTTGATGCCCATAGCCTGTGCAGTGGCGATGATTCGCTTAATGCCCATCTCCTGCCCCAAACGCACAGCTACGGAGTTGATGCTCCTTGCAAACGCACTCTTGAGCGGCATGGAGTCGCCCGTGAAATAACCGTTGGCATTGGTTGGTGTCCATGTGGTCACTTCATTCTTCTTCTTGTCATACACCTGCATGGTGATATATTCATCGCGCCGCTTATCGCATGGGGTAAGACCCTGATTCATGGCTTCGGTATAGACGAAGAGCTTGAACGTAGAGCCCGGCTGGTGGGTAGCAGCAGCCTTATCGAACTTCCATGTCTTGAAATCCACATCGCCGACGTATGCCTTAACCGCACCTGTCTCCGGCTCCATGGCTACCATGGCACAGTGCATGAAGTGCACCATATAGCGAATAGAGTCCATGGTCGACAGTTCCTTCTCTATCGTTCCTTTCTCATAATCGAACAACTTGACCGTATGGGGCTGGTTGAGGTAATGGTAGATCGAATCCGTATTGTTGTTATATTTGGCAGCCAACTGCTTATACACAGGCAGCCGCTGGGCAATGTTCTCTATGAAGTTAGGTATTTCTTTGCCATTCTCATCCAGCCAGCAGGTACTGGTCTTGCCTGCACCCCACTCGCTGTCGAAATTGCGTTGCACAACCTTCATCTGCCTGATTACCGCCTCCTCCGCGTATTTCTGCATGCGGGTATCAAGTGTGGTATAAATCTTCAAGCCCGAGTTGTAGAGGTCGTAACCGTTTTCGCTGCACCACAATTCAAGTTCGTCGGCCACGGCCTGACGGAAATACATTGCTTGCCCGTCGTAGTTTTCCTCCATCTTATATTTCAATTCGATGGGAAGTTGCTTAAGCGAGTCGCAAATATTGGCCGAAAGATCGCCATGATGAGCCATGTTGTCAAGCACGGTGTTGCGACGTCGCAGACTGTTTTCGGGGTTGATTTTGGGGTTATAGAGCGTTGTAGCTTTCAGCATACCCACGAGTACGGCGGCCTGTTCGGTCGTCATCTCCTTAGGTGTGGTATCAAAATAGGTCTTTGCCGCAGTCTTGATTCCGTAGGCATTGGAGCCGAAATCAACGGTATTGGCATACATCGTGAGAATCTCCTCTTTGTTGAACACCGTCTCCAATTTAGTAGCGATGATCCATTCCTTGCTCTTCACAATGAGAATCTTCAGGCCGGGAATCTTTCCGAGTAGCCCGGTGGAATATTGCGAGCGTACGCGAAACATATTCTTGGCCAACTGCTGGGAGATGGTGGACGCGCCACGCCCTCCGCTTCCGACAACTGCATCCTTTGCTGCACCAAGAATACCTACAAGGTCAACGGCCAATCCGCGTGGCCGATTATAATACCGCTCATCCTCCGTATCAATCAGTGCCTTGAAGAATGCGGGATTCACCTCATCGTATTTCACGGGTGTGCGGTTCTCGCTAAAGAATTTACCGATGAGCTTGCCATCGGCGCTGTATATCTGCGATGCCTGCGACGTCTGGGGATCCATGATGCCCGAGAAATAGCCGGGGCTCTTTCCAAACAGCCATAGGAAGTTGATGTCTACTGCCCCTAAATACAGTATGAACATGACAAGGAATGATACGAACCCCAAGAGGGTTTTGGTGTACCATTTTTGTCCGCGATAAAGTCCTTTGTACCATGGCCAAAATGCGCGCAGTTTACGCCATATCCAGCCGAAGAATGCTTTAATTTTTTTCATTATAGGTATTGTTAAGCACTATACAAAAGTAATAAAATAGTGTTTTAATAAACTTTATTGTCGATATAATTTAAGATATCTTCAATGTTTTCGGGAGCAAACCATGCGATGCGTTCGTCTTTTTTGAACCATGTGAGCTGTTTGCGCATGTAACGGCGTGAGTTGGATTGGATCTGTCGGATGGCTTCTTCGCGTGGGATAAGCCCATCGAAATAGGCAAACATTTCCTTATAACCCACGGTGTTGAGAGAATTGAGCCCTTTCTGCGGATAGACTTTGCGGGCTTCCTGTTCAAGCCCATTGTCCATCATCTGGAGTACACGTCGGTTGATTCGTTCGTAGAGTTCTTCGCGCGGTCGGTTCAATCCGATTTTGATAATTCGGAAAGGCCGTTGCTTTTTATTGCTCGTGCGGAAGGAAGTATAGGTCTTGCCCGTCATGACACAGATCTCCAGCGCATGTACCACGCGGCGCGGATTGCTGCGATCAACGATTGCCCAATGCTCCGGATCCCGCAGCTTGAGTTCCTCGACGAGCGCGGGCAGGCCTTCTGCCTCTAATCGTCTCATCATCAGCCGGCGAGTCTCGGCATCCACTGTGGGTATGTCATCTATGCCGTCACATACGGCATCAATATACATCATGCTGCCTCCGGTCATCAAAAGCGTGTCGTGCGTCGTTCCGTCTTCCTCTCCAGCAAACAGGCGGTGCAGCAAATGCAAGGCTTCTTCTTCATACATCGCAGCACTGTAATAATCGCTAAGATGATGGTTGCCCACGAAATAATGCTTCACCCGCTGCTGCTGCGCTACCGTGGGAGCTGCCGTTCCAATGGGCAGCTCGGCAAAGATTTGGCGAGAATCGGCGTTGATGATAGGCGTGTGCAGATGCTCGGCTATGTGGAGGCAGAGTTCTGTCTTTCCCACCCCGGTAGGGCCAAGTACGACAATGAGAGTTTGCATTGGGTAATGATGAGCGGATTGGGTTTAAAAGTAAAAGGAGTTAGAAGTTGATGTGACCACACTAACTGCTAACTCCTTTTATTATAATTCTTATCTCTGAGCTCTTCCTTATCGGATGATTCCTCGTTTGGAAGAAGACACGAAGTCGATAATATACTGGATTTCGGGAGTTATCTGAAGGTTATTCTTAATCTCCTGTATTCCCTCTGCCAGCACACCCTTGCTATAAAGCAGTCGGTAAGCCTTATGGATATGATCAATCAGTTCGTTGCTGAAACCCTGACGGCGCAGACCTACGAGGTTGATACCTGCATATCGGGTAGGTTCCTTGCCCGCTATAATATAAGGTGGGATATCTTGCGAGAAGCGACATCCGCCCTGAATCATCACATAACCGCCAATCTTGCAGAACTGGTGGCAGAGCACGGCAGCGCTGATGATGGCATTGTCATCAATCACTACTTCACCGGCAAACTTGGTCGAATTGCCGATGATAATGCGGCTGCCCAGTTCGCAGTCGTGCGCCACATGCATGTTTTCCATCAGCAGATTATTGCTGCCCACTTTGGTTGTGCCTTTCGATGCAGTGCCGCGAGAGATGGTTACATTCTCGCGGATACTGTTATTGTCGCCTACTTCACAAATCGATTCTTCGCCCTTGAATTTCAGATCCTGCGGCTTGGTAGCGATGCTGGCACCGGGAAATATCTCATTGCCGTTGCCGATGCGTGCGCCATAATTGATGGTCACGCTGTTTTGCAGCACATTGTTATCGCCCAATACGGTGTTGCGATCGATGTAGCAGAATGGACCTATTATATTATTGTCACCTAATTTTGCCTCCGGATGAACAAAGGCCAATGGACTGATCTGGTTCATGTATCAACTTATTTGTTCTTAATGATTTGAGCGGTAAACGTGGCCTCTGATACAACGTGGTCGCCCACAAACATGTATCCCTTCATGGAGCTGATGCCGTGGCGCACGGGGCCGAGCAGTTCTACACGGAAGAGGAGGGTATCGCCGGGAACCACCTTCTGACGAAACTTCACGTCATCAATCTTCAAGAAGTAGGTAGACCAACGCTCCGGCTCCTCTACCTGACTGAGCACCAGCAGGCCACCGCACTGTGCCATAGCTTCGATCTGAAGCACACCTGGCATCACTGGCTCCTCGGGAAAGTGCCCTTGAAAGAATGGTTCGTTGGCCGTGATATTCTTCACGCCTACAATGCTCGTGGCACCCATAGCCACTACTTTGTCGACCAACTGCATGGGGTAACGATGGGGCAGCAACTGGCGTATACGGATATTATCCATCAGCGGCTCGTCATTAGGGTCGTAGATAGGCGCCTGAATCTCATGCTTGCGAATCTCTTTGCGCATGAGGCGGGCAAACTTGTTGTTGATGGTATGCCCCGGACGTGTGGCAATGATGCGACCCTTGATGGGTTTGCCGATCAGTGCCATGTCGCCGATGATGTCGAGCAGCTTATGGCGCGTACACTCGTTGGCCCACATCAATGGCTTGTGTTGGATATATCCGATTTTTGTCGCGTCCATGTGGGGTAGCTTCATCAGGTCAGCCAGCTTGTCCAGCTTCTCCTGCTCTACCTGTTGTTCATAGATTACGATGGCATTGTCGAGGTCGCCGCCCTTGATTAGGTTGGCTTCCAGCAATGGCACGATGTCGCGCACAAACACGAATGTTCTTGCAGGAGCAATCTCGGTAGGGTAATCGTTGAAATTATCCAGCGTAGCAAACTGGCTGCTGATAAACTTAGAGTTAAACGAACACATGGCGGTGATCGAGAAATCCTCATCGGGCAGGAGAGTGATGCAGGAGCCTGTCTCCTCATCCTTTATCTCAATCTTCTTGCGAATGATGTAATAGTCTTTCGGTGCATTCTGCTCCACGATACCCACCTCGTTTATCTTGTTCACATACATCATGGCCGAACCGTCGAGGATGGGAAACTCGGGGCCGTTCACTTGAATGAGGCAGTTGTCGATGCCCAGAGCATAGAGGGCAGACATGCCATGCTCTATGGTCGAGATGCGGACGTCGCCTTTCTGAATCACCGTGCCCCGCTGGGTATCGGTCACATTCTCCGCAACGGCGTCAATGATGGGCTGACCTTCGAGGTCAATGCGCTGAATCTTGTATCCTGTGTTTTCTGGTGCAGGATTCAGTGTCACCGTGAGGCTCAATCCTGTGTGAAGTCCCTTTCCGAAGAGGGAGAAACTTCCACCAAGTGTTTTCTGTTTAACAGTATTCATAGAATAATATTATTTGTTCTTTTTAAGTTCCTCTACCTCTTTCTGTAAGGCGTTGAGCTGCTTGTATATCTCGGGCAGCTTCTGGAAGATGGCCTGACTCTTGAAGTAGGGAAGTTTGGGCATTGGAGGTGTTCCGATCAATGCCTGATTGTCGCCGATGGAACTTGGGGCACCCGACTGTGCGCCGAGAAACACCTGATTGCCGATGGTGATGTGACCCGACACGCCCACCTGACCGCCAAACATGCACCACTGCCCCACCTTGGTAGAGCCTGCCACGCCCACCTGAGCCGACATCACCGTGTTTTCGCCTATATCGGTGTTGTGGGCAATCTGCACCAAGTTGTCAAGTTTGACACCTTTTCTCACGTAAGTGGACCCCATCGTGGAGCGATCAATGCAGGTGTTGGCGCCGATTTCCACGTCATCCCCGATGGTCACGATGCCAATCTGCGGTATCTTGTCGTAGCCCGTCTTCGTCTCGTTGGGCGCAAACCCGAATCCATCGGCACCTACCACACTACCTGCATGCAGAATCACGCGATGGCCTATCTTGCAATCGTGATACACGCTTGCGTTGGGGTAGACGATGCAGTCGTTGCCCATCGTCACGTTCTCGCAAATCGTGGCATGAGGATAGATCTGGCAACCGTCACCGATCCGCACGCCGTCGCCGATATAGGCGAATGCACCGACATACACGTCCTTGCCGATGGTGGCTGTTGACGACACGAAAGCGAGCGGGTCGATACCCGTCTTCTTGGGCTTGGTTGATTCGTAGAGCTGCAGGAGCTTGGCCACACAGTCGCGCGCGTTCTGCACACGGATGAGTGTAGCCTCCACAGGACGGTCTAACTTGATGGTCTCATCAATCAGGATGATTGACGATTTGGTCTCGTAAATATAGTGAATATACTTGTCATTAGCAAGAAAAGAGATAGCACCGGGAGTTCCTTCCTCAATCTTGGCAAAAGTATGCACCGCTGCATCCTCGTCGCCTTCAATTTTACCTTGGATGAATTGTGCAATTTGCTTAGCGGTAAATTCCATTTCCCAAATCAAATTAAATGTTTGTGCAAATATAGTAAATAATTCCTTAATCTGCCAACAAACCCTCTCATAATTTGAGTATTTTAGGGATAAAAGGTGTGCAAACGGACACGAATTGTGATTTTTAGGGGACTATTCGCCATCCTTATAGTCAAGTTTCTTCTGCTCGGCAAGCTGGCGGTAGTTGTCTTGAAATTATTTTGACAAACACCCTCTGGAGAATTGCGTGTAGCAAAATTGAAAATCTTTTGTCCGAAATACGCGAAAATTGGAGGGGGTTCCGTAAACCTCGGAGCATCAGTGAGTTATACGCGAAAAGTAAGAATATGCCATAGATATGCATCTTCCCACCTCGTGATAGCACCCTTTTCGCATCGCGAAAGCACCGTTATCGCACGGCGAGAACATTGAGATCGCACTGCGATTAGGCCGTTATCGCGATGCGAAAGCTATGCTATCGCAACCCTATCCCGAAAATTTCGACCTCCCGCGACCTGAATCTTGCCCAACCACCCCGATTTTTCGCTCTAGAATGAACGAAAATCTGAACGAAAAAACTGTAAT
>CAUTTP010000044.1:0-22660 GCA_963541305.1 uncultured Prevotella sp.
GAAAATAGGGCTGGTAAAAGTACTTTGTTCAGATGTGTCTCAGGATTGGAACGTTATGAGGGAAGCATCGTTTTTGAAAAGGAACTCCGTATCGGCTATCTGCCTGATATACCATATTTCTATCCTATGGTTACCGGTAGAGAGTTCATAGAGTTTTGTCTTAGTGCAAGTAAAGTGAAATATTTTCCTGAAAAAATAGATGTTCTGAATAAGCAATTTAAACTTCCACTCGATAAATTCCCATCCAAATACTCTTTGGGCATGAGAAAACGATTGATGCTTCTGGTGCTGATGCTTCAAGATTGTGATTTCTATGTTATGGATGAACCATTCAACGGACTAGATCTTGTAGGAACACTTATTTTAAAGAAATGGATTGAGGAAGAAAAGCGAAAGGAACGAGTTATATTGCTTTCCTCTCATATCATCTCTTCGCTGACAGACATTTGCGACGAGTTAGTATATATACATGCTGGTGAGGTCGTTAAAACCTTTTATCAAGGGCGGACTTCTCTCGGCGAGATAGAGAAATATTTGAAAGAGCAGATTGCACTCAGTTAGATGATATGTATAAGAGATTTACCATAATTTATGATTACCTTTGTTCGTCATTACTGTTCATCATTACTGTTCATCTATATGGCTTAATGAAAAATTGATATAATGTAGATAATTAAAACTAAAAATGAGGAAAGTCTTTACATATCTGAAATGGTGTCTTATCGTATTGGTTCTGTGGATTGCCGACGCATGGATTCTGGGTCGAATAGATCCGCAACAAAGCTATGGCTGGCTATCCGGATGTTGGCAGGGTACTGTGGTTGTACCTAACTATATCATGTCTTTATTCGACAACACCATATTATATAAGGCTGCTATACATGACTCGGCATACGACGTAGCTTATTACGTAACTGTTGTTGCCCTCGTTATTTCCTTGATATACGCCTCTGTAAGATACTTTATGACACGGTAGGATTTGTAGTCATTGCTGGTATTATATATATTGTAAGTGAGTTATGGAGAAATAAAAGAACATCCGTAAATGCTTTCTTGAGGTTTTGCAAATTACGCTCATAGGGTTATTTGTAAGATTGAACATTATATTTCTTTCGGCTTTCAATAAATTATTGTAATTTTGTGCGTAAATATCAATACTATATTTTATTTATGTATAGAACAAATACTTGTGGAGAGTTGCGTCTCTCCGATGCCGGTAAAGAGGTGACCCTTGCCGGATGGGTGCAACGCACGCGTAAAATGGGCGGAATGACATTTGTTGACCTGCGTGACCGTTATGGCATCACCCAGTTGGTATTCAACGAATCTGACGATAAGGAACTGTGCGAGCAGGCTAACAAATTGGGGCGTGAGTTCTGCATCCAAGTGGTGGGAACAGTGTCTGAGCGACAGAACAAGAATGCTAAGATGGATACCGGCGATGTCGAAATCATAGCCAAGCAGCTTCGGGTGTTGAGCCCCTCGCTCACTCCTCCTTTCACCATCGAGGATAATACCGACGGTGGCGATGACCTCCGCATGAAATACCGCTATCTTGATTTGCGTCGTGCCGCAGTGCGCAAGAACCTTGAACTGCGCCACCGCATGACTATCATGATTCGTAATTTCCTCGACTCACAGAACTTTATTGAGGTGGAAACACCCGTTCTTATCGGTAGTACACCCGAAGGCGCACGTGACTTTGTGGTGCCCTCACGCATGAATCCCGGACAGTTTTATGCCCTGCCGCAAAGTCCGCAGACGCTGAAACAGCTTCTGATGGTAGCCGGTTTTGACCGCTACTTTCAGATTGCGAAGTGTTTCCGTGATGAAGACCTGCGTGCAGACCGTCAGCCTGAGTTCACTCAGATAGACTGCGAGATGAGCTTTGTGGAGCAGGACGATGTGCTCGACCTCTTCGAAGAGATGGCACGCGTGATGTTCCGTGAGATTCGTGGCATTGAGTTGCCTAAGTTGGAGCGGATGAGTTGGCACGAGGCTATGCGCCGCTTCGGCAGTGATAAGCCTGATTTGCGCTTCGGCATGGAGTTTGTCGAGCTGAAGGACACGTTTGCCGGTAAAGGCGAATTCTCCGTGTTCGATGAGGCTGCTTATATTGGCGGTATCTGCGTACCCGGGTGTGCTGACTACAGTCGCAAGCAGCTCAATGAACTGACCGACTTCGTAAAGAGTCAGCAGGTAGGCGCCAAGGGGTTGGTTTATATCAAGTACGAGGCCGATGGCAGTGTGAAAAGTTCTGTCGACAAGTTCTATACTCCTGAGGTGCTGGCAGAAATTAAGCAAGTAATGGGTGCCAACGATGGCGATTTGGTGCTGATTCTTTCCGGTGACAAGGTGAACAAGACACGTACGCAGTTGTGCAGCCTACGTCTGGAAATGGCTGAGCGTCTCGGCCTCCGCGATAAAGATGTGTTCAAGTGTCTGTGGATTGTCGACTTCCCATTGTTCGAATGGAGTGATGAAGAACAGCGTCTCATGGCCACACACCATCCTTTCACCATGCCCCATCCCGATGACATCGCCTTGCTTGATGAGCACCCCGAGCAGGTACGTGCCAAGGCATACGACTTCGTGTGCAATGGTGTCGAAGTGGGTGGCGGCAGTCTTCGTATTCACGACACGCAGTTGCAGGAACGGATGTTTGAGGTTCTCGGATTTACGCCCCAGCGTGCTTCGGCACAGTTTGGCTTCTTGATGAATGCGTTTAAGTATGGTGCACCTCCTCATGCAGGCTTGGCTTTCGGTCTCGACCGCTTCGTCAGTCTCATGGCTGGGCTCGACAGCATTCGCGATTGCATCGCTTTCCCAAAGAATAACAGTGGGCGTGATGTGATGCTTGATGCTCCATCTGCAATCGATCAAAAGCAGCTTGATGAACTGGAAATCAAACTTGATCTCAGAAATTGATGTTTTAGAATATCCTGAATCAGGAAAAACATATAAATGACAAGAGAGCGTGTCAGAATAAAAGAATAAAAGAATAAGAGAATAAAAGAACAAAAGCCATTACTTTATGCACAAATAAAGCCATATTAACGGATGTTTATCCGGCATTTAGCTTTTATGCTAAGCGAAACAATTATTCTTTTATTCTCTTATTCCATTCTGACACACTCTCTTATTTATAATATATGTTGATTTAAATCAAGAAATTGTAGTTTTTGGGCATCCTTACATAAATTTCCCTGAAATTCTTTTGCTTTGTTCCGACAAATTGGAATTATTGTGGTAAATTTGCACGCAGAAAGTTATAAATCAGTAAGTTATAATTTTAATTTTACACAATCATGGTTGAGAAGAAAGCAACAGTAAAGGCCGCTCCTAAGGCCGCAGCCGCTAAGGCAACAACAGTGAAGAAGGCTGCTCCTAAGGCAGCAGTCAAGAAATCCGCAGAGAAGAATGGTATCTTTGTAGATGCAGAAAATGTAGGTTTCCGTGCAGGTGATGTTTATCAGGCTCTTTCAGCAGCAGGCGCTGCATTGTCTGTAGCAGAACTTGCAAAGGCAACGAAGAAGACCGAGACTGAGATTCTCCTCGGTATCGGTTGGTTGCTTAAGGAAGGCAAGGTTAAGGGTGACATCGGCAAGGTGGTTCTCGCTTAATCTTATACACGATTTAATAGACCGCAGCTCGATTATCGGTTGAGTTGCGGTTTTTTTGTGCTGATGAACGACGACATATTAAACATACTGACTGAGGCCGGCGAACAGGGGATGAGTTTGCAGAAACTCATTCTTCATGTCTATAATGCCAATAATAGTTTATTCCAACCCATCGACATGGAAGAGGCACGCCAGCGTGTTACTGTGTTTTTGCGTCAGAACAGCCGTTTTCCCAGCTCGCTTATCGAGCGCACCCAACGTGGTGTTTATCGCTTGAATCCCAATTCCGATGATGCCCGCCAGCTACTTCTCAGTTTTGAAGAAGAGCTGCAAAAAGAAGAGCCTCTATCACCCGTTGACGATCAAGGCCCATCCTTATTCGACTAATTTTGTGTTAATGGTACTCCTACAGCGTTGAGTTTATAGGAACAGCCTACCAAGTTGGAAGACCGATGCCGACACAATCCATGCCAGTGCGGTGGTATAGGATGCAGAGAATATCGCCCATTTCCATGAGCCTGTCTCACCTTTGATGGCAGCCACCGTGGCTACACAGGGAAAATAAATGAGCACAAAGAGCAGGAAGCAGTAGGCAATCAGTTTGGCGAGTGGCTCGGCTTCCTCCATTTTCATGCCGTACATCTTTGCCACGTCGTTGGTCATCAGCTTGTGCAACTTTTCATATTTACCGCCCTCGTCATTGTAACTGTCATCATCGCCGAAGCTCTCGTCATTGGAATAGAGCACACCCATTGTCGATGCTACAATCTCTTTGGCACCTACGCCGGCCAAGATGCCCACGTCAAGTTTCCAGTTGAAGCCCTGCGCTTTGAAGATTGGCTCCACCGTCTTGCCTATGCGGCCGATGTAGCTCTGCTCTTGCTGCTCCTGATTGGTCAGTTCGTCATGATGGGGAAAATAGCCTAACGCCCACACGATGATACTTGCCACGAGGATGATGCCGCCCATCTTTTTCAGATATTGCTTGCCTTTCTCCCATGTGTGGCGCAGCAGCGCCTTAGAGGTGGGAAAGCGATAGGGAGGAAGCTCCATCACGAAGGGGGTATCTTCGCCCTTGATTATAAACAGCGTGAATATCTTGCTCATGATTACGGCCAACAAGATGCCGATGAGATAGAGTGAGGTCATGACCAGCCACTGTGACTGCACGCCAAAAAACGTGCCCACAATCATAATATAAATAGGTATTCGAGCTTCGCAACTCATCAGCGGCAGGATGAGCATCGTGACCAGTCGAGAGCGGCGGCTCTCTATTGTTCGGGTGGCCATCACGGCAGGCACGTTGCAGCCGAAGCCCATGATGAGCGGGATGAATGACTTGCCATGCAGGCCCATATTGTGCATCAGCTTGTCCATGATGAATGCTGCACGCGACATATAGCCCGAGTCTTCCATGAATGAGATGAAGAAATAGAGAATCAATATCTGTGGTAAAAACACAATCACAGCGCCCACACCGCCGAGAACACCATCCAGTAGCATCGCCTTGACGGGTCCATCGAGCATGTAATTGCCTATCAGTGCGCTCAACCGTTCCACGCCAGCCTCAATCCAATCCATAGGATAGGCACCGAGGCTAAACGTTGTATAGAACATGATGCCGAGGATAATGATGAAGATGGGGAAGCCGATAAACTTGTTGGTCATCAGCATATCGAGCAAATGAGTGGTCTTATAGGTATCCTCGTTCTTACCCGTTGTGTACTTCGCTTCTTGCAGCGCACCGTGGATAAAGCCGTATTTGGCATCCATGATAGCCGTCTCCGAGTCGGTATTGGTTTCCTCCTTTACGCGTGCAGCAGCTTTGTCGCGATGTGCTATGATCTCTTGCGCATCGGGTAATCGGCGGATAAGGTTCTCCGCCTCCGTGTCATGCTCCAGCAGTTTGATGGCGAGATAACGGGTAGAGAAATGCTCGCGCAGGTTATCTTCCTGCTTCAGATGTTCCTGTATCTCGTGAATGCCGCGCTCCAACTCATGTCCGTGATTGATGTGTATGTGGCGGAATCTCGGATTCTTGTCTTCCGTGCTCTCGTAAGCCTCTATTACAGCATGAAACAGTTCCTTCACTCCTTTCCCAGAGGTAAACACGGTGGGTATCATCGGCATGCCGAACAGTTCGCCCAGCTTGTTATAATCGATGTTGTCGCCGCGCCGCTCAGTCTCGTCAAACATATTGAGTGCCACCACCATGCGCAGGTGCATGTCAATGAGTTGGGTGGTAAGATAAAGGTTACGCTCAAGATTAGAGCTGTCGATCACATTGATCACCACGTCGGGTGTCTTCTCTACCAACTGCTTTCTCACATAGAGTTCTTCGGGCGAATAGGCCGACAACGAATAGGTGCCGGGCAGATCCACGAGGTTAAACTGATAGCCCTCAAACTTGGCATAGCCCTCCTTGGCATCCACTGTGACGCCCGAATAGTTACCCACGCGCTCATGTGCGCCTGACGCGAAGTTGAACAACGAGGTTTTCCCGCAGTTGGGGTTGCCCACCAGAGCCACATTGATCACCTTATGTCGTTTCATGGCAGCTGCCTCCACCGTCTGCTCGCCATTGGTCGTGTCCGTCGTTTGGGTTGTATCCTGTAGGTCGTCCAGCTCCATGTAGAGTGGGGTAACGTCATTGGAAGACCGCTCTTGCTCCGACTCGCGGCGTGCCTCCTCCTCGGTCATCACCTCGATCATGCTGGCCTCACTATGGCGCAGGCTCACTTCATAGCCCATGATTCTATATTTCACGGGGTCTTGCAGTGGTGCATTGAGCAACGCCTCCACCTTCTGCCCCTTGATAAAGCCCATCTCCACGACGCGCTTACGGAATCCTCCGTGCCCCGTCACCTTGACAATAATGGCCGATTCTCCGGTACTCAGTTCTGATAATTTCATTGAATTTGTATCCTTATTTATACAAGGTACAAATATAGGCAAAAATCCCGAGATGTCAGTTTGATTGCGGCAAAAAAACAATTCACATGCGTCTTTAATTCTTTTCCTCTCTCTTGGCGAGGGGGGATAGCGGCTTCTCCCGAACTCACCAAACCGTTAAACTCTAATGGTAAGTTTCGTCAAACGGAAGAAGGAAATGAATATCCCTAATTGCTGAAAGCTGTTTCTATCACATTTTCAACATGCAGCACCATTTTCTTATTCTTTCCTCATCTTAGGTAGATACACGGCAATGGCACCCAGCAGCGGAAGGAGGGTACTGATCTTGAAGATGAAGAGAATGCTTGTCTGGTCGGCCAGCCATCCGAAGAAGCTGCTGCCCAAGCCTGCGATACCAAACGACAAGCCGTAGAATATGCCCGCCACGATGCCTGTGTGGGTTGGGAGCAGGTCGGTGGCATAAACCAGAATGGCGGAAAATGCTGACGAAATGATCAGTCCGATGACAATGGAGATAGCTATCGTACCATACAGAGTGCCCATATAGGGCAAGGCGATGGTAAAAGGCGCCGCGCCAAAGATAGAGAACCATATCACATATTTGCGCCCGAAACGGTCGCCCAGCACACCGCCCACCACGGTGCCGACGGCCTGCGATGCTAAGAAAGCAAACAGGCAGATCTGCGAGAACTGCACGCTGACGCCAAATTTTTCAATCAGAAAGAAAGTAAAATAGTTAGTCATGCTCGAACTGTAAAAGTTCTTGGAGAACATGAGCATAAAGAGAATGAAGATGAAGAAATATATCTTGTGGCGCGAATAGGGCACAGCCGTAGTCCAGCGTGCCCGCACTTTCTTTGTGGCATGCTGCAATTCGTGTACATGCCAGCGCCCGATATACACCAAGAGGATGGCACAGATGATGGCAAGAACGCCGAACCATCTGATGGCCGGCATGCCGTATGGCAACACAATGACCGCTGCCAACAATGGGCCAAGCGCATAGCCGCCATTGCCTCCCACCTGAAAGATGCTCTGCGCAAGCCCCTTTCGGCCGCCCGAAGCCAACTGCGCCACCTGTGAGCCCTGTGGATGGAAGATGGAAGAACCGCATCCGAAGAGAGCTACGGCTATCAAGATCGTGGTGAAAGTAGTGGCGGAAGCCAACAGGAAGATGCCAATGAGCGTGAGCAGCATCCCCACCGCCAACTGCCATGAGTGGTGATGCCTGTCGGCATAGAGCCCTACCAGCGGCTGAATGATAGAGGAAGTGATCTGAAGCACCAGCGTGATGATGCCGATTTGGGCAAAAGTCAGCCCAAACGCCGACTTGATCAGCGGATAGACAGCCGGCAACATCGAGTTGATGGCATCGTTCAGAAAATGACAGATACTGACTGTGAACAGAATGGCAAATGCCGTACGTTCCACCGGCATTTCCTTAGTAATCGTGTTATCGCTCATTACAATCTTATTATCAAACTACTCGTTTTACAGGTGCAAAGGTACAAAAAATCATGGCTGCACCGTCAGGATTCTTAAATAATATTAACCCCTTGTACTCTTGAAAACAGGAGAGATTTCATAACTTTGCATGAAAATTACAACCCTGCTATATGCCAACTGCACCCACGATACGCCATTCACGATACGAGCATATCAGACTCATCGCTTTCGATGCCGATGACACTCTCTGGGATAATCAGACACATTTTGAGAATATCGAGCGCGAATACTGCAATATCCTCGCCCCCTTTGGTACGGCAGAGGAGGTTTCTGCCGCCCTGTTCAAAATCGAAATGGCCAACATGCCCCTGCTCGGGTATGGTTGCAAGGCCTTTACCCTCTCGCTGATCGAAAATGCCATCACCTTTACGCAGGGTAAAATATCGGCTCGCGACATAGAAAGCGTTGCCACTCTTGGCCGTTCACTGCTCACACTGCCTGCTACTCCTCTACCCGAGGTGGTCGATACGCTACGCATGCTCCGCAAGAATGGCAGATACAAGATGGTGGTGTTTACCAAAGGCGAACTGCTCGATCAGCAGAATAAACTTGTGCGTTCCGGACTCAGGGAGTTCTTCGACGATATCATTGTGGTGGCCGATAAGACCCAAAACGAATATACTCGTCTCTGCGACATGTTCGACACCGACATCTCGCACCTCCTCATGGTGGGCAATTCGTTTCGCTCCGACATCGAGCCTGTGTTGCAATTGGGTGGTTATGCCATCCATATACCCTTTCATCTGATGTGGAAACACGAGAAGACAGACGAATATGAGCACGACCATCTCTGCCGTATCGGTCGATTCCGGCAACTTGCAGAGCTGATCTAACCAATGAGAAAGCATAAATTATACAGGGGACTATTGCCGGCCGGCTGGCTTTTATGGCTATATTTACCATAGCAGCAACATACGGAGAGCAATGCCGTTCATGGATGAACATACCACTATGGCAAACTAATCAATAGCATCAATAACAGAAGATACGATGGAGAAGAAAGTGTTACAAGCACTGGTCAGATGCCCGCTCTTCATGGGAATGAGCGAAATGGAGATAGAAATAGCCCTGTCGGGATTGAGTTACCGCTTGGTCAATTACGACAAACATGACATCTATTCACTCACAGGCATGCCCCTTAAGACAGCCGACATCGTGGTGACAGGCAGCCTCATCTGCCGTATGTCGTCGCTATCGGGCAAGCAGGTGGAGGTGAGTCGGTTACGTCCGGGTAACATTGTGGCACCTGCCTTCATCTTCGGCAAAGACAATGCCATGCCGGTCAGCGTAGAGACTGACGTGGAAACCGCCGTACTCCGCATTCAGAAAGAAGCATTCCGCAGGCTTTTGGCAAGCGATGAGCATATTATGACCAACTTCATCCACGTGCTGTCCAACATTGATATCTACCTCACGCAGCGCATCAAGGTGCTCAGCCTTTATACCGTACGCGAGAAAGTGGCTTACATGTTGCTGGAACGTGCCGGCGAAGAAAGCTCAAACGTAATTCATCTCAAGCGTTCCCGACAGGAGATTGCCGATTCTTTCGGCATCCAAAAATTCTCCCTGCTCCGCGTTCTCTCCGATTTTGTCAAGGAGGGAGCCATCAAAGTGGACGGTCGGGAAATCACGCTCCTCGATCGCTCGAAGATGAAATGATGTCACAGCATACTATTTTCGCGCACACATCACATTTTTTCCAACACCTTAGCCAGTACCACAGCATTATTGTGGTCACTGTCTCTTGCACTGTAGAGTAGTGTCACCACCTCGTGTTTGCGCAACTCCTTCAGCAATTCGGGTAGTTCCTCGTTTGCCCGCAGCTCCTCTTCATAGAGCTGAGCAAACTGCCCGAAGCGCTCAGGCACATGCCCAAACCATTTGCGCAACTCATTAGAAGGAGCCACGCCCTTACACCACAGGTCTACATGGGCATCTTCTTTTCTGATGCCCCGAGGCCACAGCCGATCCACCAGCACGCGAAATCCATCAGTTTCGCCTGCGGCATCATAAATTCTTTTACATCTTATTTCCATCATTTTCATCCTTTTCTTCCTGTCTTATTATATCGAAGTTTCCCCATTTCGGCTTCGCAACCTGTCAAAACATCTATATCGTAACTGTCTGGAGACAAAGATAATAAGCAATCTTGACGCTTACAACATTTAGCAGAAAAAAAGATATTGGATTCCGGAAAGGAGGAGGAGAGAGAACATATCTTGCACAAGAACTTGAAACTTCGGTAACAATGGCATGACAATGGCTGTCAATAGTATATATTATCTTTTGACAAATCTAAGGACAGTGTTTTGGTTCTTGAGCAGATAAATGCCCGTATCAAGGTGTTCGATGTCAATATCCGCCCAATTGGCATCAACGTTCTGCTCTGATATCTTGATGCCTTGCAGATTATAAATAATCACTTGGGTGCTTTCGGCCAAGCCTTCAACATAGAGACGCTTATCAACTAATCCGTTGATGGCTAATAATTTCACCTTATCAATACATTGCGGATTAGCCAATCTTACCATTATGGCGGCACTCTTTCCCTGCGAAGTAGTGTTATCGTTCCATACCAGCGAATAAGACTGGTCGTCCATCGTGATCTCCGTGACCTGCTTGCTCACGGGCATACCATTAACCTTAATGCCCGACATCTTCGTGCCTGCAAAGGTCATTGCAGACATCAAACATGTCACCAGTAAGCAGATATATCTATCCATAAGGTTGGTTTTATGCTTGAAATTACTTGCAAATATATGGAAATTATCTCATAACAGGTTCTTTTTTTATAATTATTTCACGTAAAAATTTTGGGTCAGATAATGAATATTTGTAAACAGGTCATCCGACTGTCTTGTGGTTCTTTCTGTCGGTAAGTACCTTTATGCCATCGCCTCCATGCCCGTCTCTTCGCCGTTTTCCGTTCCAACGGTGACGTACACCGACCGTCGCACGTGTGTACACCGACCGTCGCACATGCGTACACCGACCGCCGTACGTGCATACACCGAACGTCGTACGTGCGTACACCGAACGCTGTACGTCGCTGTTTCCGCTTAATGGTAAGGGCGAAACGGTGGTAAGGAGGCGCCGTTGCGGCATTTTTCCGTGTTTTTGAAGTATTTATGAAAATCCGAAAGTACGTGTCCGGACGAATTTCGGTAATTATTCCGGCATTCCATATATGGCATTTCACCCCCGGTTATGGTTGTCTGCGCTCCACCGCGACAATGTAATGATGGTGCGGAGGGAAGCGCTTGCGCATGCATCTTTACGCCTCTTTTCCACCATTCCGCCATCTTTCATCAGTGGTGTAGCCCGCTACATTTATATGCTTTGTGCCCACCATCTGATGCAAAAGAGGGCGGGAAGAATAGAACATGAGCCGAATGCCACAAAAAAAGGTATGCCGGAAAGCATACCTTTTTATAATTCTTTTCAAGGAAATTATTTGCGAAGTTCCAAAGCCTTGAGCAGTGCACGATAGCGCTCGATGTCGTGAGCCTTAACATAGTCGAGCAATGCGCGACGCTTACCTACGAGGCGAGTCAGTGAGCGTGTGGTCACGAAATCCTTGTGGTTAGCTTTGACGTGCTCGGTGAGGTGCTTGATGCGATAAGTAAACAGTGCTACTTGACTCTCTACAGAACCTGTGTCTTTGGCCGACTTGCCATACTGGCCGAAGATTTCCTCTTTCTTTTCTTTGTCTAAATACATTTTTTGTATGATTAAATGGTTTGTGCATCATCACATCCTTCTGTCGCTTCCTGCCTTAATCACAACAAGTTACGGCGTCGAATGCACCGGATTCTCCGGAAATGCGGTGCAAAGTTACTAAAAAGATTATATATAGCCATCAGTTTCGCAATCTTTTTTGTACTTTTGCACTCAATTAAGATAAGCATATTTTTAAGGTAAAATCAATGCAAGACATTCGTAATATTGCAGTAATTGCACATGTTGACCACGGTAAGACAACGCTGGTCGATAAGATGATGCTCGCTGGTAAACTGTTCCGTGACGGCCAGAATAACAGCGGTGAAGTGCTCGACGCCAACGATTTGGAGCGTGAGCGAGGGATAACCATTCTGTCTAAGAATGTCTCTATCACATGGAAAGGTGTGAAAATCAATATTCTCGATACGCCCGGCCATTCGGATTTTGGAGGCGAGGTGGAGCGAGTGCTCAATATGGCGGACGGTTGTCTGCTGTTGGTTGATGCTTTTGAAGGGCCGATGCCACAGACACGCTTCGTGTTGCAGAAGGCTCTTCAGATTGGTTTGAAGCCTATCGTTGTGGTCAACAAGGTCGATAAGCCCAACTGTCGTCCTGAGCAGGTGTATGAGATGGTGTTCGACTTGATGTGCGACCTGAATGCTACCGAGGAACAGTTGGACTTTCCCGTGGTTTACGGCTCCGCCAAAAACGGATGGATGAGCGAGGACTATGCCTCGCCAACCGATAATATCGACTATCTGCTCGATGCCATTGTGGAGAACATTCCTGCCCCGAAGTTCATAGACGGAACACCGCAGATGCTCATTACGTCACTGGATTATAGCAACTATACGGGTCGTATCGCAGTGGGGCGCGTGCATCGCGGCACACTGAAAGACGGCATGAACGTCACGATCTGCCATCGTGACGGCAGTCGGGAGAAGACTAAAATCAAGGAGTTGCACACTTTTGAGGGTATCGGGCATAAGCGATGCGACGCCGTGGAGAGCGGAGATATATGTGCCGTAATCGGGCTGGAGCACTTCGAGATAGGCGACACCATCGCCGACTTTGAGAATCCCGAGCCTTTGCCTCCCATTGCTGTGGATGAGCCTACGATGAGTATGCTCTTCACCATCAACGATTCTCCTTTCTTCGGTAAGGAGGGTAAGTTTTGCACTTCTCGCCAGATTGGCGACCGTTTGCAAAAGGAATTGGAGAAGAACCTCGCTCTGCGTGTCAGCAATATGGACAATACCACGGATAAGTGGCTCGTGAGTGGGCGCGGTGTGCTGCACCTCTCGGTGCTTGTGGAGACGATGCGCCGCGAGGGCTTCGAGCTTCAGGTAGGCCAGCCGCAGGTGATATATAAGGAGATTGACGGCGTGAAATGTGAGCCGATCGAGGAACTCGACATCAATGTTCCCACTGAATTTTCCAGCAAGATGGTGGATATGGTGACGCGTCGCAAGGGCGAACTGACGGGTATGGACACCGAGGGCGACCGTGTGAACATCACGTTCGACATCCCGTCACGCGGTATCATTGGTCTGCGTACCAACGTGTTGACGGCCAGTCAGGGCGAGGCGATCATGGCACATCGTTACAAAGAGTATCAGCCTTATAAGGGCGACATCATCCGCCGCACCAATGGCTCGATGATAGCATTGGAAAATGGTACGGCCTACGCCTATTCCATCGATAAGCTGCAAGACCGCGGCAAGTTCTTCATCGACCCGGGAGAAGAGGTCTATGGCGGGCAGGTGGTAGGCGAGCACGTCCATGACAACGACCTTGTAATCAATGTAACTAAGGCCAAACAGCTCACTAACGTGCGTGCGTCGGGCTCCGACGATAAGGCGCGCATCATTCCTAAGGTCATCATGAGCTTGGAGGAGTGTTTGGAATACATTAAGGAAGATGAGTATGTAGAGGTAACTCCGCAGAGCATGCGCATGCGCAAGATATACCTTGACCATCAGGAGCGCAAGAAATATAATAAGGATTAGAGATTGATGAAACTTACAGTTTCAAGCCGGGGTATTGCTGTCGCAGTGCCTCGGCTTTTTCTTTCGTCCGTGCGAGAAATGTTTTATACTCCTCACTTTCCGGGTTGAACGGCTTGTGCGCAAGGGCTTCGCGTATGGGCTTCCATGCCTTGAGAAAAGCAAAAGTCCGGGGTGAGAAGAAAGTTTCGGCCATCCGCTCGTAGATATATTCTACCGCCTGATCGGAAGGATGCAACATATCCTCTTTATAGAAGCGATAATCGCGCAGCTCGTCGTTGAGAATCTCGTAAGCAGGAAAGTAGGAAAGGGTGGAGGAGAGCGATAGTTTAATCGCTTTCTCAACTGCCAAGAGCAGCGTTGCCTTAGACAACCGGCTGCCGTGATAACCGTATTTGCGGTATCGGATGGGGCTGACGGTGAGGATAAATCGTACTTTCGGATAGCGTGAGCGGATGAGTTGGACAGTCTGCAAGATATAATCGGTACACTCATCCACCGACAATTCGCGTTCTTCAAACATGCTTTGCGGACGTTTTTCGCAGTTGTCGACAATCTCGCCCGACTCCTTTAATATATAGATGTGGTTGGTACCGAAAGTCAGAATTGCCGTACCCTGCTCATCGGCACGGAAGGGTAGGGCGTTGTTTTCGGTTAATCGCTGCACCGTGTGCAACACGCTCGCGGGGTTATACATCACTCCGTGGGGATTCACCACAGCCCGAAACTTCTCTGCTAAGAATCGTTTGCCCATGTTGTCGGCAAAGCATGAGCCTACGAACAGCATGCGCTCGCACGGCTCAATCGTCCAAATGGAGGGCGGAATGTCTACGAATGTTCTAAAGTTCATAGGGGAAAGCCCACCTTTTCAATTGCATCCCTCAACATATCTGCATGGTCAAACGCCAAAGGAGGAATATTGTCGAGACTGAACCAATGCGCTTTGTTGGCGTCATCATTGGCTTTCGCCTCGGCCGGATGGTCGAGCACCGCATAGTAGGTGATGGTTACCACACGTTCGCGCGGGTCTCTATCCACAGCGGAATAGGCACCCACCTGATGTACGTCTGTCACAATGAGACCTGTTTCTTCCTTTAATTCGCGACGCGCAGCATCGTCGGCCGTCTCGTCAATGTTCATAAACCCGCCGGGAAAAGCCCAATGCCCCTTATACGGTTCATGCTTACGCTCGATAAGCAACACTTTGACATCGTCGCCATCGTGTGCAAACACAATGCAATCGGCAGTGATGGCGGGGTGCGGATACTCGTAACTATACATCTCTTACCTATACTTTAGAAGTGACATCAGCATTCTTGCGCTTCTTCCATTCGAAGAAGACACCGAGCAAAACGAATATGGCGAGGATACCGTATGATGCATACGCGATGGTCTCGGTATTCCTCAGTGAGGTTGGGTGGAAGTCCAACACCACCTCATGCTTGCCGGGTTTGATATTCATGGCACGCAGAATATAGTTCACACGCCCCAATTCCACAGGCTGTCCATCTACGGTAGCCTTCCAGCCGGGATAATAAATCTCTGAGAAAACCAGCACGCCACCTTTGTCGGTATTCACCTCATACACGAGGTTATTGGGCTTATACTGCTTCAAAGTCACCATAGAATTGCTGCCTTGCACCACAGCTCTGCCCAACTGCTGCTCGAATTTCTTGTCCGCCACAGCCTCTTTCTTCAGGTTGATCTTGCCTACGGCTTCGATTTCCCGATTGGCATTGTCCACATAACTGATCTTATCCACCATCCATGCGTTGCCGTAAGCGTAGGGGTTTTGCAGCGGCACAGTCTGCCCGTTTTGCAATGGCATGATGAAATATTTGGTGTTCAGCATATTGAGTACAGGGAAAATCGAATCGCCGTTCACCCGCGTCATGTCGCCCTGCCCCTGTGAGATGGCAGCCATAGCCTGTTGCATTTCGGGTGCGATATAGGCATCGATCATCTCTTGATAGCGGCGCAGCTTGGCGGCATGGTATCCGCCGATGCTCTTGTGATAGTAGGAGGTTTCGTTTTCATTGAACGTATTGCTTGCCAGATTGAGCACACGATAATCCAACGACTTATCTTGCAGGATGAGTTGATCGGTTGCTGTCATCTGTTGGGGAGCCTCGCGTACGCTCTTTTCCACGAACATCTCGTCATTGAGATAGCGCTTGTCGACCTGCCACATGTCGATTAGGCATAGCAAGGTGATACAGCCCACCATGGCTGTAGCCCCCAATTTCTTGGCCTTATAGAGCCAAAGCAATGCTGTGCCCACAAGGACAATGAGGAAAGAACGCAGGGCATCGGTAGAAAAAATATACTTACGAATTTCAATGATATTGGCTTTCAGCGGCGCCAAATACTCGGCCGGGATCTGCGCAAGCCCTTGATTCTCAGCATTGGAGATGAACTGCGAGAAGAACAGCCCCGGTGCGAGCCAGAACAACAGTGCCATTCCACCTGTGAGGGCGAAACTCACAGCCACCCATTTCTGCTCTTTGGTCAGTGTCTCCGGCTCGTCTACAATCTTCTTGAGTGCCATCATGGCGAGCAAGGGGATGGTAAATTCGGCAATGACGAGTATCGATGCCACTGTGCGAAACTTGGCATACATCGGAACGTAGTCGATGAACAGGTCGGTGAACCCCATGAAGTTTCGACCCCAAGACAGCAATACGGAAAGCACTGTAGCCGTTAGCAAAGCCCATTTCATAGGACCTTTCACGATGAACAGACTCAAGACGAAGAGCATCAGTACGAAAGCACCCACATAGACCGGACCGCTCGTCATGGGCTGATTGCCCCAATACTGACCCAGCTGCTGATAAATCTGCATGAAGTTGGGGTCTGCTTTCTCCATCGCCTTTTGGTTTTGGGTCATCGGCACGCTCGCTCCACCTTTCGCGTTGGGTACGAGCAGCGTCCATGTTTCACTCAGCCCATAGCTCCACTGTGTGATATAATCGCGTTCCAAACCGCTGTCGGTCTGGTTGGCGGCATTCGCTTTCACCAGTTCGCTCTTGCCCCGCATGCTCTCCTGCGAGTATTGCCATGTGTGATAGAGGTTGGATATGTTCATGCACACACCGATCGCAGCACCTGCAAGCACCACGGCCGATGCCCTCCAGAAACGTGCCAACTGCTTATCGCGTATGGCCTGAATCAGCCATGCGATAACCATGAAAAGGATGATGAGCAGATAATAATAGGTCATTTGCACGTGGTTGGCACTCACCTCCAACGCGGTGAAGATGGCCGTGACCACAAATCCCCACAGATACTTGCCCCGATAGGCCAGTACCAGACCGCCGATCATGGGCGGCAGATAGGCCAACGCCATGACTTTCCAGATGTGTCCGGCGGCGATGATGATGAAGAAATAGCTGGAGAATGCCCATATAATCGAGCCAAGAACTGCCAGATATTGCTTGAAATTGAATGCGCGGAGCAAGATGTAAAATCCTAACAGATAGGCAAACACATACCAGACATTCTCGGGAAGCCACAGGTGAAACGCCTTCTCAACCTTGCTCAACAGACTGGTACTATCGTACGACGGCGCCGTCTGATAGGTCGGCATGCCGCTGAACGTGGAGTTCGTCCAGCGAGTGCGCTCGCCCGTCTTCTTGAAATACTCTGCCTGTTCCTGTCCGGCGCCCCGTCCGGCCGATGAGTCGTGGCGGTAGAGTATGCGCCCCTCGATATCGGCGGGCATGAAATAAACAAAAGCGATGACTGCAAAAAGTACGATGGCCAGCATATCAGGCCAACATTTCTTCAATACGTTCATATAATCGTTAGGATACTTGTTTATTATTACCTAATTTCTGCAAATTTACAAAAAAAACGCAGAACAGACTATCGGATGGGCAGAAAAATAAGAAATATGAGAAAATGAATGGTTAGAAGTTATGGCGCCCGGTATCCTCTCCGCCGAAGGAGCTGGCATTTGGTGGGAGAGAGGAGAGGGGAGAGAGGAGAGAGAAATGTCTTGCGGATGTTTAGGCAAAATAAGGTAGGGGGAGAGAGGAGAGTGGAGAGGGGGGAGAGAGGACACTTTGGCAGTTGTATAGCCTAAATACCCGCAAGACATTTCTCTCTCCTCTCTCCCCACTCCTCTCTCCTCCTTTTTTCAGAGGCCAAAGCCTCTGAAAAAACACGACAAACACCCTCTGTAGATTCGCGTGTAGCAAAATTGAAAATCTTTTGTCCGAAATACGCGAAAATCAGAGGGGGTTACGTAAACCTCAAAGCATCAGTGAGTTATATGCAAAAAGTAAGAATATGCCATAGATATTCATCTTTTCGTCTTGCGATAGCACCCTTTTCGCATCGCGAAAGCACCGTTATCGCCATGCGAAAACATTGAGATCGCACTGCGATTAGGCCGTTATCGCCATGCGAAAGCTATGCTATCGCAACCCTATTCCGAGATTTTTGACCTCCCGTCACCAAAATTTGATCGAACCGCCCCGATTTTTCGCTCTAGAATGAACGAAAATCTGAACGAAAAAACTGTAATGAATTCTTGACAAAAAGATAAAAAAGTAAAAGGATAAAAAAGTACGGCAAGGGCTGTAAACTTTCCGCTTGCTCCTTTTCTATCCTTTAACTCGTTTACCTTTGGAATGCTATTATTGCGGAGAAAGGAGTTTAGAATGTGTTGTCTTAACTTCCTCTAACTCCTTGTCCCCCTCTAACTCCTTAATCCTTCTTCAGCAGGTCTCTGATCTCAGAGAGCAACTTCTCCTCAGCCGATGGCTCCGGCTCTGCAGCGGGCGCTTCCGGCTCTTCTTTCTTCTTGGAGAGGCTGTTGAGCCCTTTAATCATCAAGAAGATACAGAACGCAATGATGAGGAAGTCGATGACGTTTTGAATGAACATACCGTATGCCACCTCTGCTTCGCCAACTTTTGCAGACAGCATGGTGAAATCAACGCCACCGGTCAGTATGCCGATGAGGGGCATGAGTATGTTATCGACAAGTGAAGAAACGATCTTGCCGAACGCACCGCCGATGATCACACCGACAGCCATGTCTACTACATTGCCGCGCATGGCAAACTCTTTGAACTCATTTAAAAATTTACTCATAATAAAATGTATTGGTTGGTGAAATTTCTTTTGTGACATGCTGGGTTTGCAGTCGTAACAGGTTTGTTTTCGTTTTGCAACCTCGACTTTGCAGTGGCTCGTTTTTTAATATATTTAAATATTCTAAACAACTCTACCGACTGCAAATTTAGAAAATAATTTGTATCTTTGCAATCGTTAGGGAGAAAAATCTCTCCCATACATGTAAAAATATTAGTTTTATACACATTTATAATTAAATTAAAAGTAAAATGACAAAAGTAGCAATTAACGGTTTCGGTCGTATCGGCCGTCTCGCATTCCGTCAGATGTTCGAGGCTGAGGGGTATGAAGTTGTAGCAATTAACGACTTGACAAGTCCTAAGATGCTCGCTCACCTGTTGAAGTATGACACTGCACAGGGCGGGTTTGCCGGCAAGTTCGGTGAGGGCAAGCACACTGTAGAGGCAACGGAAAACTCTATCATCGTCGACGGCAAGGAGATCACCATCTATGCTAAGCCCAACGCTACCGAGCTTCCTTGGGGCGAGCTGAACGTTGACGTGGTTCTTGAGTGCACCGGTTTCTACACATCAAAGGAGAAGGCATCTGCCCACATTCAGGCTGGTGCTAAGAAAGTGGTTATCTCCGCTCCTGCAGGCAACGATCTCCCCACTATCGTTTACAACGTAAACCATAAGACTCTGACCCCTGCTGACAATGTGGTTTCAGCTGCTTCTTGTACAACCAACTGCTTGGCTCCTATGGCCAATACTCTGAACAAGTATGCTGCCATTCAGTCTGGTATTATGTCAACCATCCACGCCTACACCGGCGACCAGATGATTCTCGACGGTCCTCAGCGTAAGGGTGACCTCCGCCGTTCACGTGCAGGTGCTTGCAATATCGTTCCTAACTCTACTGGTGCTGCCAAGGCCATCGGTCTGGTTATTCCCGAGTTGAACGGTAAGTTGATCGGTTCTGCACAGCGCGTACCCACTCCGACAGGTTCTACAACCATCCTCATCGCTGTTGTTAAGGGTAAGGATGTGACTGTTGAGGGCATCAATGCTGCTATGAAGGCTGCTGCCAATGAGAGTTTCGGTTACACAGAGGATCAGATTGTTTCTTCTGATGTTATCGGTATGAAGTTTGGCTCTCTCTTCGACGCTACTCAGACAATGGTTAGCAAGATCGACGACAACACCTATCAGGTACAGGTTGTTTCTTGGTATGACAATGAGAACTCTTACACTTCTCAGATGGTTCGTACCATCAAGTATCTCGCTGAGCAGAAATAATTTTTGCCAAGCGATAGCTTGTAGGAACATTCCTATATAACACAGGCCGTCCGATGCAATCACATCGGACGGCTTTTTTATGATGTGCGTGTGTTATCTTTTTCATTGTCAGCGTCAGCGTCTTTACATATTACATTAACATCTTCTCCTAACTTAATTGTCCGTTTTTCTTTGGTTGTTCCAAAACAAATACTTAATTTTGCGTAGCATGGATGTTGTTTTGGCGTCCTTATTTGGTGTTGCCTTAAGGCAAAATATATGATAGACAGATTATGATTTGGACAATTATTGTAGGTATCGTAGCAGGATTGATTGCCGGTAAGATTATGGGGCATGAAGGGCAGGGCTGTCTTGTTGACCTGTTGCTTGGTCTCATCGGTGGATTTGTCGGTGGTAATGTGCTCGGCTGGGTTGGCATCTCATGGGACGGGGTGATCGGTCAGGTGGGCACTGCCGTAGTAGGTGCGGTGATTGTGCTCTGGGTATGGTCGCTCATCAAGAAATAAGAGTGCGGACAAATCTGTTCAAATTATCCTTGCTGAGTCTGATGCTCTTGGTGGCTGTTGCTGTCAGGGCACGAGTATGGTCGGCAGATGACATTCCAATGGTTCATCTGCAAGACTGGAATCGTTATGTCTGTGATCCGGATGGGTTGCTTTCTTCGGCTGCACGCGATTCTTCTGACATTTATTTGCGCAAACTGCACGTAGAGTGTGGTGTCCAGACAGTGTTTATTGTAGTGGATAATGTGAGAAATGCCGACTGTTTCCGCATGGCTCAGGATGTAGGCAATAGATATGGCGTGGGTACCTCGAAAGATCGGCGCGGTCTGGTTGTTGTGTTGGCAGTGAATGATCGTCGCTATTTCTTGGCGCCGGGCAAGGGGCTCGAAGGTGACCTCACGGACATCGAGTGTGATGCTATCGCGCGGAATGCCATCGTCAGCAATATGCAGCAGAATGATGTGGATAGGGCTGTATTGGCAACGACGAAAGCGCTGTATAGTAAGCTTAAGACTGGTTCGACAGGCTACGAACGACGGCAAAGTGAGGAAGATATGGGGATGGAAGATTGGATTGAGCTTATTTTTATTCTTCTTATCTTCTTTGGGATACCTCTTTGGAAACTTGTCCAACTGCTATTGGTGCGGTTCGGAATCATGGATGAACCGGAAAAAGTCAAGAAGAAGCGTAGGGGTGACGATGACGATTGGTTTCCACCTTTTATCTTTGGTGGCGGCGGCGGATTACGTGGCGGCAGTTCGGGTGGTTCGTTCGGGGGCAGTTTCGGTGGCGGTAGCTTTGGCGGCGGTGGTGCCGGAGGAGGGTGGTAATCTCATTACACCTTATTATATATAGTAGGAGTAACAGAATAAAAGCATCATATTTAGTATCGAAAGAATAAAGCATTAAAAGAATATATTTATGAAAAAAGGAACATTAGGACTGATTATTGCAGTTGTAGTTGTTATTTTGGGTATGGGAGCATGCAATTCCTATAATGGTTTGGTGAAAAAGCAGGAGTCCGCGACGACAGCTTTGGCTGATGTACAGGCCACTTATCAGCGTCGGGCTGATTTGATACCTAATCTGGCAAAGACGGTTCAGGCTTATGCCAAGCATGAGAAAGAGACTTTTGAGGAGGTGACCAAGGCTCGCGCATCGGTTTCGCAGATTAAGTTGGATGTCAATAATTTGACTCCGGAGAAGTTACAGCAGTACCAGAATGCACAGGGCGAACTGTCTCAGGCGTTGGGGAGACTGCTGGTTGTAGCAGAACAATATCCGGAATTGAAAGCAAGTGAAAACTTTAAGAGCTTGCAAGTACAACTTGAAGGTACGGAAAATCGTATCAATGAGGCGCGCCAGAAATATAATGAAGCAGTGCAGGACTATAATCAGGAAGTGCGCACTTTTCCCACGGTGATCTTCGCAAGTATCTTCAGTTTCGATCGTATGGCTAAGTTTGAGGCTGCTACCGGGGCAGAAAAAGCTCCCGAGCTCAACTTTGAATAATATCTGCATTATAATATAGGGGGCATGTAGTGCTATGTGGAGGGTGTGTCAGAATAAAAGTATAAAAGAATAAAAGCCATTACTTTATGCACAAATAAAGCCATATCAACGGATATTTACCCGGCATTTGGCTTTTATACTAAGCGAAGCGATTATTCTTTTATTCTCTTATTCCATTCTGATACACCCTCTTTTGTTGTCATAAGCGATTCTGTTGGATTAAGCGAAGAAGCCTTTCCTTATTCCCGTGAAGTAGTTTGCAACTCTTGTTTTGTCAAGTTTTAAGAAAAATATGCGTTCTCTCGAAACTTTTTCTTGAAAATATTTGGAAGCTATGGATTTTTACTATAACTTTGCATTCGCTTTCAAGAAGTAATCAACATTACATGTTTGAGTTCCGGAAGCTGCTGGGAAACGCGGCGGAAACGTTGTGTCTCAGTTAAAAAGAAGCGTTCTTTGAAGAGATTACATAGACAGAGAAGTAGTACGAGAAGCGA
>CAUTTP010000045.1:0-22592 GCA_963541305.1 uncultured Prevotella sp.
CGTCACTGCTGGGCTTTTCAAGTGTGGGGTCAGGCTCTGATTCGATACCCTCGATGTGGTGGTTGCTGTTGTCGTGCATCACGTCATGCACGATTTTCGCCACTTGCTCTTTCAGTTCGGTGATAAATTGGGCGGGATCATACTTGTGATGCTCGATGTCGCGCAGCTTCTTCTCCCATATTCCCGTCAGCTCGCAACTGGTGAGCAGGCGTTCGTGTATGGTGTCGATGAGCTGAATGCCGGTGGGCGTCGCTACCAAGTTCTTGCGCTCACGGCGAATATAGTGTCGCTTGAATAGGGTTTCGATAATTCCGGCGCGCGACGACGGCCGCCCGATGCCTTTCTCTTTCATCGCAGCACGCAGCTCGTCGTCTTCTACGAAGCGGCCGGCTGTCTCCATAGCCCGTAGCAGTGACGCCTCGGTATAATGTTTGGGTGGCTGTGTCTGCTTCTCGGTGAGGGTAGGGGTGTGTAGGCCAGACTCACCCTTGACGAAAGAAGGCAGCGTACGCTCCTCGTCGGTTACCTTGCCGTCCTCGTCTGTTGATGGTTCCTCCTTATTATATACTACGCGCCATCCCGGGTCGATGATCTCCTTGCCCGTGGCTTTGAATTCTAACGGCTCTCCGTCGGAACCTTTCACCTGCTCCTCCGAGACGGGGCTGGCGAGGACTGTGGTGGTGGAAAACTTGCAGTCTGGATAGAAAGCAGCGATGAATCGGCGTGCCACGAGGTCATAGACCTTTCTTTCAAAATCGGTTAAACCGACGGGCGTCTGACCTGTCGGAATGATGGCATGATGGTCGGTGACCTTCGAGGTGTCAAAGATGCGCTTCGACTTGGGGAGCTTCGGAGTGAATGCTGCCAAGTCTTTGATAATCTGGAGATAGGGCTTCTGTCCGGCGTCGATCATCTGACTCACACCGTTGAGAATGCCCGGACACTTGGGATAAATATCGTCGGAGAGAAACTGCGTATCGACACGCGGGTAAGTGGTGAACTTCTTCTCGTAGAGACCCTGTATGAGATTGAGCGTCATGTCGGCAGAAAAGCCGAATTTACGGTTGCAATCTACTTGCAGCGAAGTGAGGTCGTAGAGTTGTTTGGGTGCCTCCCTGCCCTGCTTTTTCTGCACACTCGTCACGCCGAGCAGCTTGTCGGCAATGAGTGCGAAATCCTTTTCGCCCGCCTCTTTCGACATGTATTTACCCGAGGTGGCGGTGAACAGCGTGTCACGATAAATGGTGGAGAGCACCCAGTAGGGCTCGGATTTGAAGTTGTCGATTTCTTTCTGGCGGTTCACGATGAGCGCGAGGGTAGGCGTCTGCACGCGTCCTATGGACAGCACTTGTCGGTTTTTGCCATACATCAGCGTGTAGAGGCGCGTGGCATTCATACCCAGCAGCCAATCGCCGATGGCTCGGCTGAGGCCTGCCAGATACAGGCTCTCGTATTCTTTCTGTTCCTTTAGTTTCTGAAAACCCTCCTTGATGGCCTCATCGGTCATCGATGAGATCCACAGTCGCTTTACGGGACACTTCACGCCGGCCAGCTGCATCACCCATCGCTGAATCAGTTCGCCCTCCTGTCCGGCATCGCCGCAGTTGATGATTTCGTCCGCCTCGGCATAGAGCTGCGCTATGGTGCCGAATTGTTTCTCTATGCCTCGGTCGGCAATCAGTTTGATGCCGAAGCGCGGGGGCACCATCGGCAGTGCTGCAAGTGTCCAGAATTTCCAGTTCTGCTGATAGTCATTGGGTTCTTTTAGCTCACAAAGGTGGCCGAAAGTCCATGTCACCTGATAGCCATTGCCCTCCATGTAGCCATCCTTTCGGGTATTGGCTCCAAGTATTCGTGCAATGTCTCGTGCCACGCTCGGTTTCTCGGCAATACAAACAATCATATATCCGTCGTTTTGAGTAGAGGTGCAAAGATAATCAAAAAGTGAAAAGGAAAAAAGTTTTTTGAGTTATTTAGTTAGGGGAGTGCGGGAGCTAAAGGAGTTCGAAGGGGCAAGACAACAGCGCTGCCGGCATAGCTCCACCTCTTTTTATATATGCGCGTACGCGCGCGAGACACTTCGTGTAACCTCAACAGACAAAAGGCTCACAGGCTCATCTGCGTGCCCGGGTGATTGGTTTTGTGAGGTAACGATACCCCTTGACCATCGCTTTGGCCTCACCATTGGGCGAGAACGGCGGCGTACGGCGTTCGGCATACGCACGTACGGCGTTCGGTGTACGTGCGTACGACGTTCGACGTACATGTGTACGACGTTCGGTGTACGTCGGCGTTGGAACAGAAAATGTCAGCTATCTTAGTTGGCGGGCTTGAACATATTAGCCTGACAAGAAGTTGCTATTATCTTTCCGGTAAAATCATTCCCGGATTGAAAGTTACGCTTATCTTCTTATTCTGCTCAAGATTTATCTGACCATTATATGCAATATCCGATTCCTCATATTCCATATTGGTTCTTGCATAGTACACTTTTAGGTTATAACTACCCGGCAATAATTTGCTCATCTTGAAATTGACATCATAGTTGCAGATGCAATCGGCAAGATATTCAAGGGGTTTATGATATACAATAAGGATAATTTGATTGTCTTGATTGGCAATTTTCACAAAAATCTCCCTTACGATACAGTTGGCTTTCACATCTTCAATCTTGCATTGAGCTGTTCCGTCTTTTCCTAACTCAATGGCAAGTATGGCAGATTGGGTGTAATTATCTATATAGAAATCGCTCCGCGTCTCTGTTTTTGATAAAGTTGTCTTGCAGGTAGAATTTGTGAGATCATAAACCTTTAATGAATCGAGGGCTACATTTTCCGACGAACATGCTGACAATGCTGTAAGACATATCAGGCTGTAAAATACTTTTTTCATAAATACATGGAGTTAATAAGTTATTGTCTGTTATTATGTAAATATGCTTGCAGGCTATTTCTTGCCTGTATATGCTCTTATTTTCGCTATCAACGAATAGGTTTCTTTCAGACTTTCCAAGCCGAAAGCGCTGTTATCCGCACATCTGTTTTCAACCATATCGGCAAATGTCTTAATCTCCGAGAAGAAGCCTTGTGAGACTATTTGATTGTTGCTCACAGTCGGAACAAAACTGTTTCGGCCATATAGGTTGACAGCAGTCGCATTGTGCCTTATGACTTTTTCCAACGGGATTCCAAACACTGCGGAACGTCTGGGGATGAAATCAAGGTTCTCCATCCTATCCAATATATACTGTCCTTTATCCGTATTGATACTTAACTGTTCTTGTGCTTCCTGCCAAGAATAGTCTGTTGACAATTCCAGCACGCCTGTTATATTCTGATGTTCTAATATAAGGAGGAATGTCTGTCCTTTACTTTTGTTACATATTACATCAGCTATTTTAATGTTTGCTTTACCAAAGAGGAACGTGACATAGTCAAGGGGATGGATAAACAAATCAAGCAAGGCATCACCTTCGGGATATAATCCTGTAAGATAGCGATAATGGTAATGGTGCTTGCCTTCGTTTCTCAATCTTTTTTGCAAGACTTGGGTGGCGGGAGCAAACCGTCTTTGTAGTCCTACTATGATATGTTTCGTGCCATACAGTTTGACAGTATCTATCAGGGCATTCAGTTCTCTGTCGTCCTTGCAGGGTGGTTTTTCTATAAATAAGGATTTGCCGGCTTTGATAACCTCGCTTGCTAACCGGAAATGCGAGCGCGGATTTGCTGCCACAAAGACTCCCGAAATGGTATCGTCACCCAGAATATCTTGCAAGGAGGCAGTGCCCTTAACTCCCTTGTATTTCTGAGAAATCAGCTCAGCCTTTTTGCCGGATGTGCAGCAAATGTATTTCAGCGGCAACTGAAGGTGCTGCATGACGGGCAGCAAATTGCCGAGACAATGATTGCCAATGCCGACGAGCGCATAGTGATGGTTGTAGATATTCTCCAAATCTTTCATGCTGCGCATACTCTTGTATCTACCGATGATGTTATCTAAATATCCCATACTTTTCTCGTATTACGCGATTATATCTTTGAAATACTCCTTATAGGTAATATGCCTGTCGCTTGTCCATTGGTATTTCCCATAGAAAAACTCTATTATCCGTTTGGGAAGCACTCTTTCCAAGTTTCTCAGCAGGATAATATCGTATTTCCGGTGATAGTTTATCCAGCACCGGTTGCATTCTTTAGAGTGACGGCATTGGATGTTACAGGTCTCCTTCGAGTTGAAAATCTCGTCAAGCGTATTCCGGTGTACGTTTCCCAATATCACATCTAAGTTTTGGCATAAAGGGACATCACCGTTCGAGTGAATTACCAACTCGCTGAAAATACTATGGCACCTTAGTCTCAGCCTGTTGGTTTTCCACTCGTCATATAAGGCCACAAAATCATAGTTCTCTTTCGTTTGGTGTATGGAGGACGGTATCTGACTGATGAAGTCTGCATCATCGGTTTCTATCAAACCCTTTGTCGTATCAAAAAAAGACATGGTGCTGTAAATGCCGATACGCACATCAATGTCATATTTCTTGGCAATGCCGACAACGTATTCCATATCTTTAAACGAATTCCACGGCGATAGGCAGAACATCAGGGAGACCGGTACAATGTCCTTGCATGCCTCTACGACTTCCATAACTTTGTCGTATCCATCGCGGCCGCGCATATATCGATAGGTTTCCCTATTGCCATCAAGCGAAACGTAGAGGTACTTGGGGTGATGTTTTTTCACGGAAGAAATCACTTTGTCGGCTGCAAGACAGTTGGATAATAACGTATAATTGGGATGATGGGCATCAAACCATCCCAATATCGCATCGGCTTCAGGATGGAGGATAAACTCCCCTCCCTCTAAGCCTACTGTCGTGCGGCTTGTTACACATTTGCTGTCCATTATCTTGATTATATCATTCAAACTCAAGTTTTCCATAGGTTTCTTCCAAATGGAACAGTGCTTGCAACGAGACTGGCAGCCTGTGGTGGAATATATCATCAATGAGGTTAGTTCCTTATGCTGTCTGCGTACTATATTGTTGTTGACGAATACTATTCCATTGTGGATGTAGTCATAAATGCTGTACATGCTTTCTTTTTAGGTTTGTCTTTTATGATAAAGAGTAAAAACCAATAAAAAGACTGCACGGAATTTATGACTTTTTCTTGCTTACCATGTGAGCCGCAGACCGAACGGTACCGTTATCATAAACGGATGCTCCGTGCGGTAGGTTTCGATACCGCTTCCATTTCCGAAGTAGTAGAACATGTTGGGTTCCAGATATAGGCTGAACGGCTTGAATATCTTGTACTGCACGCCGATGCCTAAGTTGACAGACCATTGATAACGAGCCTTGATGTCACCTCTCAGCGTGTATGATGAATCGGCTGTTATGGTATATTTCTTGTCAAGTGAGCTATGGACAGGCATTTCAAATGTTACGCCACCGGTAGTGTATGCATTGAAACGTCCCTTACCCCAGATACGGTAGGTCAATCGTAACGGTATACCCACATAATCTATCTTTTGGGTCTTCTTCAGCTCTGCCTTATTGTATTCGCTTACAAATTCGGACTTCAGCCTTGTATAGGTCAGTCCTGTGCCAAATGTCCAATGAGGACTTAGCTGTTTGTTGATGGAAAGATTAAACGTCTTAGGACGGTAATGATGTGCAACTTCTCCCAATGGACTATTATCGTCCGTTGGATGGTCAAGAAGCATCAAAGACATTCTTGCTCTCTCAACAGAATCCATCAAAGCGTTGTTTCGAGTATAATAGTTCTCTAAATCCTTCCACGTATATAGTTTGGCAGTTGTACCGCCGTTGGCATAATCGACTAATGACAGATAGTTTAGATTCGATAGGGCGCCATTTGCTCCTGCATTGGAAGAATAACCGACATTGAATGTCCACGGATAATTCTTCTTCGGGCTGATATTGAGGTTTGTATGCTCATTCAATGCCAGTATTTTACTTTCGGGAATCTGCGGAAGATGGAATAACGAGTCTTTCATGCTGATACCTATTGCCGGATATTCCTGTAAAGAATCCGCATTGAATGACATTGTCTGCTGCGCTGTTTCCATACTGTCAACATTGATCTGCGTATAGGAATTTCCAACAGGGGCAGCTGTTTTTGCCAACATCTTGCCAACACCGCTACGGGTGATTGATGGGTTGATATGTTCAGGTTGCTTTGCACTCTGTTTCACATCCGTCTCCGCATTTTGTGTCTTTCTTGAATTGTCTTTACGCGATTTCACCATCGTCGGCTTGTTTTCTGAGATGCCAACAGATTTGTTTCTCGTTGTGAAATAGATATACAAAGGTATCAGAATAGGTAATAAGAGCAACGTCCAATAGTTAATCAGTATTGACCGCAGCATCTTCTTTGCCCTGAATAGCTGTGAAGAGGAGCTGTGTGGGTTGATGCCGAGCAAGTCGCCGATTTCTTTATGGGACAGACCATCTAAAACTGAGAGCTTGAATACTTCTCGATTTCCCTCCGGCAAAGAGTCTATTGCCGACAACAATAGTTCCAATTCGATATTCTGCGGTTTCTCATTTGCCTCTTCTTGAATTTCTATGTCCAAGCAAGATAAAGGAATATTATCTTTATCTGCACCTTGAAGATACTTTAAGGACAGATTTCTCACAATGCTTATCATCCATCCTTCCAATTTTGAATTCTCTTTCAAACCTTTGATAGACATAAAGATAATGATGAAGGCATCGTGCAAGATGTCCTCTGCTGCACTTTCGTCTTTTACATAGCGTCGACATATACCCAGAAGCCTGTGGGCATATGTCGTATAGAGCTCTCCGAGGGCTTCCTTGTCCCCTTTTTTGCAAGCGTCTATCTGTATCATGTTATTTTCGACAAGAAAATATCCCTTTCCTTTTTCACTAAGGAGTCGGTTTGTATCAAAAGACTGCACGCATTTTAGTGTTTTTGCTTATTTTAACGATTTAAGAGCGATTCGTGAAATAGATTTGCAAGACCATTAGATGATTAAATCAGTGTATCATTTTGCAAAGATACGAATAAAATGGCAAACGGTATATCATACGCGGTAGGATTTAAGACAGATATTCTTATCTCTGCATTAAGCCTGTTTTTGTAAACAAATCATTATAAAAATTCTGTTCACTTTTTCGTTCATTCTAGAGCGAAAAATCGGGGCGGTTTGACAAGATTCAGGTCACGGAAGGTCGAAAATTTTGAGAGCGAGCTGCGATAGCATAGGTTTCGCATCGCGATAACGGCCTAATCGCAGTGCGATCTCAATGTTCTCGCAGTGCGATAACGGTGCTTTCACGATGCGAAAGCTATGCTATCGCAAGACGAAAAGATGAATATCTATGGCATATTCTTACTTTTCGCGTATAACTCACTGATGCTCTGTGGTTTACGTAAACCCCTCTGATTTTCGCGTATTTCGGGCAAAAGATTTTCAATTTTGCTACACGCGAATCTCCAGAGGGTGTTTGTCATGTTTTTTCAGAGGTTTTGGCCTCTGAAAAAAGAGGGAGAGAGGATAGGGGAGAGCAGAGAGAGAAATGTTTTGCGGATATTTATCCGGCATTTGGCTTTTATTCTCTTATACTCTTATTCTGAAATCCCGTTATCTAAAAAGGGAAGAGCAAGGGGAGGACAAACGTCATTACGATGCCGATGACCAACTGCAAGGGCAATCCCACTTTGATATAATCCATGAACTCATATTGTCCGGCACGCATCACAAGGGCATTGGGCGGCGTGGAGAAAGGCGATGCGAAACACATGCTTGCACCTAAGGTTACGGCAAACAAGAACGAATATGGGCTTACTCCTATCTGTGCAGCTGCTGTCATGGCAATGGGTGCCATAAGCACGGCGGTGGCCGTATTGCTTATGAACATGGTAAGCAGCGATGTAGTGAAATAGACGCCTGCCAGCAGAGCCGTTGGCCCCACGGCTCCCAGCGACTGCACCAGAGAATTGGAAATCATGGCCGATGTTCCCGTCTTTTCCAATGCTACCGACATGGGCATCATGGCTGCAATAAGCACGATGCTCTCCCAGTTGATGGTCTTGTAAGCGGCCTCGACACTCCGGAAGCACCCTGTGAGAACCATGAGAAGTCCGGCCAGCATCACTGCGGTGACGGGTTTAACAGGAATAAAGTCGAACACCATCATGGCAATCATCAGCAACATGATGACAGCGGCAACGGGTGCTCTGTAATTCAGCGTCACCTTGTCTTCCTGCTCTTCAGGGCGTCCGAGTACCACCCAATCACTCTCGGCATTGTCGAGTTTGCCGATATTGGTCCATGAGCCTTGCACCAGCAGCACGTCGCCGACATGAAGTTTTGCCTCGGCCAGCTCCTGCAATATGTAATCATCATCCCGGCGAATGCCCAGCACGTTGATGTTATAACGCTCGCGCAAGCCGGAATCTTTCAGTCGGCTGTCCACTATCTGCGAGTTGGGCATGAGCACAATCTCCGCTATTCCAATGTCATAAAAGTCAATTCCGCTATTGTCGATACTTTCCAGATGGTGCTGTTCGGCAAATGAAGTCAAGGCCTCAGCCGGACCGGTGATATAAAGAATGTCGCCGGCCTGCAGGATGGTTCTTGCATTTGCCACCGTCTGTTTCACGTTTCGCATGATGCGGCGTCGGCCGGTCGCCTGTTCACGGCGTATCTCCAGAATGGAGAAGCCATAGCGGTTTTGCAGGTCGAGCTCTGCAATGGAATGTCTGGCAAGTGATGATTCGGCACCTATACGATAAGTTTGCAGATGATTATTCAACCGATATTCCGCCACTAAGTCGTCCAAGCTCTTGCCCGACGAGCCTCTTTCGCCCGACGTTTTCTTCTTCTTACCTAAGAACATCTTACTTAATGGCAGGAGGACGACAATACCAATAGCAACACAAATGAGCCCCACGGGAGAAAAAGAGAAGAACGACAAAGGCTCGTACCCGGCCTCGGTCAGCGCTTCCTGAATCACAAGGTTGGGAGGCGTACCGATGAGAGTAAGCATTCCGCCGAGACTGCTGGCGAAGGCTAAGGGCATGAGTAACCTTCCGGGGCTGACGCCCGACTGCGTTGCCATGCTGACGATGATAGGCATCATCAAGGCCACGGTGCCCGTATTGCTCACAAATGCCCCGATAACAGATGTTGTAAGCATGACCAGAAGAAACATTCTTAGGTCGCTGCCTTTCGATAATTTCATAATTCGCTGGCTCGCAGCTTTGGCCAATCCTGTCTGGAGAATGGCTCCGCCAACCACAAACAAGCCTACCATCATGATGATAACTGAGGAAGAAAAACCGGACAGTGCCTCCTCGGGCGTCAGAATACCGGACAGAATGAGGGTGACCAAAGCACACAAAGCCACTATGTCGGCACGAATACGGCCAATGACGAACATGGTGACTGTAATGAAAAGTACAATTAGAGTGATTATCATAAATATAACATTTTACGAGAAAAGACAGGGGATGTGCTGCTCATGTTGTTCTCTCTTCATGCTGCAAATGTAGGTATAATTTTCCGATTGCAAGCCAATTGAGATAAAAAACGGATAATTTTCTTTCGAATTGATAACAAATTGGGAGTCGGAAGAATATTTGTAAAAGCATGATGCCATATCTTTCAATAGTGCTATCTTTGCAAGTATAAACCAAAGAGAAGCCATCGCAATGAATATTATAGAGCAAAGTGTCAGAGGGAAACACAGCATAGGCGATTGTGAAGACGGTCTGGTCATCACGGCAGACTTTGTGGCTGTAATAGACGGCAGCACGAGCAAGTCGCGTAATCAGATTCATCCCAGTATGAAGAACGGACGATATGCCATGAGGCTCATCAGCGATTTCATCAGAGAGATGCCTGCTGAAATATCGCTTGGCGAATTTTGCGATACCGTCACACAGCATCTGCATGATGTCTATCCTGCCGATGACAGCCTGCTGCGGGCACATCCCGAGAAGCGGCTCTGTGCCAGCGCGGTAATTTACAGCAAGGCAAGGAGCGAGATTTGGATGGTGGGCGACTGTCTGTGCATGGTAGACGGACAACTCCATGAGAATAGCAAACCTTACGAGGAACGGGCTGCCCGGTGTCGTGCGGAAGTATTCGCCCAATGTGTTGCAGCTCATGACGACATGGTAGAGGGGCAGTATATTCTCCATGATTATGCGCGCGAGCAAGTGCTTCCCATGTTGATTGAAAGCATGAAGAATCAAAATGTTACCTATGCGGTAATCGATGGGTTCCCCGTTTACAAAGCGGGAATCAAGACTGTCAGCATTGTCCGTCATCCCGCAGAGCTCATCCTTGCTACGGATGGATACCCTTTCTTAAAGCCAACACTTCGAGAAAGTGAGGCAGCACTGCAAGACCAGCTTGCCAATGATCCGTTCAACATCAGGACATTCCTTGCTACCAAAGGACTGATGAAAGGCAACTCATCGTTTGATGATCGGACTTACGTCAGATTAACAACGGAGAAAGGCGACGCATAATGCTTTTTTTCGTACCTTTGTGCCCATCAAAATCATGATGTATGAGATATTTTGTATGGATCAGCTTTGACGGTACCGCCTATCACGGCTGGCAGATTCAGCCCAACGGGATGTCGGTGCAGGAGAAGTTGCAGCAATGTTTGTCGCTGCTGCTTCGCAGGCCTGTAGAGGTGACAGGTGCCGGAAGGACAGATGCCGGGGTACACGCCAGAGAGATGGTATGCCATTTTGATTGGGATGAAACGGTCGATACCTCACAGCTGCACTATCGGCTTAATCGTGTGCTGCCACGCGACATGAGTTGTGAAAAGGTGGAGCAGGTGCCCGATGACCTTCATGCCCGCTTCTCTGCTACAAGGCGCACCTACCGTTATTTCATCCATACGCGGCGTGACCCTTTCCTCCGTCATCACTCGGTGGAGATGCACTGGGAGCTTGATTTCGACCGCATGAATGAAGCGGCAGCCCATCTGCTTACCGTGGCCGACTTCAAGACGTTTTGCAAAGCCAACGCAGACAACAAGACAACGCTGTGTGATGTCAGTGCGGCACATTGGGTACAGACATCTCCCATCAGCCACTATTTTGAGATTTCAGCTAACCGTTTCCTGCGCAACATGGTGCGCGCGGTGGTCGGCACGTTGGTGGACGTGGGGCGGCATCGCATCAGTATCGATGATTTCAAACAGATTGTGGCCGGCGGTACCCGCTCTGACGCGGGTGAATCGATGCCTGCCCACGGATTGTTTTTGTGGAAAATAGACTACATGTAAGATTTGTTTTTAGAATAAATAAAAGAGCACGGGGAGGCTCATTTGCCGACAAATGGTAAATGTCTTTAACTCCTCTTACTCGTAACAACCCCTTTAACTTCAATTGTAGATATGTGGTTACTTCTCGCTTTCCTTTCTGCTGCTCTGTTAGGATTCTATGATTCATTTAAGAAAGAGTCGCTTCAGGGCAATGCCGTAATACCTGTGTTGTTTCTCAACACGGTTTTCTCATCACTCATTTTCCTTCCGTTTATCATCCTTTCGGCTACAGGCCACACGCTTGACGGCACCATCTTTCATGTGGGAAGCGGTGGCTGGGAGATGCACAAGTATATCATTCTCAAAAGCTGCATCGTGCTGTCCAGCTGGGTCTTCGGCTATTTCGGCATGAAGCATCTGCCGCTCACCATCGTGGGTCCCATCAATGCCACACGCCCGGTGATGGTGCTTGTTGGCGCACTGCTGGTGTTTGGCGAGAAGCTCAACGCATGGCAGTGGATTGGTGTGATGCTGGCGATACTCTCGTTTTTTATGTTAAGCCGTTCCGGAAAGAAAGAGGGCATCGACTTTCAGCACAACCGGTGGATATGGTTCATCGTGGCAGCCGCTGTCTTGGGTGCCATCAGCGGTTTATACGACAAGTATCTCATGGCTTCGCCCGACAACGGAGGCGTAGGGCTTGACCGCATGGCGGTGCAATCGTGGTATAACATATACCAGATGGGGATGATGCTTGCCATGATGATTATCCTCTGGTACCCCACACGCAAGCATACCACTCCGTTCCATTGGCATTGGGCTATCGTAGGCATCAGCCTCTTCTTGTGTGCTGCCGACTTTGTTTACTTCTACTCGTTGAGCCTTGACGGCGCTATGATTTCCATTGTTTCGATGATTCGCAGAGGTAGTGTGATCGTGAGTTTCCTCTTTGGCGCGGTGGTCTTTCATGAGCGCAATCTTAAGGCTAAGGCCTTGGATCTTGCACTGGTACTGCTGGGCATGGTGTTTCTTTATATAGGGAGCAGATAGGGAAGCAACAGTACAGGTATTCGACGGTCTCTGCAATTCCGTAATGGCGGCAATCTTTTATCAGTCTGGAATATGGCGGACGAAACCGCCTTCACGGCCGTTTCTTCAGCGTTTTCTGTTCTGCCGGTGACGTACATCGAACGTCGTGCGTGCGTACACCGAACGCCGTACGCATGTACACCGACCGCCGTACGTGCGTACGCCGAACGACGTACGTCGCCGTTCCCGCCTGACGGCAAGGCTGAAACGATGGTCAGGGAACACTTTACAAGGTTTTAGAGGTTTTCTTTTGCAAATCGAAACTAAAGTAGTAACTTTGTAATTGGATTGTAAATTATTAGACAATATTTTATGGCACGCAATATTTTTAAGGGATTGGGAATTGCTCTGATTACACCTTTTACGCCCGAAGGAGATGTGGATTATAAGTCATTGAAGCGCCTTGTGGAATACCAGATTGACAATGGCGCAGACTTTCTTTGTATTCTTGCCACTACCGGCGAGGCTCCATGCCTAAGCAAAGACGAAAAAAACAAGATTACGGAGCTAATCAGGGAGGTGGCGCACGGACGCATTCCCATATTGAAATATTGTGGCGGAAACAACACCGCAGCTGTCATCGAAGAAATAAAGGAAACAGACTGGACAGGCATCGATGGTATATTGAGCATCTGCCCTTACTACAATAAGCCTTCGCAGGAGGGGCTTTATCACCACTTCAAGGCTATTGCGGCTGTCAGTCCGCTGCCCATCGTGCTCTACAATGTGCCGGGGCGCACGGGTGTTAACATGAAAGCCGCAACCACTGTGCGTATTGCCCGGGATTGTCCGAACGTAGTTGCCATTAAGGAAGCGTCGGGAAGTCTGGAGCAGGTAGATGAGATTATCAAGAACAAGCCAGACCATTTTGATATTATCAGTGGCGATGATGCCCTCACCTTTTCGATGGTGGCAAGTGGTGCCGTGGGTGTTATCTCTGTCATTGGTAATGCTCTACCTAAGGAATTTTCAAGAATGATTCGTTTGGAGTTCAAAGGCGAGTATGACCCCGCACGTAAGATTCACCATAGGTTTACGGAGTTGTATAGCCTGCTCTTTGTGGACGGCAATCCGGCCGGAGTAAAAGCATTGCTCAACGATATGGGATTCATCGAGAATCAGTTGCGTCTGCCATTGGTACCAACGAAGATAGAGACCAAGCAGAAGATGGCAGAGATATTGAAAGAACTTCGCATCTAAGTTTATACCATGCTGTAAAAGATGGTAAAAAGGATGCCTCAGAATAGAATAAGAACATAAAAGAATAATCGCTTAGCTCAGTATAAAAGCCAAATGCCGGATAAACATCCGTTCATTTGGCTTTATTTGTGTATCAAGTGATGGCTTTTTATTCTTTTATACTAAGCGAAGCGATTATTCTTTTATGCTCTTATTCCATTTTGACACACCCTCTTTTTATGTCGTAGCCATTAGGCTTATTCATATCTAATGGCTTCGATGGGATCAAGTCGGGCAGCCTTTTTGGCCGGATACCAACCGAAGAACACACCTGTAAAAGTACATACAGCGAAACTCATCACAATGCTCCATATCTCAATGTAGATAGGCCAATGCGCCAGTAACTTCACGGCATAGCTGGCACCGATACCCAGTGCTACACCAATCACACCACCCGTCACGCTGAGCAGGATGGCCTCAATGAGAAATTGGTTCAAAATATCGACGCCGCGGGCGCCCACACTCATACGAAGACCAATCTCGCGAGTACGTTCCGTCACGCTTACATACATGATGTTCATGATCCCGATACCACCGACAATCAACGAGATACCGGCCACACATCCCAAGAGTATGGTCATCATGTTGGTTGTAGAGTTCATCATGGTCGACAACTCTTCCTGCGAACGAATGTTGAAATCGTCATCATCGGCTGCCGTCGTGTCGGTAGCGTCCTTGAGCTTATGATTACGACGAAGGATGGCCGTCATTTCCTCCGTGGCTTTCGAGGTCACATCCTCGGTAATTGCCGATGCCTGAATACCACTCAAATAGGTTTGGGCAAGGATTCGTTTCATCACGGTAGTGTAAGGCGCAAGCACCAGATCATCTTGATCCATGCCCATAGAGTTGTAGCCTTTCTTCTTCAACACGCCCACCACACGGAAAGGAATGGAGTTGAAACGTACCACCTTGCCAATGGGATCGCTGCCATCGGGGAACAGATAGCCCACAACCGTCTGTCCGAGAATACATACCTTAGAGCTGGTTTTGATGTCCTGATCGGAGAAACACTCACCATCGCTCACGCTCAACTGTCGGATCTCAAGATAGTCTTGGTTCACGCCATAGATGGTTGATTGTGTGTTGTTGTTTCCGTAGATGAACTGACCGCTGCTACTGACCACCGGGCTGATGGCCTTGATGTAAGTGCATTCGTCCTTGAGGCTCTGATAATCGCTTAGCTTCAGCGTCTGCATGGCAGAAGGATCCTGCCGAACGCCACCACGCATGTCAGCTCCCGGCTGAATCATAATCATGTTGGAACCCATCTCGGCAATATTTGCCTGAATGCTGCGCTTTGAACCTTGTCCGATGGCAAGCATTGTAATTACCGACGCCACGCCGATGATGATACCGAGAGCCGTCAGAAACGACCTCATCTTGTTGGCAAAGATAGCCCTGAGTGCAATCTTTAATAAATTCGTATAGTTCATGTTTTATTCGTCCGAGTTAACAGGTAGCGCAGCCAATCCCTCGGCAGCACTCATAATATTGTTGTTCACCTCATCGCTGATCACCTTGCCGTCGCGCAACTGGATATTACGGCTGGAATAGTGGGCTATGTCCGGATTGTGGGTAACAAAGATGATAGTGCGGCCTTCAGCATATAGCTTTTGGAACAGCACCAATATCTCAAACGATGTGCGGGTATCGAGGTTACCGGTAGCCTCATCGGCAAGAATCACGGCGGGATTGTTGACCAGTGCGCGGGCAATGGCCACACGCTGCATCTGGCCGCCTGACATCTGGTTAGACTTGTGATACAGTCGGTCGCCCAAGCCCACAGCCTGCAACGACTCAACCGCACGGTCATGACGCTCTTTCGCTGTGACGCCGGCATTGTACATTAGTGGCAATTCTACGTTTTCTACCGATGTTGTCTTGGGCAGAAGGTTATAGTTTTGGAAGATAAAACCAATCTTGCGGTTACGAAGGACGGCACGTTGCGATTTCGACATAGTTCTCACCGACACACCGTCTAAATAGTATTCGCCGGTAGAAGGGGTGTCGAGGCAGCCCAATTGGTTCAGAAGAGTAGATTTTCCCGAGCCAGACTTACCCATGATCGTCACGAACTCACCCTCATAGATTTTAAATGACACACCGCGAAGGGCATGTACCATCTCATCTCCAACGAGAAAGTCGCGCTTTACATCCTGCAACTCGATGACAACCTTTTTGGCTTCCTTTTGATTATCTGTTGACATTTCTAATTTCTTTTTACTTTGTTGATCACCTTATATTATTATAAAGGCAAATTGAGAGAGTTAGCCTTATACCATTAGTCGTATGCGGTTAACTCCCATGAGATTTTTCTCAAAGTGAGAAATACGGTTATTTATTCTTGTTACCGCCCGGTCGTCCCGGAGCGAATGGACTGGCCTCCTGCTGGCTACTTTCGGCTGTACTCTCCGTATCTTCTGTCTTCACGCTCACACCGGTAATCACTTTCTGCCCCTGCTTGATGCCACTGATGATCTGTGTGTGTGTGCCATCGGTTATGCCGATATTGACGCTATGCGCCACAACAGTGTTACCCTCTACTGTCCAAACTTTATTCTTAGCATTGCTCACATCCTGAATTTTGTAGTTCCCCACAGTCTCTTTCGCGGGTGTATAGCGCAAAGCCTTAGTGGGAACACTCAGTACATCCTTATTCTCCTGAGTGTAAATCGTCACGTTTGCCGTCAAGCCGGGTTTCAACTTCAAGTTTGCATTAGGTGCACTGATCACCACCTCGTAGGTCACCACGTTGTTGGTTGTCGTAGCTTCCTGTCTAACCTGAGTAACTTTACCCGAGAAAGTATCGTTGGGATATGCGTCTACCGTAAACGTCACGCGTTCGCCGACCTTGACATCACCGATATCAGCCTCGTCTACATCGGCCACAACCTGCATATTGGTCAAGTCTTGGGCAATCTCGAAGAGGTCAGGAGTGCTCATATTGGCATTCACCGTCTGCCCTTCCTCTACACTCTTTGACAACACAACGCCATCAATAGGGGAGGTAATTGTAGCATATCCCAAGTTGGTCTGTGCCTTGGCTAAACTTTCTTTGGCTGTTGCCACCTGCTCCTTAGCCTGCAAGTATGACAAGCGCACCTGCTCATAATCATCAGCACTGATCAGCCCCTGCTTGTAGAGCGAAGAATAACGGTTATAGTTGGCCAACTGGTAATTCAAGCTGCTCTGTGCGCTTGTAAGATTGGCCTTTGCCGTATTCAATTCACTGGTCAGGTTGGTTTTGTCCAGTTCGGCAATCACCTGACCTTTTTTCACTATGCTATTGTAATCGACATACAACTTACTCACGATACCTGATACCTGCGTACCAACTGTAACCGAGGTCACAGGTTCGATCGAACCCGTTGCTGTGATACTGTTCACAATATTAGCAGTCGCTACCGCTTCGGTCACAAACTCCACCTCTTCTTTCTTGTTTTTGCCGGAAAGCAGGAACGTGACAACGGCTGCAATAAGGATTACAGCCAATACTATCCAAATTTTACTAATCTTTTTCATTAAGAACTGACTCTATATTATTTTTATATTTCCTATTGTTGGGGATTATTTCAACGTGCCATCCTGATAGAACTTCAGTAGATCAATGTTGAGAATGGTAAGATACTTGGCCTGAAGCTCTGTCTGTTGAGCCTGCAACAAGGCATCTTTACCATTCAACAGTTCAATGATGTTCTTTAAATTCTGACGGAACTGCTCGTTCAACAGTTCATAGCTTACCTGTGCACTCTCGGTTCTCACCTTGGCACTCTTGAACTGTGCCTGATTGTTCATAGCCTGTAACCAAAAGTTCTCGATATTCGAGTATAGCGTTGTCTGTTGATTCTTTAGCTCCAACTGGTAACTGGTCTTCTGTAGCATCGCCTTATTCACCGCCGTCTTTGCCTCACGGTTGTCAAAGATTGGAATGCTCAGTGTGAGTCCGCCACCAACCGTAAAGTTGTTTTTCATCTGCGTGCCCCATGTGTTGCTATTCATAGTCGTCGTACTGGTGCTCACACCTGCATTGGCCGAGAGTGTGGGCAACTTTTGCGCTTTGGCTATTTTGAGCTGCAGATCACTGCCCTTGATACTCAATTCCGCATTCTTTATCTCCGGGCGGCTCATCAGTGCCGCTTCATAGACGTTTGTCACACCGGGTATCTCCTGCAAGGCCATCTCGTCTGTCGTCTCCGGCGCTACTACGTCAAACTCCTCCTGATCGGTAATCTGCAGCAACTGCTTTAGCTGACGCTTATATTCTCTCACGTTGCTTTCGGCCTGAACCACAGAGTATTCGTCTTGTGCACGCTGAGCTGTCAACTGTGCTAGGTCAGCCTTACTCATGCTCCCCACATTCACAAACTCCCTGCCACGCTCCTCATTCTTCTTTGAAGTCTCCAGCGTTTGCCTGTTCACTTCCACAGCTTCCTTAGAATACAATATCTGCACATAAAGTTGTGCAATCTGCTCCTGTATGCTGTTGGCTGTCGTCGCGCTATCCATCGCAGCCTGATCCACCAATATATTATTATACTTCACTTGATTGCGGTTGCGGTTTCCATTCCATACTGTCCAGTTCCCGCTCACGCTATAAGAACCGTTGTAATACACCTTGTCTACGTTTGACTGCACTGTGGAGCCCGACACCACATAGCTTCCCGATTCCGGCCAAGGGGTGTAAGATACGCTCTGTGAGGTCGAAGCAGAAAGCGAGGGCAACAATGCTGCCTTACTCTGCAACACATCCTCGTGTGCCGAGAGTTTCTGGATGCGCGTTTTCTGAAGTGAGATGTTGTTTTGCAGTGCATATTCAATGCATTCCTGCAATGACCATTGCTTGGCTTGCGAGGCCAATGGAGCAACAGCCATCAGAAGGGCAAGTGCCGAAGTCATAAATGATTTATTCATATACGAATGATATAATTGATAATCTAATTTGTTGGTTTGACGCATCGGAAAGGGGAATGGTTTATAGAAAGTCTGACATATTAACAAAAGTTAGGGGAAATGTTACACTTTGTAACATTTCCCCTAACTCCATTGCCTACTGTCACTTCTTATGAGAAATCATGCAGACGGGCGATATATTTGCCTAAGATATCAAATTCAATATTTACAACACTACCCACCTTTATATCACAGAAGTTGGTGTTCTCTCGCGTATAAGGTATGATTGCCACTTTGAATGAATCGTCCGTAGGCTCACATACGGTCAGCGATACGCCGTTTACCGTAACCGAGCCTTTGTCCACCGTGAAGTATCCATGGCGTGCCATTGTCTTATCGAGTGGATACCGGAAAGTGAAATACGTAGAGCCGTCGGCATCTTCCATCGTCACACAGGTGGCCGTCTCGTCCACATGCCCTTGCACGATGTGCCCGTCCAGTCGGCCGTTCATCATCATTGAGCGTTCCACATTTACCTTGTCATCCATCTTGAGTAGTCTGAGATTTGAGCGATCGAGCGTTTCTTTCATCGCTGTAACGGTATAAGTGTCGCCCTCTATACTCACCACTGTCAGGCATACGCCGTTGTGCGCAATGCTCTGGTCGATTTTCAGTTCGTTCGTAAAACTACATCTCAAAGTGAAATCAATATTCTCCCGATACCTCTTGATGCCTACGATCGTAGCCATCTCTTCTACAATTCCGCTAAACATATTTATTCTTTTAAATTAAAAGGAGAACTGAGAGGCACTCAATTCTCCTAAGTTGAAAGGGGGCATAACGATGATGTGATGAAAACTCCTACTATAAAAAGTGGTGAGAGCTCTCCGCCTTTGTAATCCACCGGCTTTACAGCTTAGTCGTTATACGTTTTATGTGGCCCGCCATTAACAAGAGAAGCATTCTCGGTTTTCAATGTAATTTGATGAGTATCCCTATCGAACCGATATACCCCCATAAGTCTTTATCATATAATTTATGATGCAAATTTAAATCTTTTCTCCCATACATCCAAATCTTCTAACGTTTTTTTCTCTCTAATTTTTTGCAAAAATAACATGTGATTCGGTGACAGAATATATATCGAAATGCCTGATATCTTATAATAAGATGTTTTATACGTAAAGAGCATATTTGGAAGTTTTGTGCGATTTCCATTCTGTCAGGCATTCATTCCACTTGCTCGCTGCGTGTCGGTTGCCCTGTGCTGTCAGGAGTTTCTTGTGCTTTGGGCAGCTCCGGCTTATACGGGAACTTTATGCCCCGCTGCTCTAACCGTCGCTTGACTTCTATTGCATTTCTTCCATAATCTGTTTTTTCATCAAAGCCTCTGTCGAAATAATCTTGTATAGCGCTTGCCACATTGAATCTTGGATCCTCTCCAGCCATGGGATCTGCTCCCAAATCCATCAGGAACAGCACGAAATCCCATTTATAAACGGAGGCTTCCTCTCCAATGATTGGAGTGTAACCACAGTTGATGTCTGCGCCGTGTTCAACCAAACACCTGATTTTCTCCCTACCTTGCTTTCTATCATCACACGATGTGCTCAATGGACTTATATGTGCCGTATCGTTTACATTTGCTCCATGCTCAATCAGTAGCTTCATAAATTTGATATCAAAGGCACCATATCCTGAAAATTCGAGGCAGCCCCCCTTATCTATAATATTGCTCTTCCCTTTCCTGTGCAGTTCGGGATTGCGATAGAACCTGCTATGTACATTCGGATCTGCCCCGTTTTCCAGCAGCAGTTTCACCATGTCATAATCTATCATCAGCATGGCATAAAAGAGATAAGTCATTCCCCCGCTGCCCGGTTTGTTCAAATCAATGCCTCTGTTGATTAACAGCCTAACCGAATCCTGGTTGCCGTTATAGATGGCAGCCGCCATTTCCTGCTCCTGTCTTTCAGGGAAATAGACATAAGGCGCCGGCTCCGTCACTTTCTTTCGTTTTCTACTGAACATATAGTTGCAACTTGTTAACAATAATATTGATACGATGAAATATAAACTTTTCCTTGACATACAGCATGTTGTTTTGGTTACTTATTTATCCTTTGCCAGCAGTATCTCTTTCTCGCTGTTTTCCTTGACCTGCTGTTCCAATGCGTCGATCAGCATGGGCAGGTCATGCCCGTTGACGATAAACGGCCATGGGTCGCTTATGTCCAGTTTGTTGGCGGTGCTGAACTTCAGTCGGTTTCCTACGGCAGTGGGCATAAGGTCTGGCATGAGGTTCTGGACATTGTTCAGCGGATCCGTATCGGAATATACTGAATAGACGTTGGATGAATTCTCGCGGGTTACTCCATATCCTTTTATAGTATTTTCATGAACTCCCGCAGGATCGAACGAATAGGTCTCGCAGCCCGTCACAATGCCTGCAGCCGAACTTGTACCACCACCCATAGAATGCCCTGTAATAGTGACATTCTCCGGATGCAGTTTACCTGATACTGTTTTAGACAGTGCTATTACTTGTCTATATTGTTCACTTCCCAGCCCCAGCCCTTGTGCTAAATTGTCGTCTGTCCAGTCTTGGGATCTGTGCGTGCCCCGTGCAGCTAAGATATAATGCCCATCTTTCTCATACATGCCAACTTTAAGGCCGGAGCCATTATCGGAACTGTCGTCATATTGGTAGCCCTTATTTCGGCTGTCAACAAAATAATATCTGGTCTCCCCCTGATAGTCCTCTGACGAGTATTTAATCCTTTTATTACCAATTAAAATGTAGTTGCCTTTTGCATCCTGCTCCAAAATCCCCTTTTCCATGAGTTCTTCCGGCGTGACCTCACTCCATCCGAGACCTTCGGGTTTGTATTTCTCGAAATCTGCAAACGTCTCCAGTCCATTACCGTTCTCATCGGTCATGGCATCGTTGACGTCCGTATCCTCTCCCGGATCGCAGTACATCCATTTCGAAATCTTCGCGCATTCCAGCATCAACGGCATGTTCGGCTTGACGATAGAGACCAGTCCCCCGAGCAGACAGCCGACCGTCGCATCGGGCATCAGCTACCCGGGTACTACCCTTTCCTGCGCCTTGCTCACAGCCTCTCCGACCTTACTGCCCGCCGCCGAGCCTCTCCCGAAGCCGCTCTTCATGCCTTGTATGGCAAGATATCCGCTGTCGTTCCGCCCGATTGTGCTTTAGCTCGTTACCTTACTCCGTGCCTGCTGCATGCCCGATGTGCAGACGGTCATTACCTTTCCGCTTGCTCATTGCGTGTCGGTTGCCCAGTGCTGTCTGGAGTTTCCCGTGCTTTGGGCAGCTCTGGTTTATACGGGAACTTTATGCCCCGCTGTTCTAACCGTCGCTTAACTTCCCTCGCCTTGATACTGTTCTCCGATGTTTCCAAAAAGCCCCTGTCAAAATAACGTTGCAATAAATTTGCGACGTTGAATCTTGGATCCTCTCCAGCCATGGGGTCGGCCCCCAAATCCATCAGGAACAGCACGAAATCCCAATCATAAGACAAGGCCTGTTGTCCGATAATTGGCGTGTAGCCACAGTTAATGTCAGCACCGTGTTCAACCAAATATCTGATTTTCTCTCTGCCGTGTCTTTGTACGCGGCATGACGTGCTTAACGGACTTATATGTGCCGTGTCGTTTACGTTTGCCCCATGCTCAATCAGCAGTTTCATAAATTTGATGTCAAAAGCACCATATCCTGAAAATTCGAGGCAGACCCCCTTATCTATAATGTTGCTCTTCCCTTTTTTATGCAGTTCCGGATTGCGATAGAACCTACTGTGTACATTCGGGTCGGCCCCGTTTTCCAGCAACAGTTTCACCATGTCATAATCTATCATCAGCATGGCATAAAAGAGGTAAGTCATTCCCCCGCTGCCCGGTTTGTTCAAATCAATGCCTCTGTTGATTAACAGCCTAACCGAATCCTGGTTGCCGTTATAGATGGCAGCCGCCATTTCCTGCTCCTGTCTTTCAGGGAAATAGACATAAGGCGCCGGCTCCGTCACTTTCTTTCGTTTTCTACTGAACATATAGTTGCAACTTG
>CAUTTP010000046.1:0-22376 GCA_963541305.1 uncultured Prevotella sp.
TACAGAGCAAAGCGATTATTCTTTTATTCTCTTATTCTATTCTGATACACCTTCTTTTTATTATGTTTTGTAAATAAATCATTATAAAAATTCTGTTCACTTTTTCGTTCATTCTAGAGCGGAAAATCGTGCTGAGTTGGCAAGATTCGGGTCGCGGAGGGTCGAAAATTTTGAGATAGGGTTGCGATAGCATAGGTTTTGCATCGCGAAAACGGCCTAATCGCCGTGCGATCTCAATGTTCTCGCATCGCGATAAGGGTGCTTTCGCGATGCGAAACCTATGCTATCGCAAGACGAAAAGATGAATATCTATGGCATATTCTTACTTTTCGCTCGTAACTCACTGATGCTTTGAGGTTTACGAAAACCCCTCTAATTTTCGCGTATTTCGGACAAAAGTTTTTCAATTTTGCTACACGCGAATCTCCAGAGGGTGTTTGTTGTGTTTTTTCGAAGTAAAAAAAGAGGGTAGGGAGGGTAGAGAGCGATTGGGTGCCTGCGTATTGTGGCTGGCACCCATCGCGTTTTATGAGGTCTGATGTTCTTGCTTAATGTAATTGAGCCGCCGGCGAAAGAAATAGTAGTAGAGCGCGGCAGCGATGGTAAGTCCCAGCGGAAAAGAGTACCACACGCCCACCAGTCCGCCCTGCATGCTGATACCGAAGAGATAGCTGGCCGGAATGGATGTCACGAAATAGGCGATGAAAGCAACGAGCACCAACGGTTTGACATAGGAAAGTCCACGTAAGGCATTGGCGAAGATGCACTGCAGGCCGTCGCTCACCTGATAGATAATGAGAGGGATGATTACCCCTGCCACAATGCCCGCCACCTCGGCCGAGTCGGTGAAGAGCCAGCCGATGCGGTCGCGCACAAGCAGCACGGGAAAGGTGAGCACCAGTGCTACCAGTAGGTTGATGTGAAAGCCAGCCCATGCCACGGGCATGATTTTGTCGTATTCGCGCTGTCCGTAGAACAAGCTGATGCGGATTGATACGGCAGCAGAGATAGCATAATAAATCTGAAAGAAGAGTTGGCTGATAGACAGCATGATCTGATGACCCGCCAGTGATGATGCACCTATCCAGCCCACGATGATGCTGCACAGCGACCAAGCCCCCGATTCCATGCCCATTTGCAGGCCTAAAGGCCAGCCCATGCGATGGAGCAGCAGTTGTTCGGTCTTGGTGATACGGGCAGTACGAAAGGCTTCGGCATAAGGACGATAGCGGCGCGACATGAAAAACACGCAAACGATGGCCACTGCCATAAACACACGCGAAAGAAGAGTGGCAAGTCCGGCACCCAGAAGCCCCATCTCGGGCATGCCGAGCTTGCCGTAGATCAGTATCCAGTTACCCAGAATGTTCAGCAGGTTGCCCGCCAGCAGAATCCACATGGGTGTTTTGGTATCCGTGGTGCCATCGGATGCCTGCTTGAATACGTTGAACCAGCACACAAAGGGTAGGGAGATGAGATTGACAATGTAGTAAGGGCGCATGTATGGGAGCAGTTCTTCAGGCTGCCCGAGCTTATCAAGAAAGAGATAAAGCACGCTGAACACCAGCATCAGAAGCACTGCCACGAGAGAGTTTACGGCTAATCCGTTGCGCACAATGCTGCCCAGAGCTCTCGTTTCTCCGCGTCCGTAGTAACTGCCGATGATGGGTGTGAGACCGTAGGCAAAACCCAATGCGAGCAGCAAACCCAGCATAAACATCTGTCCCACGAATGCGGCTGCGGCCAATTCGGCAGTGGAATGATGACCAATCATGATGGTGTCGGTAAAGCTGAGGATAATGGTACCCAATTGTCCGATTACCAGTGGAATGCCGAGTTGTATCAAAGGCTTATATTGCGAGCGGTAGCTGCTGATGTCGAATGTCATGTGATAAACGTTTATTTCCTATTGAAAAGAACTGCAAAGGTACGAAAATACGATAAGTATGCAAAGGGAAAGGATGTTTCTTTGCATAAAAAACTGCTTCATCCGGGGAAAGATCCCAAATGAAGCAGCTTCTTTTTGCCTCGTAGGATGGCTGATGTTATCAATCAATATGTATGCTCATCCTGCAATTCCTGCTTGTCGAGCTTCTTTTTATCGATAGACCACCATGCGTAACCGCCGTATGCAATGATGACGGGAATCAGCAGAGAGACGTAGGTCATGGCGCGCAACGTGGTCTCGCTGCTGCTGCTATTGGCGATGGTAAGCGAGCTTTGCAAATCAATATTCGATGGATAGAAAGCGGTGTTGTTCCATCCGGCGATGAGGAAAAGCACTGTCACCACAAGGATAACACCAATGCCTGCCGGCCAGATTCCTTTGAAATAGCTTTGGTCGAGAATTGTTCTGCCGATTCCAAAGAGCAACAGCGCCACACCTAAAAGGAGCACGACGGCCAATGGCCACATATCCAACAGGTTGTTGAGATACTTCATCGGCTCCATGAAGATCACGTCGGTTTCGGGCTGGTAGGCATAGCCGTCCTTCAGAAGTGTACGGATGAAGAAGGTGAGGAAGAACACGAGGAACAGTGCGGTGTTGGGAATCAGCTGCTTGCGACAACGTTCACGAATGGCCGTATCGCTCACATTATTATATATATAGAGGATTCCGAGTACCCTTACCAGCAGCAGCACGGCCACGGCAAACACCAGATTCCACACGTCGAGCAATGCATCGAGACCGCTGCTGGCATTACCCCAACGGCTGATGATAGGCTGGATACCAGTGGTGATATTGGCTTTCTCTATCAGGAAGTTGCTTCCGTTGAAGAAAGTAGCTACGGCGCCACCGAGAAGAAGCGGCCCTACGACACCATTGATGATGAGGCAAACCTGAAAAACTTTAGGGCCGAGGAAGTTGCCGAGCTTGTTCTGAAACTCGTAACTCACGGCCTGCACCACAAAAGAGAACAGGATGAGCATCCATATCCAATAGGCTCCGCCGAAGCTGGTACTATAAAACAAGGGGAAAGAAGCGAAGAAAGAGGCACCGAATGTAGCCAGCGTGGTAAACGTGAACTCCCATTTGCGCCCTGTGGAGTTGATGACAAGGCGACGCTCATCGGTTGTCTTACCCAAATTGAAAATCAATGTGTTGGCTCCCTGCACGAACAATAGGAACACGAGGAAGCCTGCCATCAGTGAGATGACGAACCACCAGTATGATTGTAAGAATTCGTAAGTCATAATGCTGATAATAATTAGAAACTTAACTTTATGCGTTCTGCCAACACACTATGCATGAGTTGGGGTTATGCCTGTCATCTCCGGTCCTTTCCTGATCTGCTTGCAGAGGATGTTGATCTCTACCAAAAGCATGGTCGTGAAGAGGAAAAGGAAGATAAAGAAAGTGGTGGCGATGCTTCCGGAAGGAATGTCGGAGACGGCTACACCCACCGGCAGCATGTCCTGAATGGTCCATGGCTGCCGACCCATCTCGGCCACAACCCATCCTGCCTCGCTGGCTATATAACCGCAAGGGATGAGGCATATACCTGCGATGTGGAGCCAGCGGAAGCGGCTGATGTCTTTCTTGTAAACGAGGAAGAGCGCTGCCGCAAAGAAGAGGATGAACAGACAGCCTAATCCTACCATCACGCGGAAAGCATAGAATGTAAGCGGAATGTTGGGCACAAGGTGGTGTACATCCTTGATATAGCCGTATCCGAAGTACTTAATATTCTCTTTCAGTATGTCAAGATGTGCCTTTGCCTCAACCGAGAGGTCTGCCTCTGCCGTCTGTTTGCCACCGGTGGCTGTGCGATAAGCCTGCAAAGCCACGATGGCTTTCTTGCCGCGCTCGATCATTTCTGCGTATGAGGGTTCTGCCGTTCCGTCTGCTTTGGTGTATCCGTTGATCAAATCGTTCACGCCGGGGACATATCCGTTGGATGTGCGGGTGGCCAAGAATGAAAGGGCATAGGGTATGGCGATACGTAAAGAAGGCTCTTTTTCGTTGATGTAATCAGGCTGACCGAAAGGATTAACGGCTGAAATGACTGTCAGCCCTTGTTCGTTTCCGCCATTGTAAAGGGCTTCCATTGCAGCCAACTTCATGGGTTGCACTTTGGCAACCTGATAGGCGGAACTGTCACCTGTGGCGGCTGCCAAAAGCGAAGCCACCAAACCTACGGATGCTGCCACCTTGATACTTGCCTTAGAGAGTTCTTGCTCGCGCTTCTTGAGCAGGTACCAGCAGCTCACGCCCATTGCAAACGTAGCGCCCACAATCCACGATGAGGTAATGGTGTGGCAGAATTTGTCAATGGCGAAGGGCGAGAAAGCCACGTCGAGAAATGAGGTCATCTCAAAACGCATGGTGTCGGGGTTGAACTCCTGACCGATAGGATACTGCATCCAAGCATTGGCCACAAGAATCCACCATGCGGAAATAGTGGCACCCAAGCCCGTGAGCCATGTGGAAGCAAGATGGAAGCCGCGTGAAACCTTGTTCCATCCGAAGAACATTACGGCCACAAAGGTACTCTCCATGAAGAAAGCCAGCATGCCCTCGATAGCCAGCGGTGCACCGAAAACGTCACCCACCATCCATGAATAGTTGCTCCAGTTGGTGCCAAACTCGAACTCAAGGATGATACCCGTGGCTACACCCATGGCAAAGTTGATGCCGAATAACTTTTGCCAGAAACGCGCGACATCTTTCCAGAACACCTTGTTTGTGCGGTAATAACATGTCTCTGCAATTCCCATGATGACGGCAAGACCTAACGTGAGGGGCACAAAGAGCCAATGATAGATTGCCGTCAGTGCAAACTGGGCTCTCGACCAGTCTACGGTTGACGCTGAAACGTCTAATAACAAATTAAGCATTGTGATAGATATGATTATGATTGATTATTTTGATCGGTTGATGATCTGGTCGGAAACAAACTCAGACTCCGCCCCCTTCGATGCGTTTTGTTTCAGAAAGTTGGGGAAGAAGAATACTTTAAGGATGGCAAACATGATGAATAATTTAATCAGTATGACCGCCCATAGGGTCTTGCCTAAGGTCATACTCCTAAATCCGTCATAGTATAGATGAAAGACTTTGTTGAAAAAGCCGGGTGTTCTTTCCCTGTTTCTCTTATCGTCTGATGTCATAGTATTATTCTTATTCGTTTGCGTGAATTGATTATTCTTTTGACAAAATTACAAAAAATATGATAAGAACAAAGAAGAATCGCAACTATTTTTCAAATATATTGATAATTCTGATGGCTGCTGCAGATAGCCCGCACCGTTTGTAAGGCATGAGCAGGGAGTGTCCGCTCATCCGGATGTTTTGCCTTTTCTCAGGTGAAAAGCATCTTTACATTGCCTCCTCTATATCCATTTCATTATCATTTTCTGCCCTGATGGTGACGTACACCGAACGCCGTACGCACGTACACCGAACGCCGTTCGCACGTACACCGTATGCCGTACGCACGTACATCGTACGCCGTACGTCGCCGTTTCCGCCTGATGGCAAGGGCGAGGCGATGGTCTGGGAGCATCGTCAGGGTATTTTTGCGTATCTTTGAAACGTGTAAGACAATATTGAGGATGTGTTAATTATGGTGTTTTTATTTTCTTTATTCCAATTATAATCAGTAACTTTGTCAATCCTAACAATAGGAAACAATAGAAATGACATCACAGCAATATAACGATTCTGACATCATCAGAAAGCCATTTACAAATAATTTCAGAGAGATTTTCGAGAGTAGGTATACGTGGCTGGAGGGTTTCATGCGCAACGTAAGACGCTATTCCGGCAAGTTGGCCATGATAGACTCGGACAAAAATCAGACATGGACTTACGAAGTTCTCAATCATGACGTCAACCGCTTGGCCAATACGCTGATCGATGATGGCTTCAAGAAAGGGGATATCGTGATGATGCATTTGCTCAACTGCCCCGAATTTGTGTTTGGCTATATTGCATCTCAAAAGACGCAATGTGTCAATTGCCCCGTGAGCTATCGATTAAGTGCGGGCGAATTGGCTCACAGCATAGACGACTCCAAGCCTGTGATGCTGATTTTCGACCAGTCTGGCGAGGCAAATGTGTTGGAGGCCTTGCAGCTTTCCAATCACCGGCCTAAACGACTGATTGTGGTTGACGGACAAAGTGAGGGCAGCGTAATATCCTATCAGGACTATGTGAAGGATGCCAGCAGTGAAGATCCTTCCGTGACAGAACCCTACAGCATCTATGATGAGACCACACGCCTCTATACATCCGGCACGACAGGACGCCCCAAAGGGGTGGCACTCACCAGCATCAACGAGGTGCTGTCGGCTCACGATGTGATGATTCACTTCCCGATGAACAATAGAGATGTGATGTTGAACACCACCCCGTGGTTTCATCGCGGCGGGCTGCATTGTGCCGGGCCGTGTCCTGCCTTATACGCAGGTGCCACATTGGTTATCATGCGGAAGTTTGATCCCGTTAAAACGCTGCAATATATCGATAAGTTCTGCATCACCTTTGTGGTGGGTGTGCCCACCGTTTTGGAGCAATTGGCCGATGAACAGGAGCGTTACAGCTATTGCATCGGCAGCCTGAAAGGCATCGTCACGATGGGAAGTCCACTGGAGCGGGCGGCATGCATCCGTTACCAGAAGGTGCTTACCCCAAACATCTTCAATGGATATGGCACAACAGAGACTTTCTGGAATACGTTCCTGCGTCCGTTCGATTTGCCCGAAAATGCCGGTACGGCGGGTTCATCTTGTGTCGATGATGATGTGCGCGTCGTGAAAGTGTATGAAGACCGCAAGGCCGAACCGGATGATTTGGTAACAACCGACGGTGCGGAAGTGGGCGAAGTGATAATCTGTTCGCCCGCCAAATCGCCCTACCTCTACGTCAACAATGAGGAGGAAACACAAAGGAAATTCTATAAAGGATTCATCTATACCAATGATTTGGGTACATGGGATAAGCATCAGTTCATCACGATCGTGGGTCGTAAGGACGACATGATTATCTCGTCGGGCGAGAATATCTATCCCACAGAGATAGAATCTGTCCTGAATACGCATCCGAAAGTGAAGGATTGCATCGTTACCTCCGTTCCGGACAAGATTCGCGGACAGATGGTAACGGCATATATCGTGGCTGGCGATGACAGCCTCACGGCAGAGGAACTGGATGCATACTGCAAGGAAAGCGCAGACATTGCCAACTTCAAACGTCCGAGATACTATCGCTTTGTATCGCAGATTCCATTCAGTGCGACGGGAAAGAAACTGCATGTGAAGATTAAAGCCATTGCTGCGGAGGATAAAAAGAACGGATTGCTTTATCGCTTGTAAACGCAGACCGACTTTATTTTATATTCCATCCTCCCGCAAAAGGAGACGGTTTGTTATGCTATCTGTCCCTCTTGGCTGCCCTGCGGAAAGCCTGACGATGGAATTTCCCTTCGGCACGAATCACTTGAAGGACCTTGCTCGCAGGTAGCACCCGACAAAACTTGAGATGGTATTCCTGCTGCAGTTCTTTAATTTCCAAGTCGATCTTGTCGCTTTCTATAATGGCCTCCATGCAGGCCTCATTGTCGCGCGCATCCACAAAATGGTAGTTGCGCATCTTCTGAAACAGCACACGTTGCTTGCTCTGCATCTCCCAATATACAGGGAAGAAGCGCGCAGCCTCCTGAACCGACAGCCCAGCCTCTGTGGTAATAAACTGCTGGAGCTCTGCCTCAAACTGCTCGGGACTAAACTTCTTCCTCTCTTGCGCTTGTAAAGACAAGGCAAGAAGAACGAAAGTCAATATGAAAAATATCCTTTTCAATGATTTTCTCTTTATTTATATTGTTATAAATCGGCATCGGTAAGGAACGCATACATATCCTCTGTGTCCATCATGGCGTAATCTGCCATGGCATCCACAGTGGAATATGATATCGTATTATAGCCTTGCATAGCTGAAACCGGCTCTTTTGCCGGATGGCTTCCATTGCTTTGAAAATATAATCCCACGCCAAAGATAGCTACACACACACTTGCTGCTATGGCTGCGACAGGACGAAAACGATGTTTTCTTGATGGTTTCATCGTTACCAAACGAGCCGTCGAAGCCCTTTCCTGCTCAGAAATCTTCCGCATGAGTTCTGAGGGGAAACTGTCGAAATAGCCATCGGGAACCTTAAACGGCTTCTTGCGACCGAATCGTTCCTGAATGAATTTATCGTTGGTATCCATATTTATATATCCTTTACTTCTTTGACGAGACAAACAGTAAATCGTTTAATCGCACTGATAATTATTTTTGCTTAAAGGTTTCTTTTCTTAAAATACTCCGTGATTTTCTTTACTGCGAGGTGATAGCTGGTTTTCAGAGCCCCTTCACTTGTATCAAGCAAGATACTCATCTCCGAATATTTCATCTCTTCATAATAACGAAGGTTAAATACTGTTCGCTGCACATCGGGCAATAGCGAGATGGCTTGCTGTAGCTGCGCCTCCATCTCATCGCCATCAAAATACTCATCTGCCAAGAGCTGAGAGCCTACGCCATTGTCATCATCGGCGCTCATCCGCATCTCCACTTTCTGATGGCGCAGGAAGTCGAGGCTCTCGTTGATGGCTATGCGATAGAGCCATGTGATAAGTTTGGACTTGTTCTGAAACCGCTCAATGTTGTTCCAAGCCTTGATAAAGGTATTCTGTAACACGTCATTGGCATCCTCATGGGTCAGAACAATACGACGAATCTTCCAATACAGTTGCTCACTATATTGGTTTACAATGATTGAAAAGCCCTGCTGCTGTGTCTTCGGGTTGGTCAGGAGCTGGAGAATCTTGTCATCGTCTATCACACCTTGTACTGATTATAACAGATTTCTAAGCGCATTATATATCACCCTGTCATAGCCATAAACGTCCACAAAGCTCTCTATATTGCCTTTGGTGTCGGGATAGAGCGTATAATAATAGATGTATATGGGCACCGTAGGCTCCACACGTAAACTGCCGATGAGTTTCTTACGTTGCAAAGTGTCCGATACAGCCAACTGTCTCTCGGTCATCTCGCTTTTCTTTTTGCCCAAAGGAGACACATCGGCATTCATCGAATAGCGTATCTTTTCCATCAGCGTCTCATCCTTCGTTTCCATCAGGAATACGGCAAAGTCGTAGGGTTTCTCTATCCTTATGCATCCGTGGCTTACTCCACGATCCTCTCTGGTAAAGACCCCACGCGAGGAAGTGTCGTGCAGAAAGATAGACAGATTATTATCGAAGCGGAAGATGATGCGGCCTAAAGAGTTGCCCTCGCCGCCCTCCTGTATCACCCGATAGTTTCCGCTCAGCAGCATCTCTCGCGTCACCTCACTCACATCCACCGTCTTACCAGTGCTGCGGTTGCGGATGAAATAGCGATGGCCGGCAAAATAGCTTCGACTTCCCGCATGAGGCAGGATAGAGGTCTTGACGATGCTCATCGGCATCACCCACTGCGGATTGATGTCCATGCGCATGATACGGCTCGTGAGCAAGGGTGTTTTGGTCTTGAGCGTACCCGATGCCACACGCATCGTCAGCACGCTGTCACCATCTACGGCACGTAAGTGAAACGAAGGAATGTTGACCAGCACATATTTCCGATGATCTTGTGGATAATCGTCCATACGCCAGCGGCATCGCTCCATGTTGACCAGCAACTTGGAGCGGTCTATATTCCAGTTATCTGCATTGAGCTGATTACGCAACTGATAGAACACTTCGTTCCTCGGCTCTATCTCGCGCATGAACAGTGCTGCGCTGTCTGCGTGCACTTTGTGCAGTGCTAAAGCATAAAACTGATTGCCCGGATGACCTATCTTCATATCGAAAAGTATGCGATAGGTCATGCGCACGGAGTCGCTGTCGCGCACATCGAGGCGATTCAATATCGAGTTGGGATTGGTAAACCCAAAGTGCTGGCCTGCAACATAGAGCAAATAGGCTTTGGTTAGATTATATTCTAATCGTGCCAGCACCCGATTGATACCATTGTCAGCCTTGTCAAACGCAAGACTTCTCAGGCGCTCAATGTCTTCGCCTATCTGTTTCAAATAGAAATGAGATTCGGAAAACCCGATCAGCGGAATATTCTTTTATAAATAGACCAACACGCTGTCTGCACGCGAATCCACACCCTTACGAGTGATCCATACAAAGGAGCCACGGTCAAGATAATATCTGCGGGTGTGATAGTCCGTTCGGGAGGAATCCTTGTCTGCACCAATCAGGATAGAGAGCTCATGCCGTATCTCACGCGCATTGATGCTATATGCCGATGTATCGAGCGACGCATAGTCGTTCAGTGTCAGATTGGCATTGAGGTTTGCTGCTTTCTTGTGACATGCTTGCAAACCGAATGCAACAAGAATGCTAAAAAAGAAGAACCGAAAGTGTTTCAACGCATTCGTCCTTTTGGGTGCTTATCGAATGGAGATCTTTCTGACGACCTTACCCACCTTGACGATGTAGCAACCTTTTGGCAGGTTAAGGTTGTAGTTCTTGTCCGAACCGTCAACCTTGATGCTCATCACCTTAACACCCGTAATGTTGTAGATATCCAATGTCTGACCGGATGCGCCTGTCACATGAAGCACCGATTCAGAATTGATAGATATGGTTACCGACTGAAAATCGTTCTCTACAATCTCAATGGCAGGCATAGCTTTCGACGTCTGAGGCACACCCGGAAGCAGGATTGACAATAAAAGTAAGGAAAGTATATTTTTCATCATACGCGTATTCTCTTATAATTTTTAATTAGCTCTATTGCAAAGATAACTATTTAATGGCAGAACATCGCAATAGAATGTGAATATACTTTTGTAGTTTAGCATTATTTAACGGTTAGCGTGAAGAGGGTGGATTCCATAAGCAAGTGCAAAATTAGAAAGGAAGATTGTTAATGTCCTCCATTGGTGTATTGAAATTGATTTTCTTTTTTGGTCTGTTATTCTGTAGTCTGTGAGCGGGACTTGAGGAAGCTGTATTTGTCCAATTCTCTGCTCGGAATTAAAGGTAATTTAACGTTTTGGAGAGCAGGAAAATGGGTCTGTTTTGTGAAGAAAGTGCAGATTTTCGATCGAAAATTTCGAGATGACGTTGCGATAGCATAGGTTTCGCATCGCCATTTGGTACTTATCGCAGTGCGATCTCAATGGTCTCGCATTGCGATAACTATGGTATCGCGATGCGAAACCTATGCTATCGCAACGTCAAAAAATCCGGATTTTTGTGAAAATTAAATTTTATTCTTGCAACTATCTGATTATCAAAGGCATGCAAAAGTACCCTGATTTTTCGCGATTTTCGCCCCCAATCCTTCCTATTCTGAAAAAACGGCCAATTTTCAGGGCTGTTTGTTTATTTATTTCTGAATGAATTTTTTAGAGAAAAGGAGAGATGGAAAGGGAGGAAAATCGTCGAATTTGTCATTGATAAACATATTGACGGGGGGTGTATTAACACCCTGTGCCGTCAATATTGCAGGATGCGCCATCAGGCATGGGCTCCAACCCCGCATCCTTAGACGATAGCGACACGCTGCCGTCTTCCAACACATAGCAGGGAATGCCCACGTCGCCCTCTTTCTTGGCTTGCTCGAAAGCGGGGTGATTGTCGCGGAGATCGAGAAACTCCTTGAGGTTTTTCACGTGCTCCCCAATGTCTATAATCTTGAACTCGGGATTGTTTTCCACCTGCTTCTCCACGTATGAGCAGTAGGGGCAGGTCTTCATGACATACATTTTAATCATCGTTTTGTCCTTTCTGATAATATGGTTTTGAGATTCTTTATTGTCGTCGAATAGGTCAATAGACCTACGGCAGACATACTTTTCTTATAAATCGTCGAAGTTGATAGGTACTTCAATAGGTGTCACCTTTACATGCTTACTGCCCCATTTCTTGGCTTGCAGGAGAGAGGCGGGCGAAAGTTTGCCATTGATGTACTGCTCCATCATCAGTGCGCCAAGCGGTGCGGCAAGGTCGGCACCGAAGCCACCGTTCTCCACATACACGCTGACGGCAATCTTCGGCTTGTCCATCGGGGCAAAACCTATGAAGATAGAGTGGTCGTCACCCTCGTTCTCGGCAGTGCCCGTCTTACCGCAAATCTGGTAATCCTTGGCATTGATACTCGCCGCAGTACCCCCAGTGATGGCGGCACGCATACCTTTAATCACTATATCGTAAGCCTCTGGTGTACCCATACTTACGCGTTTCACTTTATATTTCCCATCAAGTGGCCGCTCCGGTGTATCTGCATGGATATGTGGTGTGATGTAATAGCCGCGGTTGGCAATGACGGAAGCTAAGTTGCAGAGCTGAAGCGGGGTAGCCTTCACCTCACCCTGACCCATACCTACCCACATGATGGTGGTGCCATTCCAGTTGCCATGCCGACGCTGAAGGAAAGCAGAGTCGGGGATAACTCCGCTGTCTTCATTGGGAAGATCTACTCCTAACGGCTGTCCAAGACCGAAACTGTGCATGTATGCTGCCCATCGGTTAATCGCTCGGTTATTGGTGGAGTAGAGCGTACGGTTATCTATCATCTCTTGGAAAGCCTTGCAGAAATAGGAGTTGCATGACTGCCCGATGGCTTGAACCATCGACAATGGTGAGCGGTGGGGGTGACAGCCTATGCGAATCTTATTGAAGGTGAAGCCTTTATTGCATGGATAGGTTCTTTCCGTGTCAATGGCTCCCTCTGAAAGCATGGCTATGGCCTGTGCAACTTTGAAGGTTGAGCCGGGCGAATAGGCCATGGCGATGGCACGGTTTACCCCGTCATCGATTCGCTCATGACTGATCATGGCGAGAATTTTTCCCGTGGAGGGTTCGATGGCCACTATACTTCCCTGCTTGTTGCGCAGCAATTGCTCACCCAACTGCTGGAGCTCGGTATCGAGAGTCAGTGCGCCGTCGGTAGGCAAGTGTTGTGCTTTAGATGCGAAAGAGCACGCACTGACGCCTAATAGAATAAGATATTTGAGTTTTATCATCTGCACTTGCAGGCATCGATTCAGTGCTATGGACATTAGTTGTCCCAGCTTTTGCTTCTGATTTCGGCAAGTGCTTTCACCCAATCGGTATCGAGAGAAAATTGGGTGGTGTAATTGGCATTGTTGTAATAGCCCAAAACCAGCTCCTTGTCCATATCCTGAAAGAGGCTGTTGTTGATGCTTGCATTCTTGAACCGGGTGAAAGTGACCTCACGTTTGCTCTTGTTGTTGCCAGCTTCGGAGAGGCGCTTGAAGAACAGGTTGACAAACTCTGTCATAGCATAAGTCTGCTCGCCCAGCTGCTGCTCGGTAAAGCTGCTGTTGTCTTGCGACTTAAAGAGCATATACTCGATGGCATCCCACTTGAAAGAGGCCACGCGGCGCTCATCCAATTTCTTTGCCTTATCCATCTTGATGGTGTAGAAGTTCTTCTGCATTCTTTTCACTTCGTTGAAGATTTCCTGCGCTTGTGTAGTGAGCGCAAATGCACCTAAGAGTGCGAAAGTCAAAATAATTTTCTTCATATTACAATATTCTTAATGTCTGTTTAACTTGATTTTATGATCTATGCATGCGGGCAATTCCTCCTCATAATGCGTTACCATGATGAGGGTCTTGTTTTTTCGGTGGCAGAAAACCTCGATGACATCTTTCACCAATTGGCGTTTTGTGTTGTCAAGACCATGTAGCGGCTCGTCGAGGATGAGCAGTTCGGGGTCTTTGACAAAAGCCCTCGCTAATAGTACAAGACGTTGTTCGCCACTCGAAAGTTTCAGAAAAGTCTGATTTTCTAACCCTTCCAGACCAAAAATACCCATCCAGAATCGGCAGATGTCGTATTCGCTCTCGTCGGGTTTTACGTATAAGCCTACGCTGTCTTTCAGTCCGCTGGCCACGATTTTAATAGCCGGAAGGTCGCGCTGATAGGCTCGGTGCATCTCAGGCGACACATATCCGATATGCTTCTTGATATCCCAAATGGTTTCGCCTGTGCCTCGGGCATAACCAAAGAGGCTGATATCACAAGCATACGCCTGCGGATTGTCGGCGCAGACAAGGCTGAGCAGGGTCGATTTGCCAGAACCATTCGGCCCGCTCAGCGCCCAATGCTCACCGTTGAGCACCGTCCAGTTGAGGTCTTTCAATATTGTTCGCTCGTCATAGCGTATGCTCACGTTATGCATCTTCACCACTTCGGTGGTGCGATATTCCTCATCTTTATAAGGTAGGGCAGTGATAGCGGCTTCCTTTTCGGCAGAAAGAATGCGATTGGGCACGGGTGCCTGTTGAGCCAGAAAGTCCTCAAGAGTGAGCTTGGGGCATACGATTTTATCCTTGACCTCTATCACATGAGTGATAAAAGGAGGGATGTCGTCAGTCTTTGATAGAACGAGGATAAGCTGTAGATGCTGCTCCCGCACGATGGAGGCCATGAGATCGCACAACTGAAGACGTGTCTCGGCATCCAGTCCGATAAGTGGATTGTCTATGATCAGCACACGGGGAGCGGCCAAAAGTGTTTCAGTGAGTTTCAGTTTGCGTAGTTCACCGCTTGAAAGCAAGATGATATACTTATCCAACAACGGGTCTATATGAAAAAGGTCATATAGTTTTTTCTGTAAGGTGCGACGTTGCTCTGTGTCTTCGCCGGTACGAACGTATGCCTCTTCGAGTTTTTTACCCACTGTGGGCGTAGCAGGATCAATCTCCATTTGGTTCCAGCGTTGCTGTAGATAATAGGTGCGGTCGTTGTCGCCGCTGTATGCATCGCGGAAGGTGATGTATTTAATGTTGTCAGAAACGAGCGGCTTTGTACTGGGTGCGAAGTTGTATTCAGGGGCTTGTGCAAGTAGCGGATAACGTCCAATGATAATATCTACCAACGTTGACTTTCCGCCTCCGTTGAGACCAACGATGGCAATCTGTTCGCCATCGCATGTCGTGAAATCGACGGGTGCAGCCATTCGCCATTCCGGCATGCGGCAAACGCCTTGTGAAATATGGATGATATCCATCATGATTATTGCTTTTTCACCCTGCTTTTGTTCTTGTTTGCAAAGTCTTTCCAGCTGCCATAGTGACGTGCTCCGGTATCAGGGTGGGAGAGTTGAAGGAAGTGACAGTATGCAGCTCCGAGCGCATCGGTGGCATCCATAAACTTCGGCATATCGCAGGTCGATATTTTCAGCATGCGCTGAAGCATACCCGCCACTTGCGCTTTGGATGCCTGTCCTTGTCCGGTGATGGCCATCTTGATCTTCAGAGGAGCGTATTCGTGTATGGGGATGTCACGTTCGATAGCAGCAGCAATGGCCACACCTTGCGCACGGCCTAACTTCAGCATTGATTGTACGTTCTTTCCAAAGAAAGGAGCTTCGATAGCCAACTCATCGGGCAGATATTCCGTGATGATTCCGGTGACGCGCTCGAAGATTCGACCGAGTTTCAAATAGGGGTCAGACATCCTGCGAAGGTCTATCACACCCATTGCCATCATCTCGGCTTTATTGCCCACGACACGCAATACGCCATACCCCATGACACTCGTGCCGGGGTCGATGCCAAGAATAATACGTTCGGTCGGTTGTTTGTTGATGGGCATAAGGCAGGGTGTTATCTGTCCAGATAGGGGTTGCCGGCTACCTCGATACCAATGGTTGTGGCGTCGCCGTGACCCGGATAGACCTTTGTAATGTCGGGCAGCTGGCTCACCATACGCAGACTTTGAATGAGCATGAACATGCTACCGCCTTCAAAATCGGTACGGCCGATACTGTAATGAAATAAGGTGTCGCCAGAGAAAGCCACGTTTTCTTCCTTACAATAGAAGAACACGCCACCCTGCGTGTGCCCGGGCGTCTCGATGATGGAGAACTCGTGATGCCCGAATTTGATGGTATCATTGGCTGTAAGATAACGTTCTACGGGAGAAAAGTCATTGGCTCCCATCTGCACACCGCAGAGCGCGGCAGCCTGTTCGGCCAGCGTATTCATATATTCCTCGTCACCGCCATGTACCAAAGGTTTCAGCCCCCAAGTGTCATAGACAAACTTATTGCCGAAGTTATGGTCAATGTGACCATGTGTGGCAAGGAGGTGGACGGGGGTCAGTCCATTCGATTCAATATAATCCTTGATAGCTGTCTTCTCATGTTCGTAGTAGGCTCCGCAGTCGATGATGACACATTCCTTAGTATCGTCGCTTACCACGTAGCAGTTTTCTTGAATCATGTTACAGACAAAGCGTTGTATCTTTAGCATATTCTTAGAGGATTTGCCCCACAATCTACATGGGTAAATATATCACATTCTTCTGCTTAAACCATTCTTCCGTAAAGAAATTGCTGATGGGAGTAACCTCGGCAATCTTCGCAAAAGGCTTGATTTCTTTATTCAAATCGCCGCCTTTGAGCACAATCAATCCGTTGGGAAGGGCATTATGCTGCGATTTGGAGATGTTCTTTTTGGTGAGTTTCACCAAATCGCCGAGAGGCATCACAGCACGCGACACGATGAAGTCATATTTATCCCTCTCTTCCTCACCACGGCGGTGTACGGCTTCCACGTTTTTCAGTCCGATGGCTTTAACCACTTCCGTAGCCACGGTAATCTTTTTGCCCGTTCCGTCAATCAGTCGGAATTGGCAGTCGGGAAAGAAAATGGCCAATGGAATACCCGGGAAGCCGCCCCCGCATCCGAAATCGAGGATTCTCGTACCAGCCTTGAAGCGAATGGCCTTGGCTATGGCCAGCGAGTGAAGCACATGGTGTTGATATAACTGGTCGATGTCTTTACGTGAGATGACATTGATTTTAGCATTCCATTCACGATAGAGTGCATCGATAGCGGTGAACTGTTCCACTTGCGTAGGTGTGAGTTCGGGGAAATATTTCAGTATATCTTGCATGTTATGGTGGATTCAGTTTTCCTGAGTTGCGTGTAAACATCAAATTCTTAATAATGCGTGCAAAGTTACGATTTTTTGTCGTAACTTTGCCGACAAATACATATAATAATGATTAAAGCAGCATTATTCGATCTTGATGGGGTGGTGTTCGATACCGAACCACAGTATACCAAGTTTTGGGGAGAGCAGATGAGAATGTACCATCCCGAGCAACCGGGGTTGGAACAACGTGTCAAAGGCATGACTTTGGTGCAGGTCTATGACTTGTATTTCGCCGGGAGGCCGGACGTACAGGATGAGATTACGCGGCGACTCAACGATTTTGAATTGCACATGGATTACATATACGTCAAGGGTTTTGAGGTTTTTATCATGGAGTTACGTGGTCGGAGTGTCAAGACGGCTGTCGTAACCAGCAGTAATCGTGAGAAGATGGAGAATGTCTATCGTTGTCATCCCGAATTCAAATCGTATTTCGATGCCATCCTCACCGGCGAAGATTATGAACGGAGCAAGCCCGATCCAGATCCTTATCTCAAGGGAGCAGCCCGATTGGGGGTTGAGCCCAAGCTGTGTGCAGGCTTTGAAGACAGTGTGAACGGACTGAAAGCCGTGCAGGCTTCGGGTATGCTGAATGTGGGATTAACTACGACCAACAGCAAGGAGGTGGTGACACAATGGGCTGATGTGGTCATTGATGATTTTTCAAAGCTTGACATTTCTACACTCGACATCTAACTTTTTTGTTGATGGATACGCAGAATACTCCTATTCACATCAAACTTTGGCATAAAGATTTCTGGCATATCGCCTTGGCCGGACTGTGCCTAACGACTGCCGTCTATATGCTTTTGCCGGTGTTGCCCATTTATTTCTTGCTGAATGGATATAGCGTCGGTACCGTCGCACTTTGTTTTCTGGCCTACGCCGTAGGCTTATATTTACCCGGGGGCTTTCTCTCCGGATTAGTGCAGCATCACCGTCGCCATCGGGTGAGTATGGTTTCCATGTTGGTTTTCATGCTGATTGTCGGCTTCTACTATTTCTTTGAGAATCATCATCCTGTGTCGACAGTCATTGCTTGTCTGCTCGCGGGCAGTGCATTCAGTTTGGCTCAGATGACCATGTTGAGCACACTGATCATTGACACTTGCCAATCATTCCAGCGTACTGAAGCCAATCATGCTGCTTCGTGGTTCCGGCGGTTTGCGTTGGCCTTAGGTCCTTTCTTCGGATTTTGGATTTATTATCATCTCGGTTTCAAGTCGATGATGCTGTCTTCGGCTGTATTGGCCTTGATAGCAATGGTTTTGGTTGGTACGGTTAATTTCCCGTTTAGGGCACCCGAGGACATCGAGCACCGTTTTAGTCTTGACCGTTTTTACCTCGTTCAGGGCACACCGCTCTTTCTCAATCTCGTAATGATTACGTTTGCCATGGGACTTCTCATCTCTACCCAGCTCACCATTTATTTCTTTATGGTGATGATGGCCGGTTTTCTGCTGGCTATCCTCTCCGAGAAATTTGTCTTTGCCGATGCCGACCTCAAGAGTGAGACTTTCGTGGGATGTGTGCTTATAGCCATCGCCATCATGCTGGTTTGGTTCCGTTACGACAATGTGGCACAGTTCACGGCATCTGCTCTTTTCGGTTTCGGCATCGGCCTCATCGGCTCGCGCTTCCTGCTGTTCTTCATCAAGTTGGCCAGACATTGCGAGCGAGGTACTTCGCAAAGCAGTCATTTCTTGGCATGGGAGACAGGAATTGCCCTCGGATTGGGTGCCGGCTACTTCATCGGAGAGCACGAAACGGTGTTCCTTATTGCATTAGTAACTGTGGCTGTGGCTTTTATCCTTTATAATTATATCATTCATCCTTGGTATTTGCAAAATAAAAATCGATAGTCTACGTTAGTAAACTGATGAAATTAAAACTATCGATTTGGGCAGCCTTTGCTGCCTTAGCTATGTTTTCTGCTTGTACGGATGATGAAAGTTTCACCACCTCATCATCCAACAGGCTCACTTTCTCGACCGACACGGTCAAGATAGATACCGTTTTTTCCAATGTTCCGAGTTCTACTCGAAGTTTCTGGGCATTCAATCGCTCAGGCGACGGCATACGTTGCGCCAGTGTACGACTGGAGAACGGAGCCTCTTCCGGATTTCGTGTGAATGTGGATGGTATCTATCTGAGTGAGAGCCGCAACTATCGAACTTCAGAGATTGAGGTGAGAGACAAGGACAGCATCCGTGTTTATGTGGAGTTGACAGCGCCTGTCAATAATGCCACATCGCCCCAGCCGGTAGAGGATAACCTTATCTTCACTCTCGAAAGCGGAGTGGAGCAGCGGGTCAATCTCAATGCTTCCTCTTGGGATGCCACGCTGTTGCGCAATGTGGTCATCAGCTCCGATTCTACCCTCGATGGTAGTAGCAAGCCCATCGTCATCTACGGCGGTATCACAGTGAAGGAAAATGCCACGCTGACCCTTGCCGCAGGCACCACGCTTTACTTTCACAATGATGCTGGAATAGATGTCTATGGTAGTTTGGTGTGCAATGGTACAGCGACGGATAACGTAACATTGAGAGGTGACCGGCTGGACAAGATGTTCGATTATCTGTCCTACGACTTCATTCCGGGACAGTGGCAGGGAGTGCATCTGTATGCCACCTCTTATGATAACAGGCTCACCCACACCGATATTCACGGCGCATACAACGGTATCGTGGCCGACTCTTCGGATGTGTCACGGCAAAAACTCACCCTCAATGCATCGACTATCCATAATTGTCAGGGCTACGGCCTGCATGCCATCAACAGCAAGATGACAGTGGATAATACGCAGATCACCAATACGCTCAACGACTGTGTACGCTTTGATGGTGGCAATGTGGATATGAACAACTGCACATTGGCGCAGTTCTATCCGTTCGACTCCAACAGAGGAGCGTCTATCCGCTTTACGGCGACCCATCCGTTGGCGCTTTCGGTGCTCAACACGCTGATTACAGGGTATGGCGATGACGTGATGAAGGGTGTGCCCGGCAATGATAGCATGACATTCAACTATGCTTTCGATCATTGCATTATCCGCACGCCGAAGATAGAAACGGCCGACAGCGTGCATTTCACGAATGTAACATTTGAGAATGTGAAAGACACCATAGGCAGCGGCGAGAAACATTTTGTGAAGTTAGACACCGAAAATCTGCGCTATGACTTTCATCTTGCGAGCGTGTCGACGGCCATCGGCAAGGCCAATGCCTCGACAGCTCTGCCCACCGACCACGATAGCACTGCGCGCGACACAACGCCCGATGTGGGTGCATACGAATACAAAGAACCCTAAATGAGACATGAAGAAAGTTAAGTTTGAAATAGAAATGGAATTCTGCTCGCTTGACGAACTGACAAACGAGGAGCGTGAAGTGGTGCTCAGAGCCACAGAGGCCACTAAGCATTCATACGCCAATTACAGCCATTTTCATGTGGGTGCTGCCGTGCTTCTGCAGAATGGTAAGATGCTGATTGGTGCCAATCAGGAGAATGCGGCCTTCCCGTCGGGGCTTTGTGCCGAGCGTACGGCGGTGTTTGCAGCCCAAGCTAATTACCCCGACCAACCGATCAGAATACTTGCCATTGCCGCGGCAGACGACAACGGTTTGCGCGACGAGCCCGTAACCCCGTGTGGGGCATGCAGGCAGGTGATACTCGAAGTGGAAGACCGCTATCAGCAACCCGTTGAGATACTGCTGTATGGCAATCGTGGTATTTATAAAATAAGAACGATTAAGGATCTGTTACCTTTATCATTTGTCGATTCCAATATGCGGTAAAGGTAATCGGAACTTTTATTTTCATTTGCTGTTATTTTTGACTTTATGTGGATAAGACATGTTCACATATATGGTCATAAAGTATATAATTATTTCTCTTTTTATGGGAAATTCTCTACTTCTTTTCTCTATGAATGTTCAATTTATTCGCTATAATTAAACGAAAAATAACGGCTGAAAGAGAAGAAATATCGTTTCACTTGGTCAAAAAAAGGCAAATTCTTGGTTGAGAATTTCGGCATGAGTTTGCGATAGCATAGCTTTCGCATCGCCATTTGGTACTTATCGCAACGTGAGCTCAATGCTTTCGCGTTGCGATAACTATGGTATCGCGATGCGAAACCTATGCTATCGCAAGACCGAAAAAATCAGTTTTCTCGTCAATTCTTATTTTTTATTTATAACCCATTGATAATCAGCGCAAACCGATATGCCACAGATTTTTCGCCATTTTCGGCCAAAATCCTGATGATTTTAGAAAGACGGCTATGTTTTGATGCACCTTGTCATATTCTTTCAAATTGTATATTGGGGATGGATAATGGAAAAACATCGGTTTCAAATTATATAAAAAACCGATTCCCGATAGATCACCGGCAATGGGATATAAGAGAGGGGCAGATTTCATAGGAGTAATGTCGGCTTCGCATGGTATAATTCCGCGTATGCAATAATGCACCCTTTTGTGCGTTATTCTAATTATGAATACCTATTTATCAGTACATATTTCATAAATTGGAAGCCCTTCACTATTTATGATAGAACAGAGAGACGCGTATCTTTGTGTTTATCAAAACTTCTTTTTATATGAAACAAGAAAACGAAGAAATAAACAATTGGATAGAACTTTACTCCGGCTCTTTGCTGAACAGAGCCTTGTCGATGGTGGCAGATAAAAATGATGCAATGGACTTGGTACAGGATACCTTTATGTCTGCTTTATCTTCCTATCATACTTTTAAGAGGAAAAGCACGCCATTGTCATGGTTGCAGAATATCTTGAAAAATAAAATATCCGATTTTTACAGGGTGCAATACCGTAGTCCGGAGGTTGTCAGCATGTCGTTGTTCTTTGATTCTTCAGGATCATGGACAGACAATTCCGTACTTCACGAATGGCCTCATCATTCAGATAATCCTGAAGCAGACTGTACACTCATAGATACTTTGGACAAGTGTATAGAACATCTCCCAAGTCAATGGCGGATTACTGTAAAACGGTATTACATCGAACAGAAAAAAGCAGATAAGGTATGTAATGAATTAGGCATAGCCTCACCAAATCTCTGGAAAATTCTTCAGCGCAGCCGTATGCAGTTAAGAAAATGTATTGAATTAAATTGGTTTGACAAATTATGAAAGCATTGCTCGGAAAGTTTATCCATCTTCTTATCATGCCGTGTAGCCGGGTGCCGTTGTTGATAGAACAACGAAATGCCGGCCGGCTTTCTCTTTTTGTGAGGATGCGCCTTAACGCACATTTGTTGGTATGTAAATGGTGTGCTGCTTATGCAGGGAAAGTAGAACGAATAGATAGGCTGCTTACAAAAAAATATAAAGAGAAAAAATCTTTTGAAGATACTGAAATACAGTCATTTAAAGATAATATCA
>CAUTTP010000047.1:0-22195 GCA_963541305.1 uncultured Prevotella sp.
TCGGCTTTGCGATAGCATAGGTTTCGCATCGCGAAAGCATAGTTATCGCGATGCGTTAACGTTGAGATCGTGGTGCGATAAGCACCAAATGGAGATGCGAAACCTATGCTATCGCAAAGCCGCCTCAATTTTTCCGACCAGAAATTTGCGTTTCCTTGACCAAACAGGGCGTTTTTTCGATTCTGCAAGATGTTAAATAACCTTTAATTACGAGCAGAGAATCGGACAAAGAAGGGAGCTTGAGACAGGTTTCCGGGCATAGAAACGGAAAGAACATTTTTTGCCCTTCGAGGAAGGCTTTTCGCCTTCTTTCTATTCGTGCTTCAAGATGGCGTCACGGCATTCCTCCATGAGCCATTTGGGTGTGCTGGTGGCACCACAGATGCCGATGGTCTTCACACCGCGGAGCCAGTCGAAGTCGATTTCTTCGGCACGCTCAATCTGATGGCTGTTGGGGTTCACGCTTTTACATTCCATGAACAGCACCTTGCCGTTGGAACTCTTGCGGCCGCTGACGAAGAGGATGAGGTCGTGCTTGGTGGCAAACTCGGCGATATTGGGCATGCGGTTAGCGACCTGCCGGCATATCGTGTCGAAGCTGCGGAAAGTGGCATTGGGTGCGATGTGTGCCTGAATATAATCGATGATGCGGTGGAACTCGTCGAGGCTCTTGGTGGTCTGGGAGTAGAGATAAACGTCACGATTGAAGTCTACTTTGCTGATGACATCCTCCAAATTTTCCACTACGATGGCTTCGGAATGGGTCTGGCCTACCAGTCCCAACACTTCGGCGTGGCCGCTCTTGCCGAATATCACCACTTGTGCATCGGGCTTGTTGGTATGCTGCTTCTTGATGCGGCTCTGCAGGGCGAGCACCACGGGGCAGGTGGCATCGATGATCTCAATGTTGTTGCGCCGTGCCAGCTCGTAGGTCTCGGGCGGCTCGCCATGTGCGCGCAGCAGCACTTTCACGTCGTGCAGCTCTTTCAGTTGTTCGTGGTTGATGGTCACAAGGCCACGGGAGTGAAGGCGGTCTACCTCCATGCCGTTGTGCACGATGTCGCCGAGGCAATAGAGCACCTTGCCGGCGGCAAGCTCCTCTTCGGCTTTCTGTATGGCTGTGGTTACGCCGAAACAGAACCCGCTGCCATGATCAATTTCTATCTGGACGTTCATTGTTTCTTGGGGGAATTAGAGAAATGAAGGGGGCTATCGCTCGCTGCACTCACGGAGAAGTTAAGACAACACCTTAGTAAAACACAAAGCAGGCATTTGTCTTAACTTCAACTTTTTAGAAGAAAACTACTCTACCTTAATCTCAATCACCACCTTTGCCCTGTCGGGGTCGTTGGTGATCATGAGCACACGGGGCTTCGAGCGAGCTGCTTTCAGCTCCTTTGCTTTAGCAGTTACCTTGAGTTTGGCAGTCTCGCCGGGGGCTATCTCGGTTTTGTTGAGCGAAACCTCAAGCCCTGTGGTGAACATCTGCAGGGAACTGATGGTCAGTGGCGTACGCCCTTTGTTGGTGATATCTATCTCGCCTCGCTTCTTCGTTTTGCCCTCGAAACGCCCCAAGTCGAGACTTTCGGCAGAGAGACTCAGTTTGGGGGAGAGGACGCGCCCCGTGTCGGTCATGTTTATGAAAGCAGGCAGGAGCACGGCCGACACAGGTAATTCTTTGTTGTGAGATACCCTGTCGCCGGGGAAAGCGCCGAGAAAGACGGAGGTTTGGGTGAGTCCGAAATCACGCAGACTGCGTGAGTCAAGGCTGATGGTGATCACTCCGCTGTGACCGGGAGCAATCTTCGAGGGCGATACCTCAGCACTGAGATAATCGGGCAGGTGCATAATGACGGGCTGTGCCGTTATCGAGCTCGCGTTCTTCACATGAATCTGCTGGTATGGCCGGTCGCCGCGGTTCACGTCGTCAAACTCAATATTGTTATGATCGACCAGCAAATCGCCCAATGCGTAGGGATATTGGCCACCGAAATCTTCCACTTCTTCCACCACCATACCGCGCAGCGAGAGCATGAATGGCTCATTGGAGGCATTGCTATATATGCCGATCTGCTTGCTGAAATGCCCCATCGTCTTCGAGTCGTAGGTGGCGCTGATGGTGAATGCCTCACCTGCAGCAATGGGCGTACGGGGGAAAGCTGTCGTCGTGCAACCGCAGCTGGTATGCACGTTATCTATAATCAGGGGTTTGTCGCCACTGTTTTTCAGTTCAAACAGCATTGTCACCGGTTGTTGAAAAACTACCTGTCCGCAGTCGAGCACCTTGTTTTCGGTCGAGATTTCCTGTGCGCTCATACCGAGTGCAGACAGGACAGCAACGGTTGCCAGTACGTGTTTCTTATTCATTATTCGTCTTGAAAAGTTGCTTTTGATGTCTTGGGTTGGCGTTAAGACGTCCTTATTTTGTCACCTTGACCTGCTTGGCAGCCTCGCGACCACTGTATTCGGGACTGTAGGCACATTGTGCCGTACAGATGCCGCTGGCGTAATCGCCCTCGCGATCTACATAGTATTCGGTCTCGATGACATGCTTACCCTTTGCCAACCGGTCGAAATAATAGTTGGTAGCGTTGTCTTGCGGTGCACAATAGTAGCCGCCGCGGTAACCGCTCAACTGCGCGGCAGGTTCCAGACAGGCCGCGCGCTTATCCTGCACCTGTACGAAGTCGTAGTCGCGGTCGGCTGTTACTGTGATGCGCACACGTACTTTGTCGCCCACTTTCAGACCGTTAGTGCTGCCCGTTGCGTTGCCGTCGAGGAGCTCGCGCTTGACGGTCAGTCCAGCCGAAGCATCCTGCACATCGGTCGATTTCTGCAAGAACTGGGCGTAAAGCGCACCCCATGATGTGCCCGAAGAAGTTTTCTCAGCAGTGAAAGTCGATGCCTGCACGGGTTGTATGGTCGTCTTCACATAACCCAATCCGGCCGTTGCCTTGGGCAGGTCGACAGTTCGTCCGTCTAACTTCAGCGTGGCAGCATCCTGCCCGCTCGTCAGTTTCGCCATGTCCGCCTTACCGTCTTTGTCGGCAAGGAAGGCATACACAGCATCCGCAGCGTTGAGTGCGGTGCTCCAACCCGTTGTGCGCTTTTCCTGTAAGAGCCAGCGTTGCATCTCCTCAATGGTCTTTGTGTCGTCAGCTTTAAGGCTCTTCATGGCCTCGATGGCTGCCACCTGCGTCGGAATCTTATAGTCGAACCAACTGTATTGAGCCCGTTTGGTGTCGAAATATCGCCCCATCTCTTCTTTATATACGGTGTATTCGCTGATGCTTTGCAGATATTCCTTGGCACGTTGGACCTTGCCGTATTGTGAGAGAATGACGGCAGAGCCTGCCTTCCCGTATATAGTCAGCGAGGTAGGCATCTTTTCCAACAGCCCCACGAGATAGGAGATGTTGTCTGTCTGCCTGCGTTTCGCCAGTGCATTAGCATAGAGATAGTCGCATGCCAATTCGCTCGGGGCTGGTTGTTTCTGTTTCGTCTTCTCCTGTTTCTTGAGTTCTGTCACCTCCTCGGCAATCTTTCGGTCGAGGAAACTGAAGGCTCTGGCGAGCAGTTCGGATGTATCCGGCTGTTTGCCTACCATCGCATCAAGTCGTGTGAGAATCTTCGTCACGGCCATAGTCATATAGACATTGCCGGGCATATCAGGCCACCAACTGAACGAGCCGTCCGTATTTTGCAGCGCTTTCAGCTGTTGGATGTAGTTGCCGAGGCGATAATCGATGGTCGACTCGTCGAGGAAATTGATGAGTTGCTGCCTTTGCGCCGTCTCACTCTCGGCTTCTGCCACCCATGGAGTCTCCGAAAGGATCATCGTTTTCAGTTCCTCGTTCTTTTGAAGACTGCTTGTCAGCGAAGTCTTACCACCCGTCTCTTGCTGCCACAGCTTGATGACGCGTCCGATTTCAGGTGCAGAGGACAGCAGCGTGTGACCGATACTGTTGGCATAGATCGCTGTTGCCAGTGACACGGCATTCTTTTCGTTAGGTGTGGCAATGGTGGGCAACGCCTGCACTATGAGCCATGCGGGGTTACCGGTATATTCGATGGTCAGTTTGTTGTCCTTGCTGTTGGCGGGGAACAGCTTGCCGATACTGATGTCTTTCACCCCCGGTCCATTCTGCGTGAAGGGCAGTGTGGCGGTGATAAGCTCCTCATCGGAAAGCAAAGGAAGATAGTGTTGCTCGCCGTCGCTGAAGTCCTTACCCTCTGCCAACACGCGCGCCGCAAAGAGATTGCCGCCTTTCGAGAGCGTTGACAGTTGCTGCCCGTTCATGTCGAAGCTCGCAATGGCAGTCCCGTTAGGCTCCACGCTGAATGGTTTAGACCATTCGCAGACTATCGCGTCGGTCTCGGGATTGAGTATCTGCAGGCGTGCCGTACCGCTCACGCGCCTCTCCGACGTGTTGAAGATACGCATACCGGCCTGCGCCTTGTCGCCTGTGCGGATGAAGCGAGGCAAATTGGGCTGTACCATTACGGTCTTCTGTGCCACTGCCTCAGCACCGATCTCCCCACAGTTCATATCCTTATCGTGTGCCAATCCCATGAATTGCCATGTCGTCACGCTCTCCGGCAGGGTAAATTTGATGCTCACGTTACCAGCCTTGTCGGTGGTCAGTGCCGGGTAGAAGAAGGCTGTCTCGTTAAGGTTCTCACGCACCTGTATGGCCTGCCCAGCCTTACTCGTTTCCATGTCTTGGTTATCCGCAGGGTTTACCGATTGGGCGCGAGGACTTTCTGCCATATCGAATGCCTTCTGATCGCCATTCTGCGCGGCCTCCGCACTCATTACCGCGGCCATCGCACCGACTTCGGACTTCATGAGTTTGCTGCCTCTGATGAATATTGGGCGATTGCTACGTGTATAGAATATCGCCGGCATGGAGAACTGGAACATCTCCTCGTCGAAATGCGAGAAGCTAAGTTGGCGCTCGTTGAGCGCTCTGTAGTTCTGAAAACCGTACAGTCCGATGGCCTCGTTGCTGCCTCCTTCCCAATGGGCAAAAGGTGCATGGAGGAATGTTTTCATATCCAAGGAGAAGTCCCATTGATGCTTTTGGATGGCCTCCAGACTCTTATCGTACATCCCTGCCAGCAGTTGGGCTTGTGCGGGAGCACCCTTTGGCGACAGGATTTGCAGCGTCCATTCCTCCTTCTGCCCCGGTGTGAGCTTGTCACGGAAAGTCTTCCATGTCAGTTTCAGGCGGGTGTCGGGCATGGGGCGCAGGATATTTGTGACATGGTGATACAGTCTGCCGTTTCTCACCCATGCCGTCGTGATGGTGATTCCCTCGCCAAACTCAGGCTTATATTGTAGTTTGCGGGTCACCACCTCATTGCTGATCTCGCGATGTCCCTGCTCGATGACCTTGTCTCCGCTAAACACCGTATAGTATATTGTGGTGTGCTCATCCGAACTTCCCACCTGCAGATACACGGGATGCCCGTCGTTGGGAAACTGCGAGGCAGAGCAATAATACCAGTCTCGGGTCTTGATCACAGGCTTTTTATCATTCATGGTGAAGATTATCACGCTCTGCTTGAGTGTGTCGCTCTCGCAAATAGCCTCCATCAGGTGGCGACCCGGGGCGAGTTTCTTGTCCAAAAGAACGGGCGTATTGGCTTTCGCGGTCTTCCAAGCCTCACCGTCGAAGCGATACTGCACGCTGCCCTCAATGCTCTCTCCCGCCACATTCTTGCGGATAAAAGTAATCGTTTTCAGGCTGTCGCGCTGCTGCTGGCCGGGCAGATCGCTCGTCAGCACCGTGGCTCTGTTGCTTAAAGGCAGGCTTATCGAGCCCTCGCGCGTCTCGCCGGACACATCTGTCACCTTTGCCTCCACGCTCATAGTATAATATACGGGATGCTCCAAATCTGCCCGGTCAGGGTAGATCATCGGTACCTTTGCCGTGAAAGAGCCGTCGTAACCGGTCGTAGCCGTACCGGAATAAACCTCCGGTCGCTCGTCGCTGTAGCCCCAGCGCCACCAGATGCTCCTGCGGCGCGTCACCTCGTATTCTACTTTTGCGCCTTGCACAGGCACGCCGGCGAAACTCTTGGCCACGCCACGCACCTGCACAGTGTCGCCGGCTTGATATTTCTCCCTGTATTTGTCAAACTCCACTTGGAACGTGGGGCGCTTATATTGTTCCACGCTGACAGACGTGTTGGCACGCGCGCCATCAGACGTCGCCTCGATGACAAACCTGCCGGTCAGTCCATTTTGAGGTAGGGTGAAGTCAGCAGAAGCCTTGCCGAAGGCGTCGGTCGTCACCACCTGTCGCGCCACCTCCTTGCGGTTGGCATCTCTTAGCGTCAGGGTGACGCTCCGGTTATCTGCCACATTCGCTTTCAGCGCCTTGCTGTCTACATCGTAGAGCAATGCCGCCACGCTCACTTGCTGACCGGGACGATAGATCGAACGGTCGGTGAAGAGCGCTATCTCTCGTTGGTTTCTGTCGTTATTCCAGAAGTAAAAGCCTGTGCGTATGTCGAAGTTGCCGCATGCCTTGTCTTCGTTGGTGTAGGCATAGACATAGCTTGGCGGGCGATTTGTGTAGCCATACAGTGCTTCGCCGTTCTTATCGCTGACCAATGTAGCTGCGGGTTTGAAGTCGTCATCACCATAATATCCTTCGCTGAGCACGACCTTTGCGCCTTGCACGGGTTTGCCCGTGGTGGCGTTTACCACCACAAACTGCATGCGTTTGTCAGGCAACCCCTGATACATCACATAGAGATTGCTCACGCGCAGCAGCGCGCGCTGGGGCTGAATGTTGCCGTTGTCGGTCGTTGCCTCCATGAGATACACGCCCACGGGCAGCCCTTCGATGATGAGCGAGTCGGAATTTTCCTTCCATGCCGGCTGGCCTATGTAACGTTTGGTCACCGTCTGCACGGCACCGGGGAATATCAGCTTCTGCAACTTGGCATAGTCCGACTTCTCCGATGGGTCGAGGTGCGTGTTGCCTTCAACGTTCACGCGATAGATATTCACGTTGAGCTGGTTGATATTTCGTATCGAGTTGACATGCATCTTGCGCTCTACGCCGGGCAGCATCATATAGTCGCCGATGTTGATGTTGAACGAGGGTTGCTGCAAGTCGCTGAGCGCGTTACGCAGGATGTTCATGCGAGGCCAAGCGCCCCAGTGTGCCAAGGCATAGTTGATATAGTTCACGCGCTCCTCCACAGTGGCATCGGTGGCTTGCGACATAAACCTGTAATGCTCGATAGCCAGTTCGCCCGCCTCGCGCAGGTCACCGTAAACGTTGAGCAACGAGTCTACCGTTTGCAGATACTTCGACTTTCTCACCAGCGGCAGGTCTTCCCGTCTGTCCTGTTGCAACAGCAGAAAGGCGCAGATGCAGGCAGCCGGCCGGTTGCCGGTCTTGGCGTAATAATCGTACAGGGTCTTGTAATCTTGTGCCTCAATGCCGAGCACGTGCAGCAGGTCGTCGTAGAAAATCTTGCTGTCTATGCCTTCCGTCAGTGCCGGTTCATATTCCGCGCTCTTGTGCTGCGCCAGCATTTGCGGGTCTTGCATCGACTTGGCAAACCACTCTTTGCTGCGCGCCTTGTCGTTCTGCTCATCGTCGCCGCGTGTCTCGTAGACCTTGCCCAGCACCGACTGGTAGACTGCCCGCACCGCAGGGTCTTTCGCCTGCTGCTCTTGCTGCTCCAGCCGTGCGAGCTCCGCATCCAGCGAGTCGGGCGCTATCTGTGTCTGTACAGCTGCCGATAGCAGTTGTGCCTTAATGAGATGTCCGTATTCCTTGCTGCTCTCCGCCTTGTCGATAATCTTGGCAAGCCATTTCTGTTGTGTCTGTGGCAAGTCTTTTTCCTGCGCCTCGCTCACCTTTTTCCACATCGAGGTGAATGTTTGTGCCGCCATTGCCATGGGCAGCAGACATAAGGCGAGGGCATATAGAGCCTTTTTCATGCGTAGTCATTTTGGTATATACTATTGCAAAGATAACAAATATATTGGAAAAGGGAGGGAAAAATGTGCGGTTTTTTTAGCGGAGAGAAATGTTGGGAGTTGAGGGAGCAGATGAGGAGTTATCGCTTGCTCCGCTCACAGAGAAGTTAGAGGCAGCACCTTGTTAAACCGCCCTGTTATCTTTTCACGGCTTTATTGCTTTAGCTGTTTTCTCCCGATATTATCCTAAACGTTTCAAGAACACGCGAAAGCACCTTGACGGTGGTTCCGGCGCGTCGTTTCGTCTCTGCCGTCAGGCGAAAGCGGCGACGTACGCCGAACGGTGTACGTGCGTACGTCGTTCGGTGTATGTGCATACAGCGTTCGGTGTACATGCGTACAGCGTTCGACGTACGTCACCGTCAGGGTGGAAAGCGATGATGAAACGAATGTAAAGGGAGGTGCATAACGACGCTTCCCAGCTGCAAAAGCGCAAAGACATCCGGAAGAGCAGTTTGGCAACGGGCAGAACAGGCAACCGGTAGGTGCTTGGCGAAAAAAGCATTTAGGACAATATTGGTCTCTACCCCAAGAAAAACACGATGAAAACGGTGGTGCAAAGGAATATTTTGCTAACTTTGTCTGTCGGGAAAAAACTGTCAATGCTAACTAAAAACATCTTATGCAACGTATGACAAGATTCAGCAGGTCGCCCATTTTTGTGTGGCTGTTCCTATTTTTCGCCTTATGTGCCGTCCCGACATCGGCGACAAAGACGGGCGACACGCTGTTTGTGGCCGACTGGGGCATGCTGCCCAACACCTATACCAACAGTGTGGAGAAGCTGCAAAGAGCCATAGAGCATTGCAGGCAGCATGGCCTGCGGGTTATCAAACTTGAGCGCGGACGTTACGATTTCTGGCCTGAAGGCGCCGAACGAAGAGAGATATTTATCTCCAATACATCGTCGGAAACCGAGTGCCCGTCGAAGGTGAAAACCATCGGTGTGCTCTTGGAAGGCATGCACGACCTGACGATCGACGGTGGCGGGGCTACGCTGATGTTTCATGGCAAGATGACGATGCTGGCCATGCTCGGCTGCCGACACATCACGCTGACCAACCTGCATTTCGACTTTGAGCGGCCGGGCGGTTCGGAATTGGCCTATAGCCGTGTCGGTACGGGCTATGCAGAGCTGACGGCACACCGCGCTACCCGCTACGAAATCTGTGACGGGCGTATCTTGCTGTATGGTGAAGGCTGGCGGTCGGACAGGAACCACTGCATCAAGTTCAGCCCCGATACCGGCCTGTTTGCCTACAGTGACGACTGGCAACTGCTGTCGCGGTGTGATGCCGAGGAGGTCAGTCCGGGTGTCGTGCGATTCAAGACGCCCGATGGCTTTACGCCGCGGGTGGGCGATGTGCTGACGGTGCGCGACATCATTCGCGATCAAGTGGGCATGCTGATTGCCGAAAGCAAGGATGTGGCCCTCACCGACGTGTATGTGCACTACATGCACGGGCTCGGTATCGTGAGCCAATATTCGGAGAACATCACGATGGAACGTCTCTTTTGCGAACCGCGCGAGCATAGCGGGCGCGTGCTGGCATCGTCGGCCGACTTTACCCATTTCTCGGGATGCAAAGGTCGCATAACGATTGCCAACAGCCGATTTTCGGGTGCGCAGGACGATTGTATCAACGTGCATGGTACCAATCTTCAGGTCGATAGCGTCGCAGGTCGCCATACCGTGCGCACGCGTTTCATGCACCCGCAGAGCTACGGCTACAGGGCGTTCTTCGCGGGCGACACCGTTGCCTTTGTCAGGGCAACCACGATGCAGCGCTATGCCCGGGCAGTGGTCGTGGGGGTGAAGCGTGTTTCCGACAGGGTGATAGAGCTGGAGCTCGACCGCGACATCCCGCGAGATGTGCGGGTACGGAGCGACTGCGTGGAGAACCTGACCTGCACGCCCGAGGTGGAGATACAGGGCAACCTTTTTACCCATACCAGTACGCGCGGCACACTGGTCACCACGCCACGCCGGGTGGTCATCGCGGACAACACCTATGTGGCGACCGGCATGAGCGCCATACTGATTGAGGCAGATGCCGCGAGCTGGTTCGAGTCGGGGGCGGTAACCGATGTGCTCATCAAGAACAATCGCTTTGTCAACTGTGCTGTCAATGGGCATCCTGCGCAGGCAGTGATAGCCGTCAATCCTTCCAATGAGATTGTCGACGCAAGACAGCCCGTGCACCGGAACATCCGCATCTGTAACAATGTGTTCCAGACGTTTGGTAACCCTATATTCTATGGTAAAAGCGTGCGCGGGTTGCAGATTACGGGCAACCGGATAGAAGTGGCGCCGGCATCGGCGGTTTCTGCCAACCCCATCATCCTGAAAGGTTGCAGCCGCGCGAAAGTCGGGAACAACCCTATAATTATCCTATCAAGATGAGCAAGGCTGATGAGAAACAGCTCAGAGACGCTATTTGATGCACGACTTGTGCTGCACAATCCTCTTTGCCGATAAGGGCAAACTCGTTGCGTTTATGGCGATGCCGATAGGTGGCATCAATTTCTGCAAGACCCGTCGGATGGGCTACGGGCGAGGGAAGAAGTTCAGTATAGAGAACAAGAAGGGCATTGATGTAAAATAGAAATAGCGGAGTTATTCGATGACAACGGTAGTCCATCCGTGCTTGTCCTCCACGGTGCCATACTGAATGCCACGCAGAGTCTCATAGAGTTTGGTAGACCACGGACCGGGTTTATCGCCGAAATTATAAACCTTACCCGTGTCGATGTCGTCGAGATGAGAGATGGGCGAGATTACCGCTGCCGTGCCGCAGGCTCCCGCCTCCTCGAAAGAGTCGAGCTCTTCCTCCGGAATGGGGCGGCGCTCCACTTTCATGCCGAGGTCTTCGGCAATCTGCATGAGGCTCTTGTTGGTGATGGACGGGAGGATGGAGGTAGATTTCGGCGTGACATAAGTATTGTTCTTAATGCCGAAGAAGTTGGCCGCACCACACTCGTCCACATATTTCTTCTCTTTCGCATCGAGGTAGAACTCGCTGGCATAGCCTTTCTCGTGTGCCAGTTGGTTGGCTTTGAGCGATGCCGCATAATTGCCGCCCACCTTATATATACCTGTTCCGAGTGGCGCCGAGCGGTCGAATTCGCGTATGATGACGTATGGATTGCTGGCAAATCCGCCCTTGAAGTAAGGACCTACGGGTGTGACGAATATGAGGAAACAATACTCCGTGGCAGGGTGCACGCCCACTTGAGCACTGGTACCGATGAGCAAAGGGCGCACGTAGAGGGTGGCGCCGCTCTCGTAAGTGGGTATCCACTCCTGATTGAGGCGTATGACTTTCTTCACCATCTCCACGAAAAGTTCGGTGGGGAGTTCGGGCATGAGGATGCCGCGACATGTGCTTTGCAGGCGGGTAGCATTCTCCTCCACCCGAAACACGCGCACCTTGCCGTCGGGGCAGCGATACGCTTTCAGGCCTTCAAAAGCCTCTTGCCCGTAATGCAGACAGGTGGCAGCCATGTGAAGTTTAAGGTATTCGTCGGAGCAAACTTCTATCTCGCCCCATTTTCCGTCGCGATAGTAGCAACGTACGTTGTAATCTGTCTTTCGGTAACCAAAAGACAGGTTGGCCCAATCTAAATCTTTCATATCTCGATAATGTTTTGAACGCTACGCCTATAAACCGTTGCAAAAGTACGTATAATAATTATCAATCGCAACTTTTTGCAGCGCTTTGTGATATTTTTGTCAAGAAAGAGGGGCTTGTTAGCAAAAACTCTCAGTTATTCTTCAGTATTTGCCGCCACAATCTTCTTGATTTCGGCATCGGTTTTAGTAAGCCGATCTTTACACAGTTTGATGAGTTGCTGCGCCTTTTTGAGTTGTGCAGGCATCTCATCAATATCGAGTTCGTTGTTCTCCAGTTTCTCTACGATGTCTTCCAGCTGTCGGATGGCATTCTCGTATTTGGGTTCTTTAGCCATGATTTTTATTTTTTTTGAGGAGGAGAGGAGGGATTTTCAGGGGGGAGAGAGGAGTGGGAGAGAGGAGAGAGAATACTCTGGCAGTTGTATTGATAAATCTCCCACCAAACGTTAGACAGACATTTCTCTCCCCTCTATTCCCTTCCTCTCTCTCCTCGAACCTTAACTATTGATTTTATCTTCCCGTGCGCCAATCTTGTCTCTATTTCGTCGCCGGGGCGAAGCTGTGAGGCGTCGCGCACTGCCTTACCTCGGTACAGGGTGATGCTGTAACCGCGTTGCAACAAGAGCTGCGGGTTGACGGTTTGCAGACGTAGCGCTAACTGCATGAGGCGGTGCTCCTCCTGCATCATGCGACGCCCGGTGATGGATGAGCAGCGGCTGCTGACGGTTTCGAGATGATAACGTTCGGTGGCGAGCTGCTCCTTGATGAGCGAGGCCATGCGAGAGGTGAGCCGGTCGATGATGGCTTCCTGCCGGGTCTTGACCAAAGAGAAGAGGGTGGGGATGCGCTCCGCACACCGACTGAGCCGTACCTGTTCGCTGTTTATGCGATGATGCATGTAGTTGGACATGCGTGTCTGCATGCCATTGATGTGCAGCCACACCTGCGCCAGATGGTCGATGAGGAAAGCGGCGGCAGCTGTGGGTGTCTTCACCCTCGTGTGCGAAACCATATCGAGGATGCTCTCATCACGGTCGTGTCCGATGCCGGTGATGACGGGGAGGGGGAAGTTTGCCACGTTTTCGGCTAAGGCGAGGGTGTCGAAACCGCTCATGTCGGCCGTGGCGCCACCACCACGGATGATAACCACCACATCGAAAAGGTCGAGCTGCCGATTGATGCTGTCCAGCGCGGCGATAACGCTTTGCTCCACCTGCTCGCCCTGCATGATGGCGGGAAAGAGCGTAGTGTGAAAGGCGAGACCGTAGTCGTTGTGTGCCAACTGATTGCTGAAGTCGCCATAGCCCGCCGCGTTCTCACTGGAGATGACGGCAATGCGCTGAGCAAACATCGGCAGATCGAGTTCCCTTTGCAGGTCGAACACGCCCTCTGCCTGCAGTTGGCGGATGATTTCCTGCCGTTTGCGCGCCATGTCGCCCATGGTGTAGGTGGGATCAATGTCTTGTACAATCCATGAAAAGCCATACGCCTCATGGAAATTGGCAGTGACCTTGAGCATCACCTTCATGCCGGCGCGCAGTGGCTGACCTGTGACCTGCTCGAATTTGGGATAGAGCTGCGCCCACCTGCTCTTCCAGCACTTGGCCGACGCACGAGCCACAGGCGTGGCCGAAAACATGTCTTTCTGTATAAGCTCCATATAGCAGTGCCCGCGCACCTCGCGTACCTCGGAGAGCTCCGCCTCTACCCAGTAGGCGGAATCGAGCGTGGCAGCGATAACCTCACTAACCAGCGAGTTGAGTTCATAGAGGCTTAGCGTGTGCTTTTCCATTCTGTTGTCTGTCATCTTTTTGTTTTCCTACCTTCCCTTGTTGATATGCTTTCCAGAAATCGGGGATGCCGTAGCCGAAGATGTTGTCGGGATGTTCGGCATGATTACCAGCCCCACGCACGAGTTCCATAAGCTCGTGTGCCGTCTTGTCGGGCAATGCTTGCCATAAGCAAGCCACCATACCACAGGTGATGGGCGCAGCGAAAGATGTGCCGTTGGCCTTAGTAATGATGCCTGCGCCGGAGATTACAGTCACAGCTACGCCTTGTGCAGCCACGTCGGGCTTGATGCGCCCGTCGTAGGAAGGACCGACGGAGCTGAAGGGAGCATTGAGGCTGTCACGGCTCAGGGCTGCGACGGTAAGCACATCGCATGCGTCGGCGGGAAAGCCGATACGCTTCCATGTGCCACGCCCCTCATTGCCACCGCTGTTCACAAGAATCATACCCTTGCCGGCGAGCATGGATGCCGTGCGTGAAATGAGTGCTGTCTTACCATCCTGCTCAAAGTATTGGTGACTTGCCTCCTTGTCGTCGAAGCGCGAATAACCGAGCGAAGAATTGATGATGTCGGCACCTGCGGAGTCGGCATACTCCACGGCTTGTGCCCAATAATCCTCTTCCACGAGGTTCTCCGTGCGTCCGTCTTCGCTTCGCAACAACAGGAACGAAGCGTGGGGAGCGGTTCCGATGAACAGGCTGTCGGCGTTGGCGGCAATGCAAGAGAGCACCATCGTGCCGTGGTCGAGTTCATGATAGATGTTGGAATCGTAGGGATAAACGAAGTCGCGCCGGCCGATGATGTCGACATTCCGGAAATAAGAAATCTTGTCCACATTCATATAACCGCCGTCGACGATGGCGATGAGCATGCCCTCTCCGCGGAATCCTGCTTCGTGGAGCTTGATGCCGTTAAGCATCTCAATTTGTCCGAGACCCTTGCCGTATATTGAAGTTTCAGACGTTTTGGCAGCAGCGGTGTCGGGCTTGATGTTGTCGGGGTGGCTTTTATAGGTTGAGTCGGGTGCGGTAAATACCTTTATAGCCTTGCTGACAAATGGAAAATCTTGCAAGGCAAGGGCATCTTCGGGTTTGCGAACCTTGATGAGCACCGTATTGTTCCACTTACTGCCGCCGACGATCTCTACATTTCGTTCAGCTATCTGCTTGAGATATTTCCGTGAGATCGGCAGGTCGGTAGAGTCTACTTGCAACCCTTGCTTGGCGCGACGCTGCAGAGCCTTCTCGGAAAGGAATCGTTCGGGATGCCTGACGGAGTGCTCGCTCCCTTTCTTGTCGGTGAGCGAGAGCCGGTAAAGATAGAATTTGCCGTCGGGATAAGCTATGGGTTGTGAGGATTGTGCAAATGCCAACAATGCCGATGGCAGCAGGAAGAGAGTGAGCAGGAGCTTTTTCATCAAATAAAAAAGGGTTTTGTCAATACAATTCTAAACGTCTCAAGAATACGCGAAAACACCCTGACGGCACACCCGGCGCATTGCTCTGTCTCCGCCATCGGACGGCAATGCCGACGTACGGCGTTCGATGTACGTGCGTACGGCGTCCGATGTACGTGCGTACGACGTTCGGTGCACGCGCGTACAGCGTTCGGTGTACGTCGTCGTTGGGGCAGAGAGCGATGGCCGAACGGGCATAAAGCGAGCACCGCAAAGATGCTTTCCGCCTGAAAAAGCACGAGCCGCTTGTCCGGACGAGCAGTTGGCGGATGGTCGGGACGCACGGCAAATACATGATGCTTGGGGAAAACGTGTGGAAAACATTTAGGATAATATCGGGTTTTTGTCATGCAAAATTAGTGTGAAAATGGCGAAACTCCAAAACTTTTTCTTACTTTTGCATTTATCTATGGACAATGATAACAAGAAAGCCACGCTTGAGCTTGGAACCAAACCTGTGGGGCAGTTGCTGCTGCAATATGCCTTGCCGGCCATCATTGCGATGACCGCCGCATCGCTTTATAACATTGTCGACCGCGTGTTTATCGGTCAGGTGGTGGGCCCGTTGGCTATCTCCGGTCTGGCTATCACTTTCCCGTTTATGAATCTGTCGAGTGCTTTTGGTGCCGCCGTGGGCGTGGGCGCATCGACGGCCATCTCCGTGAAGCTTGGGCAGAGAGACTATAAGACGGCAGAAGAGTTACTGGGCAACACTGTGACGCTGAACTTGATCATCGGACTGCTGTTCGGTGTGATATGCCTCATCTTCCTCAATCCCATCCTCCGCTTTTTCGGAGCGAGTGACCAGACGCTGCCCTACGCCCGTGATTACATGGAGATTATACTCCTCGGAAACATGGTTACGCACATGTATTTCGGTATGAATGCGATGTTGCGCGCCTCCAGCAAACCCCGTCAGGCGATGTATGCCACCGTCTTTACGGTGGTGATGAACACCTTGCTTGATGCCGTCTTCATCCTGTGGTGGGGATGGGGCATAGACGGAGCGGCATGGGCAACGGTAATCTCGCAGTTGCTGGCATTGGCCTATCAGATCAAACTCTTTACCAACAAGAACGAATTGCTGCACCTGAAGCGCGGTATCTACCGTCTCAAGAGCAGTCTGGTGAAGAACATTGTGGGCATCGGCATCTCCCCTTTCCTGATGAATGTGTGTGCCTGTATCATCGTGATCTTTATGAATAATCAGTTTGTGAGATATGGTGGCGACCTCTCGGTGGGTTCCTATGGCATAGCCAACGCCATCGGAACGGTGTTTGCAATGTTTGTCATGGGGCTGAATCAGGGTATGCAACCTATTGCAGGATATAACTACGGCAGCCAGCAACTCGACCGACTGATGCACGTTTTGCGGTTGGCAATCATCGGTGCTACGTGCATCATGACCACCGGATGGCTCATTGCGATGGTCTTTCCCTATTATTGCGCCCGTCTTTTCACTACCGATCCCGAACTGATAAGACTTTCGATCAGGGCTATTCGCATCAACATGCTGTTCTATCCCTTTATCGGATTCCAGATGGTTGTCACCAATTTCTTTCAGTGTATCGGTAAAGTGAAGGTCAGCATATTCCTCTCTTTGTCACGCCAATTGCTGTTTCTCTTGCCTTTATTGGCCATCCTCCCGTCTTTCTTCGGTGTGGATGGGGTGTGGTATGCACTGCCGGGGTCGGACATCACGGCAGCCATCGTGGCGGCATGCGTGATGTTTGTGTATATGAAAAAGTTCAGAAAACAATTAAAAGCAGAACGTCATGAATGAACAGAAGGTTATCATTAACGTGGGTCGACAGATTGGTTCCGGTGGCAGAATCGTGGCTAAACGGCTGGCCGACAAGTTCGGTTGTAAGTTTTATGACCGTGAGCTCCTGAATCTTGCAGCCAAAGAGAGTGGGTTCAGCGAGAAGTTTTTTGAGCAGAACGACGAGCAGAAGGTCTTCCTGAAATCACTGTTCCATTTCCACGTACCCTTGTTGGGCAATAATAATTTTTATAAAAACGACTTCTCGCAAGAGAGCCTGTATCAGTTTCAGAGCGATGCCATCCGCAAGGCGGCCGATGAGGGCAGTTGCGTCTTTGTGGGGAGAACGGCCGATTACGTGCTGCGTGATTATAAGAACGTGGTGAATATCTTTATCACGGCTGACTTCGAGAAACGTGTGCAACGCGTGGCGGAGCGTCACGGACTGGATGCCGAAGCAGCCCGGAAATACATCAATACCCACGAAGAGGAGCGCGCTTCCTACTATAATTATTATACGGGCAAGCGTTGGGGGCATTCGGAGAGCTACGACCTCTGTGTGAATACTTGTCATCTGGGCACAGAACGGACTGCAGACCTCATCGCCGATTACATCCGGCGGCGGTTCGAGGCACAGGCTCCCGAATTGAAATAACGACCTGCCGAGAATCCTTTTCCCCCCGAGAATTACAATGAAAAAGATCGGAATCATCAGTGACACCCATGGCTTTTGGGATGAGAAATATGTGACCTACTTTGCCGAATGTGATGAGATTTGGCATGCAGGCGATATTGGAAGTATCGCGCTGGCCGATCGGTTCGAGACGATGGGGCCACGTTTCAGAGCAGTGTATGGCAATATTGATGATAATGACATACGTTCCCGATACCATAAGATTCTGCGTTTCAAGGTGGAGGACGTGGATGTGCTGATGACCCATATCGGTGGTTATCCCGGCCATTACGATCCTTCCGTGCAGATGATGATACGGCAGAATCCGCCCCGCCTCTTCATCTCAGGTCATTCACATATACTGAAAGTAATGCCCGACAGACAGTTAGGATTGCTTCACATCAACCCCGGTGCGGCAGGTATATCGGGCTGGCAAACCGATCGGACGCTGGTGCGGCTGACTATCGAAGGCCGTGATTTTACCGACTGTGAGGTTATCAGCTTAGGGCAGAAACACAGATAAAGCTCATGACTTCTATCTCTCAACCCCTCGAAGACTTCCTCACGCTCATATCTAAACGGTCGATGCTGGTTAGCGAGAGCGACAAAGCCAACGTGGACGTGCTGCTCACCATGCTGGGCGAAGTGGATAAGGACATCATCCTGTCACGTTTCGGTATCTTCGGCATGCAGGTCAAACCCCTGCAGGCCATTGCAGAGAAGTATGGGTTGAGCATCGAGCAGATGGCCGACATCATTCGTAAAGACCTCCGCAGAATATCCATCACGCCCGAGTGGCAAATGATGACGCAACGTTTCTCGCCCTTGTTGAAGAAGCGTTTGGGAATCGCTTAAACTCATTATTCATATAAGAACCTTTGCTAAGAATGAAAAAGATTTTGTTATTGGGCTCGGGAGAATTGGGCAAGGAGCTGACCATTGCCGCCAAGCGTGCCGGCCAGTATGTGATAGCTTGCGACAGTTATGACGGCGCTCCCGCCATGCAGGTGGCCGATGAGCATGAGGTGTTCTCCATGCTTGATGGCGATGCTTTGTCGGCTGTGGTCGAGAAGCACCGTCCTGACATTATCGTGCCGGAGATAGAAGCTATCCGCACGGAGCGTCTTTTCGACTTCGAGAAGGCTGGCGTACAGGTTGTGCCCTCTGCCCGCGCGGTGAATTTCACGATGAACCGCCGTGCCATCCGCGACCTTGCTGCCTTTGAATTGGGGCTGCGGACAGCAAAATACTTCTACGCCAAGACCTTCGACGAGTTTAAGCGCGCCGCCGACGAGATTGGTTTTCCCTGTGTAGTGAAGCCCTTGATGTCGTCGTCGGGTCACGGTCAGAGCTATGTGCACAACGATGACGAACTGAAAGAAGCCTATCGCGGGGCGATGGAGGAGGGTCGCGGCGATGTGAAGGAGGTGATTATCGAGGAGTTTATCGACTTCGAATCAGAGTTTACACTACTCACCGTAACCCAAAAAGATAGCGCCACACTCTTCTGTCCACCCATCGGACATGTTCAGAAAGGCGGTGATTACCGCGAGAGCTGGATGCCCTGCCGCATCTCCGACAAGGCTCTGGAAGACGCACAGCATATCGCCGCGAAGGTCACCGAGGCCTTGACGGGTGCCGGTCTGTGGGGTGTGGAGTTCTTCCTTACCAAGCAGGGTGAGGTGATCTTTTCTGAACTGAGCCCTCGTCCGCACGACACGGGCATGGTGACGCTGAGCCATTGCACCGAGCTCAACGAGTTTGAACTGCATTTCCGTGCCATCATGGGCTTGCCCATTCCACCCATCCGTTTGGAGCATCATGGTGCGTCGGCAGTGGTTCTGTCGCCTGTCGAGAGCACTCAACCGCTGGATTATAATCTGCAGGATGTGTGTGCCGCCACCCACTCGCGCGTCCGAATCTTTGGCAAGGCCACGGCTCATGTCGGCCGCCGCATGGGTGTGGTGGTGTGTCGTGATGAGGTGGGCAGCGATATTGATACCCTTCGCACCAAGACGAAGGCGTTGGCTGCGACCGTACTCGGCACCGACCCTTATATGAAGAAATAATCCTCATGCATCTCCTCAACTGCTAATCATCACTTGTCATGCACTTAGGCAAACTCCTCCACTTCCCCAAAATCATTGATCCGCGCGGCAACCTGACTGTGGCCGAGCAGCAGAAACATGTGCCTTTCGACATACGTCGGGTGTATTGGACATACGACATTCCCTCGGGCGAGCGTCGTGGCGGTCATGCCCACAAGCATTGTCGGGAGGTCATCATTGCTGTAAGCGGTTCGTTCACGGTGACACTCGACGATGGCGACCGTAAGGAGTCCTATCTGTTGAACCATCCCTATCAGGGCTTGCTGGTCGAAACAGGTGTATGGCGCACATTGGAAGACTTCTCTTCGGCAGCGGTCTGCCTCGTGCTGGCCGAAGATTTGTTTGATGAGGCCGATTACATCCGCGACTATGCGGACTTCATTAACAGCAAACGTACAGAATAATTCCCTTCCTCTCCGCTTATGTTCACGGTCAAACGATATACTCCCGCCGATGCAGCAGCATGGAACTGTTTTGCCAATGCGAGCAAGCAGGGCACTTTCCTGTTTGACCGCGGCTATATGGATTATCATTCCGACCGCTTCCGCGACCATTCCTTATTGATATTCCGCAAGGATCGTTTATTCGCACTGCTGCCTGCCAGCGAGGCCGACGGCACGCTATGGTCTCATCAGGGGCTCACTTATGGCGGCCTGCTCACCACATCAAAGGCCACCGTGTCAGATGCAGTGGCAGTTTTTCAAGCCATCAATGCTTATCTGTCGGTGCACGGATTCCGCCGTGTAATCTATAAGGCGATGCCGTGGATATATCATCAGCTGCCCGCAGAGGAGGATTTGTATGCCCTCACCAATGTGTGCCGTGCACAGTTGACGGTGCGCCACATTTCCTCTGCGTTGCTTTCCGCACATCGTCTCCCATTTGTCGAGGCACGCAGGAGCGGCATCCGTAAAGCCGTACGTGCCGGGGTGACAGTACACGAGAGCGATGACCTGCCGGCTTTCTGGCAGATACTCAACGACAATCTCGCCCGTAGGTATGCTGCCCGTCCGGTGCATACACTGGCTGAAATGCAGCTCCTCAAAGCACGTTTCCCCCGGCATATCAGGCTCTATATGGCTTGTCTCGGCGACCGCCCATTGGGTGGAACGCTCATCTACGAGACCCCGCAGGTGGTACATACGCAGTATATCTCTGCCTCGGCGGAGGGTAAAAGGCTCGGTGCGCTGGACATATTGTTCGACTTTCTATTAAATAAGGTGTATGCCACAGTGCCCTGCTTCGACTTTGGTAAGTCGAGCGATGGCGACGGGCACGACCTCAATGCCGGTCTGATATTCCAAAAGGAGGGGTTTGGGGGGCGTGGAGTGTGCTATGATTGGTATGAGTATGTAGTTTCTCCTTTATGAATTATCTCAATTTAAAAAACATAACTGCCTTGCACCGTGATGAGATCATGGAGGCGGTGACGCGTGTTGTGGACAGCGGATGGTATCTGCAGGGCGAGGAGACGGCTCGGTTCGAACAGGAGTATGCCGCGTATGTCGGCACGAAGCATTGTGTGAGCTGCGGCAACGGACTGGATGCCCTGACGCTCATCTTCCGCGCTTACAAGGAGCTGGGTGTGTTGCGCGATGGCGACGAGGTTATCGTGCCTGCCAATACCTATATCGCGTCTATTCTTTCTATCACCGAAAACAGCCTCAAGCCTGTGTTGGTGGAGCCACGGGGCGACACGCTCCAGCTCGACGAGACGCGAATAGAGGAGGCTGTTACGCCACGCACACGTGCCCTCTTGCTCGTCCATCTCTACGGGCGCAATGCGTGGACTCCCGGCATACAGGCTCTCTGCGACCGCCACCAGTTCGTGCTGGTCGAAGACAATGCGCAAGCAGCAGGGTGTTTTAATTCACAATTCGCTGGCGCAAACGGTTATCCAATTATGAATTGTGAATTACGAATAGTGAATTATAACGCCTCCGCCCACTCTTTCTATCCCGGCAAGAATCTGGGTGCTTTGGGCGATGCTGGGGCAGTGGCGACCAATGACAACCGACTGGCGGAAATGGTGCGTTCTCTGGGTAACTACGGATCGAGCGAGAAATACGTGTTCCCCTATTTAGGCAGGAACAGCAGAATGGATGAGATTCAGGCAGCCGTGCTCCGCGTCAAACTCAAGTATCTGGACGAGGAGAACCTGCGGCGCAAGACTATTGCCGGCCACTATTACACGTACATCGACAATCCCGCGATCGTGCTTCCCGGCAAGGCACAGTGGGAGATGGCCGCGCCGCTGGCGAAAGGCACGACCTGCCGCGACGAAAGCTGTGTGTACCACATTTTCCCTGTGCTGTGCGAGCAGCGCGACGAGTTGCAGCAATATCTCGAAACTCACGGTGTGGGCACCATGATTCATTACCCCATCCCCCCTCACCGGCAGGCATGCTATAAGGAGTGGAGCAACCTCTCGTTCCCCATCACCGAACATATCCATCATACTGAACTCAGCATACCCTGCAACCCCACCATGACCGACGGGGAGGTCGAAGAGGTATGCCGCCTGCTCAACGCGTTTCGCCGGTAAGAAGGTTTGCTATATTAGAACCCCAATGATTTTACGGATGCTCTTTGATAAAAGTCTCATCAGGGCTTGTATAAGAACTCCTTATGCTTTTCCAACTCTCGGATATAGGGAATAAACCGCCAGTTCTCTTCGGTTAAAGGAACATGATATGATTCGCTTTTATCGTATCTGTCGATGGTAATCCAAATATTTTCATTCACTATACTTCTATATATAC